>NZ_JBJODK010000005.1:0-336165 GCF_045900275.1 Clostridioides sp. GD02367 | reverse complement strand
ATAAGAATAATCAATATAATTTCTAAAATAATTCATAGATGTAAATAAATTCACTTTATTTACTACTTATTTTCTCATTATTAATACATGATAAAATTGTTTATTAATGAAAATATAATCTCATTAAAAATAATTTTTTTACAATATTTCATATAATACTATATTAATTTTTTTAAAAATAAATATAATAAAAGGAGCTATCTTAAAAATGATTTTTTCTAATCAAATTTTAAGTTCAACTCCTTTTAAATAGCAACTTAAATTTTATATGTTTAAAGTCAACCCTACTCCCACTTCATTCACACTTAAAGTTTCATTCATCTTAGCTTTTACTTTAAAAGAAACACAATGACAAGGGTACAACATTTTTATTCCTTCTTTTTCTAAATATTGAATTGTACTATCTAACCTATCATCCAATTCAAAAAGATGAAAACCTCCTAATATACCAATGATTCTGTCATCTCTGCATACCTTTTTAGCATACTCTACTATATTACAAATTCCACTATGAGAACATCCTGTAATAATAAAAAGACCTTTATCAGTTTTACAGACTATAGCAGAATCATCTAAAACACAATCATCTTCCCACAAATCTCCTACTTTATATTTGCCCATTTTAGCTCTTTTTTCAAAATTATGTACAGTAGGTATTTCACCTAAAAATATGCAATTCTCACTTATATTAAAAGGTTTTTCTTGAGGATTATATATAAAAATTTGTTTAATTTCATCAACAGAAAATGGAGCACCTATATTCTCATTGCCTTCTTTTTTAGGTATAAAACAATTGGGATGTGCGACAAGCTCAACTTTAGATAAATCATACTTATCTTTCAGAAACTTAATACCTCTTGTATGGTCATTATGCCCATGAGAAAAAACAACATGAGTTAAGTCGCCTAAATCTATATCTAGCTTTTCAGCATTTGATATAAATACATCTGAATATCCTGAATCAAATAAAACTTTATTACCATCAATTTCAATATAATAGCTTACTGCTGGTTCTCCAACAAAATATCTATCAATGTATGTATTATTATCAACAAGAACTTGTATCTTTAACCTTTCCATGATAATCACTCCTTAAAATATTATTTAGTTTAATAGTACGATATCACAGAATATTTTACAATTTAATATTTTTAATTTTCACAATAATAAAGAGAACTTTACAAAGTAAAATTCTCCTTACATAAACTATATTCACTCTTATTTTTATAAATATATATATCTATTAATAGTTCTAAACTTAAAACCTATACATGTTGTATATTTGTATAATTTGATATTTCAGAGTTAACTGTATACAAATCATCAACACTTAAATCATGTATATCCTTATGCCCAGAAACCCTAGCAAAAGTCTTAAGTTCTTCTAAACTTACATTTAAGAAGTTTGCCACTCTATTAGCACTATTTTCTATATGTAATCTTTTTCTTAATTCTTCATCTTGAGTAGCTACTCCTACAGGACACTTACCAGAACCACATATACGATACTGTTGACATGCAGCTGCCATAAGAGCAGAACTTGCAATAGCAATTGCATCAGCACCCATAGCTAATGCCTTAACAAAATCAGTAGATACACGAAGTCCACCTGTTATAACTAAATCTATATCTAATTCATGTGTATCTATATATTTTCTAGCACGATGAAGAGCAAATATTGTTGGAATTGAAGTTGCATCTTTAAGCAATTTTGGACTTGCGCCAGTAGCTCCACCACGACCATCAATAGTTACAAAGTCAGGTTTCGCATAAGCTATAAATTCCATGTCCTTTTCAATATGTCCTGCTGAAATTTTAACACCAATTGGACGCCCTTCTGAAACTTCTCTAAGCTCATCTACAAGTTTCTTTAAGTCTTCTTTAGACTGTATTTCCTCAAAACAAGATGGACTTATTACATCTTGACCTACAGGCTTATTTCTCACCTTTGCTATTTCTTCAGTAACCTTTTCGCCAGGAAGATGACCTCCCATACCAGGTTTTGTTCCTTGACCAATTTTTATCTCTATAGCATCAGAATTTTTAAGATTTTCTTCAGTGACACTGTACTTATTTGGTACATATTCAAAGATATACTTGTATGAAGCTTCTTTTTCTTCTGGCAATATACCACCTTCTCCACTACACATAGCTGTCTTACTTTTAGCTGCTCCCTTTGCTAAAGCTATTTTTAGTTCTTTAGACAAAGCTCCAAATGACATATGGGAAATATAAACTGGATTTTCTATAATCATAGGTTTTTTTGCTTTTTTTCCTATTATTGTTGTTGTATTTACTTCATCATGCTCATTTAAAGGTAATGGATTTAATTGAGCACCCATAATTAAAATATCATCCCAAGAAATTACTGGTAGTTTAGTTCTCATAGGTTCTATTATAGACTTCCCTGTAACAGCCATTTCATGGATTATGTCCATATGTTTCTCAACTTCATCATCTCTTCTTAAATATGTATTTATGTAGTTTAAATCACCTGTTTTTTCACTAGTTACCTCAGTCTCATTTTCAGCAATATCTTCTGCTCCCTTTTCATCTTCTTCATAGTAAACAGTACTTATCTTACCAAAATAACTACGACCTTTTGTACATACAGGGCATTCCCAGTCTTCACTCAATTCATCCCAAGTTTTATCATTCTTAGATTCATCATAAATATATCCACAAACACTACATTTATAAATTGACATATTATTTTCTCCTTATGTTATATTGACATTAAATAAAACTAAAAATTGAATTTATATAAATTTATAGGAGGCCATTTGTATAAAATACATTTATAGCCTCCCCTTTAAATTCAATTTATTTAAATATTACAGTTCAGCCTTCCATAATCCATGTAAATTACAGTAAGCATATGCAGAAATCACTTTATCATCATCATTCAAAGCAAATTTAACTATAGGTTCTCCATCTACTGTTAGACATTTACGTTGACCACCTTGCTCAGTCATAAGATATACCCATGCTATATGATGTTCTTTAGTCATTGGATGAGCAACACTACTTATTTTTACAGTAACATTATTTCCTTCTACTTCAATCACAGGTACATGTTTTTCAACTGCTGCATCTGTTGTATTAGGAACAAGCTCTTTCATAGGCTTTCCACAACAGAAAACAGGTACGCCACTATTTTGTATCATTCCTACAATATTTCCACAAGTCTCACATATAAAAAATTTTTGTTCACTACACATAAACTCACCTCATTAATTATTTTTTAGAATTTGAAAGTTAACCTACTTGGCTACACTTTTCACAATTATTACAAATCCCTTTAAAACTTATGTTATAAGATGTTATTTTTATGTCTGTTTCCTCTGCTATTGATTCTTTTAAATTATTAAGAACATCAGATTCTAAATCGTACACCTCTCCACATACTTCACATATGATATGATAGTGATTATCTATTCTACCATCAAATCTATCTGGATTTCCTGGAATACTAACCTTTCTTATAAAGCCATGTTCTGTCAGCTGGGCTAAATTTCTATACACAGTTCCTAAGCTTAAATTTGGATTATCTTTTTTTAAATTTTCATATAGGTAATCCGCAGTAGGGTGAACCGGATTATTTAATATTTCATTTAAAATCAGTTCTCTTTGTTTAGAAAATTTCATAGTTAACATTCCTTTTTAATTATAATAATTTTTAATAGTTTTCAGCTTTTATATTGAAGTAAGCCTTTGGATGGTCACATACTGGGCATTTTTCTGGTGCTTCAGTACCTACATAAACATGACCACAGTTTTGACATTGCCAAACAACCTCTTCATCTCTTTTAAATATTTTTCCTTCATTTAAGTTTTCTAAAAGCTTTAAGTATCTTTCTTCATGCTCTTTCTCTATTTTTCCAACAGCCTCAAATAAATAAGCTATTTTGTCAAATCCTTCTTCTTTAGCTTCTTTAGCAAATTTTGCATACATATCAGTCCACTCATAGTTTTCACCTGCTGCTGCATCTTTTAAATTTTCTTCTGTTGAAGGCATGCCATCATGTAAAAGCTTAAACCATAACTTAGCATGTTCTTTTTCATTGTTAGCAGTTTCTTCAAATATAGCAGCTATTTGATTATAACCTTCTTTTTTAGCTTTTGAAGCATAGTATGTATATTTGTTTCTTGCTTCTGATTCTCCTGCAAATCCTGCCATTAAATTTTTTTCTGTTTTAGTTCCTTTTAAATTCATAATTAATTCCTCCCTTTTCAATAATAGTAATGATTACTATTTCTATATTTATATAATATATTAATTTCCACATTTTGTCAACTATATATAATATTCTTTTTTTTATTTAAATATTCTCATTTTCTAACATATTATTAAAAAAATATATTTTAGATTTATTCTCAGTCCATGAAATATTTTTTAGCTACAATTTTTATTTCTTTTCTGATGTAAATACTTTTGAAAATTATGTTATATATATTTGACGAACTACTCACCTTGCCTACTTTTATATAAAAACAAAGAGATAGTGAATATTCACTATCTCTTTAAGTAATTTCCTTATTAAAATTTAATTAATTCTTGTTTTTGTTATCAGATTACTAATATACTAAGATATTCTAACAATTTTCATCTAATTCTCCTAAAATCTTATGAACATGAATCATTAAATATAATTCCTCTTGTTTAGGCAATTCTCTAGAATACTCCTTGTATATATAAGCTCCTATCTTTTTTACACATTCATACTCTTCCTTACAATTTTTTTGAACTTGCTCATAAATAAAATCTATCTTTTCTTTTGATGGTTCATTGGCTAGAAATCTTTTTGAAAATGCCTTTAGATGCATTACAAATCTCCTATAATAAAATGACTCTTTATTATATACAATAGAAAAGTGATAATGAACTATCTGCAAAATAGCATTTACAATCTTAGCACTTCTCTTACTTCTATCACTATAGGGATTATCCTGTTGTGCATTTATAAAATGACCTGCTATATTACCAATTTCCTCTTCTGGTAACTCTAAGCCAAGAACCTCTTTAAAAACAGTAATTGCATATCTTCCTATATCATATTCTTTTGGGTTAAACTCTTTTATTTCAAACAAATAGTTATTTTCAATCATTATACCTTCTTTAAAGCGTCTCACTGCAAAGGCAATGTGGTCAGTTAAAGCCAAATATATATGGTTCATAAGTTTTAAGTTATATTTTTCTATTCCATATGCGATTATCATTTGAGCTATACCAAAGTATTCTGCATCTATTTCTGATGCAAGTTGTATAATACTCTTTTTTGTATTTTCATCATGAAGAACAAAGGTCTTTTCTATATCTTCTTTATTCAACTCAGACCCAACCTTATAATTGTGACCAATACCTTTCCCCATCAATATTATTTCTTCGCCATTATCATCCTTTGCAAGTAGCAATGAATTGTTTAATACCTTTGTAATATACATACTAAAACCCTCAATATATATTTATGTTTATTTTGTTATTCCATTGTTCTCTATAACTTCTTTATACCAGTAAAAACTATCTTTCTTTATTCTTTGTAAGTCTAAAACTTCATGGTCTGTTCTATTTATATAAACAAGTCCATAACGCTTATTAAAACCTTGTGAAGAACTTAAAAGGTCTGTAAATGACCATGGACAATATCCAATCATCTCTACACCATCTTCAATAGCTAATTTACATGCATTTATGTGACTTCTTAAATAATCTATACGATAGTCATCGTGAATTTTTCCTTTTTCTAATACATCTTTAGCTCCAAGTCCATTTTCAGTTATTATAACAGGTAAGTGGTATTTTTGCCAATATTCATTTAAAGCTACCCTAAGACCTGATGGGTCTATTGATGCTCCATATTCTGAAGCTTTCAGATTAGGATTCATCGACATTTTAAATAATCCATACATACTAAAATCAACAGTTCCTTCTCTTAAGCCAAATGGATGTTGCGAATCCTCAGGTAAGGCTTCTGCACAATTTGTTCTATAGTAATTTACAGCTATAAAATCCATTTTAGATTTTCTAAGTATTTCTTTGTCCCCTTCTTCCATATGAGGAATTATATTTCTTTTTTCAAGGTAATTCATATAATATCCTGGATATTCTCCATAATGATGCATATCAAGCATATAGTACACTTTAAAGTTATCATTCATTCTAGCAGCATACACATCTTCTGGCTTGGATGTAAGAGGATATGTTACAGATGATGATACAGCTGCTCCAATTTTACTTCCTTCTATCATTTCATGGCATGCATTAACTGCTAATGCATGTGCTAGACAAAGGTTGTAATCCATCTGAGCACGCATCTTATCTATCTTCCATGGGTCTGTTTCATCATATATATTAATTCGCTCCTCTACTCTAACAATTAGATTCTGTTCATTATGAGGTTGCCAATGCTTTACTCTATCTCCAAAATACTTAAAACATATTTTAGCAAACTTTTCAAAAGCATAAACAGTTTTTCTACTTTCCCATCCATTGTATTTCTCTACTAGTGCAAATGGAAGGTCAAAATGGTATAAAGTTACAAATGGTTCAATATCACACTCTATTAGTTTATCTATTATCTTGTTATAAAAATCTATACCCTTTTGATTTATCTCTCCTTCACCATCTGGAATTATTCTAGCCCATGAAATTGAAAAACGATAGGTCTTCATCCCTAAATCTTTCATTAATTCAATATCTTCTTCATAGTTATGATAAAAATCTGATGCTATCTTAGTATCTGCTTGTAAATGAGATTTTTTAAAAGAATTGTAGTCAGCTACGGTTTTGCCTTTATTATCTTCATCCCAAGCTCCTTCTACTTGAAATGCAGAAGATGATGCTCCCCATAAAAAATTTTTTGGAAATCCTGTACTCATAAATATTTCTCCTTTTACATTAATTATTTTCTTTATTAATTCATTGCAGTAAGCTCATTTTTTTAATATACTTGATTATTCATTTTTTACTTATTTCTAGTTAAATTAACTTAGTTATTAGCTAGTACTAATGAAATAATATTATCATTAGTAGATACATAACTAGGCTTACAAGAAACTACTTGTCCAAAATCAAATGTATTATTTACTATAACTGGTGTAGTTACATCATAACCAGCCTTTTTTATTTTATCTATATCAAAGGATATAAGTTTATCGCCTCTCTTCACTAAATCTCCTTGATTGACATGTTTTGTAAAGTATTTACCATTTAACTCTACTGTATTAATTCCAACATGTATTAACATTTCTGCTCCATTATCTAGCTTTAATCCTATTGCATGTAATGTTGGAAATAAGGAAGCTACTTCACAGTCAGTAGGTGCTGTTATTACTCCTTTTGTAGGTAATACAGCTATACCTTCTCCCATAGCTTTTGATGCAAATACATCATCCTTTACTTCTGATAACTCTATACATTCGCCCTCAACAGGAGAAGTTATATCAATAACACCATCTTGTGTTTCTATTTTTATAACTGAACTCTCTTCTTTTGAAACTTCTTCTAAATCTTCAAATCCAACTATATAAGTTGAAATAGCTGACCCAAAAAATGCTATAGCACAACCTCCTAAATAACTTAAAAATCCTAATGTACCTGCTTCAGCATATACAGGTATAGTTAAAACACCTTGGTTTGCAAATGCGTTACCATAAGCTCCACCCATTCCCATTATGGCACCTCCAATTGCACCACATATTACAGCACATACCATAGGTTTTTTCAGCCTAAGATTAGCACCGTATATTGCAGGTTCAGTTATACCAAATAGAGCTGTTATAGTTGCAGACATAGAAATTGTTTTTAGACCTTGATTTTTGGTTTTGAAGAATACTCCTAGAGCAGCTCCTGCTTGTGAAAAGTTAGCAGCTCCTGCAAATGCCAATAAATTTTGTCTTCCTGTCTGAGCAACATCACTTATACCTATTGGCAACAGCGCTCTATGTGCACCAAATATAACCAACACACACCATAAACCACCTACAAAAGCTCCACACAATGCAGGGCTTAGTTCATAAATATACTTATAAGAAAAGTTTATTACATTTCCTATATATATCCCAATTGGTCCAAATAGAAATAATGTTGCAGGTAGCATTATAACTAATGATAGTGTGGGAACCATTATTATTTTGATTACTTCAGGGATATACCTTTCTAATACTTTTTCAACATATGAAAGAGCCCATATAGCAATAATTATTGGAATAACAGATGATGTATATGTAGCTTTAGTTACTACCAGCCCTAAAAATCTAACTGTCTCTTCACCTGCCATCAAAGTTGTAAAAGCAGGATAACAAAGTGTAGCCCCTAGTACCATTGATATTATTTTATTTGCATTAAATACCTTAGCCGCAGTATATCCTAGTATAATTGGCATAAAGTAAAATATGGAATCAGCCATAGCATTTAAAATGATATAACTTTGAGTTTCTTTTATATCCACTCCATTTTTATTCATATAATACATTGCAAGGACTGATAAAATACCTTTAATCATACCAACTCCTGCTATAGCAGGTATTGTTGGTGTGAATATACCAGCTACTGCAGATAATATCGAATTCATTATACCTTGTTTTTCCTGATTTTCATTTCTTTTACTTACTTCATTTGTTTGAGGCACCATTTTTATGACCTCGTCGTATACTTTTTTTACTTTATTACCAATTACAACTTGTATTTGACCCATACTCTCAACAACAGTTATTACTCCTTCTGTCTTGGATAACTTCTCTTTATCCACTTTAGAAGAATTCCTGACCTTAAATCGAAGCCTTGTCATACAGTGAGTCACTTCATTTATATTCTCTTTTCCTCCTACATTTAGTAGAATTTCTTGAGCTATATTTTTATAATCCATAAAAAATCCTCCATTTTAAATTATAGGCTTTTTGTTTTATGGCCATTTAAACAAAAAAATCGAACCAAATAAATAGATTATACCCATAGTACCCTATAGATAATCTATAAAAATTGATTCGATCTTGCCTGCATTACCAGTAACACGTCTACTGTTATAATATTCAAATTTGTTAACTTAATATTAACACAAGCGTTTTCTTAATTCAACTATAAAATATAATTTTTTAGTAAATAATAATTATATATTTAATTTATTTTTTAATCATAAAATACTTGATTAAAAATTCTAAATGGTATATTATTTGCATTATAAAAATACCATTTGGAGGATAATATGAAAAAAATATCTAATCAAAAACTACTTTTACTTATTATTGTTGCATTTTTCTGGTTTTCGCAATATGTATACATACCATTTCAAAATCCATATTTGAATGCCTGTAATGTGTCTACAAACATGATAGGTATAATAATAGGTGCCTATGGAATCTCACAATGTTTACTAAGACTTCCTGTTGGAGTCTTTGCTGACTCAATAAATAAACATAAAATATTTATACTGTCAGGAATTTTCTTTGCTGGTTTAGCCTCTCTTATAAGAATCTTTTCTCCTGGAGGTAGTGGTTTTCTTATAGCTAATATTCTATCTGGAATATCATCATCAACTTGGATTTCTTACATGGTCCACTACACCAACTTTTTTTCTGTAAAACATCAACAAAAATCTACAAGCATAATAATATTAGTAAACAATCTAGGGATGTTAATTGGATTTGTTATGAGTACTTTATTTTATGAAAAATTTGGAATGACAACTCTATGTATTATGAGTGTATCATCTTCAGCTATTGGAACAATCCTAGCTTTAAATATAAAAGAACACAACTCAAATAATATACTAAAAAAAATATCTATTAAAGACTCTCTATATATATGTATGGATAAAAGACTTATATTTTTTTCTTTTATGGCATTGATTCAACAAGGTATTCAAATGTCTACAACGATGTCATTTACTACTCAAATTCTTAAAGACTTAGGTTCTAGCTCTACCCTTATAGGTCTATCCTCTATATTTTATATGTTGTGTGCTGTTGCCTTTTCTGGATTTGCATCTACTAAATTTTGTACCAAGTATGGGCCTAAGTTTTGGATTCCTCTAGTATTTCTTTTTATTTCAGTTTATTGTTTTCTAGTTCCAACAGTAAAAAATATTACTATAATTTTTATATTACAATTACTCCCAGGTATGTCTACAGGTATACTCCTTTCTTACCTTACTAGTGAATCTATGAAAAATGTACCAAAACATCAGAAATCTACTGCAATGGGATTCTTTCAAGCAATTTATGCTATAGGAATGTCTATATTTCCAATGTTAGTTGGTAAAATATCAGATTATATTTCAATGCAATATGGTTATTTTACCTTAGCTATTATAGCTATAATGGCTTCTATCTTATCTTATACATATTATAAAAAACTAGATTTAACTCTTAACTATGATATAATACAATCATAAAAAAATTATATGTTTAGGAGTTCTTATGAAAAACTTAAATGCCACTGAAAAAATTATTGATTATATTAAATTAAATATTTTAAATGGAACTTTTAAAATTAATAGTAAATTACCAAGTGAGAGAAAGATTGCTGACTTGTTTAATATAAGTAGAATCCCTGTAAGAAACGCCATAGACATACTCTGTAAAGAAGGAATACTTAGGGCTATACCTTACTCAAGCCCTATAGTTGAAGGATTCAAAAAAATTGACCTGTTTGATGATAATGAAGTATATAAAAATCACAACATACAAGAATTTTATGTTGAATCTTTAAGGTCAAGACAACTTATAGAAAGTGAAGCTACAAGATTGGCAATTTTAAATGCTACTACTAAAGAACTTCAAAAAATAAGACATGCCTATTTGAAGTCAGTAGAAGAACTAGATAAAGTTTCTCAAGGTTTTATAGAAGAATGTTATGATGCTGACTTACAATTTCATAAGGAAATAATATTGGCCTCTCATAATCCAATTTTTATAAAATATTATGAGTTAATACCTAAAACAGTGTCTTCTAACCAATACTTTGGGTTTAAATATAGAAACTCTTTACAGGATATGATTAGCCATCATAATAATATAATAATAGCCTTCGACAATAAAGATTCTGACTTAGGTTACACATCAATGTACAATCATTTGGAAGATGTTATTCAGTTATTTCAACATGATTAAGCTTATACTTTATTTTAAATCTATTTTATAGAAAATCTCAATTTTAAGTAAATTGGGATTTTCTTATAAAATACATAAAAAGGCGTCGCCCTATTTTTAGTGCGACACCCACGATTAATTTAAGTCTATTAAAATTTCACTTACTATAGATTTTGCATCTTCTATTATATATTTTGGATCAACTTCATAAAATTCTCTATCTATGAATCTGTCAATCTTATCTATACTTTCTATAGAATCGCTTGTAACAAATAATACAATAGATGCATCTTCTATATCATAAATTGAAAGTTCATTTTTTATATTATCATTCTCTTGAATTTCATAAACTAAATCAAATCCTAAATCATTTGCAGCTTCCTTAAGAGAATTTAAACTTCTTTCACTTTCACAAACTGCTACTATCTTTTTATTCATATTTCAAATACCTCACTAATTCTACTCCGGTACAATCATTACTATGCACTTTGCTTGTTTAACTACACTCGCTGTTACTGAACCTATAATTCTTGTAAGACCTTTTTTAGTAGATTTTGTCATAACTATAAAATCTACATTATCTTCTTTTGCTTTTCTAATTATTTCATCTCCTGGATATCCAAAAGTAAAGTGTACTTTAACATCATACTCACCCATTATCTCTGCTGCTTTATCCAGGATTCTTCTTCCTAAGTTCTCAGAATTCTTTATTTCTTCAGCCAGGGATATGCCATCAATAAATACTAGTTCTTTTACATTCATTATTTCTACTTCGACTTCATCTTTTTTGAATATTCCTTGTATAAATTCCAAAGAATGCATACTTCTCTCTGTCCCATCAATTGGTACTAATATTTTCTTTTTATTCATGTCACATCTTCCTTTCTTACTTTAGAATAATTAAGTAAAATATATATTCTAAGTTATAAAAATATATAATAAATCTTTACTTTAGGAATTAATATTAATAATATGTATAATAATTTTAATATTTGTTATTGTGTTAATTTTATAATATATAACTGACAGTGTCAATGAACAAAATTGTAATTAAAAAAATAAAGGATATTAGTCTACAAGTGCGTTTCCTCTCAATAGATTTTTCAAAATATCTTCTGGAACTGGCTTAGAAAAATAATAACCTTGTAAATATTCACACTCCATAGTTGCCAAGTCTTCAGCACATTCAGCAGTCTCAACACCCTCTGCTACAGCTTTCATGTTCAATTTATTTATAAGAGCTATAATAGTTTCAACTGTAAGTTTGTGCCTGTCATCTTCATTCATAGACCAAATCAAACTCTTATCTAACTTAATTATTGAGAATGGCAAAGAAAGCATATTAGTAACTCCAGAATAAGCAATTCCAAAGTCATCAAGTGAAAACTTAGCTCCTAAATCAATCAATCTTTCCATCGTTTCTTTAATTATATTAAAAGAACCTAATGCCACAGTTTCTGTAATTTCAAGTTTAAACTTAGTTGGTGATACATTGTATTTATCCATAAGATAAAGTAAATCATCAGCCAAGTTTTTTTGCATGCACTGCACTACAGAAAGATTAACAGCTATATTATCTAATTTCAAATCTTTAAAATCATCACTAGCTATAAATTTACATACTTTCTCAAAAACCACTAACCCAATTGAGTTAATCAACCCTGTTTGTTCTGCAATTGTTATAAATTCATCTGGAGGTATAAATCCCAAGTCTTTATGCTCCATCCTAAGTAATGCTTCAGCTGAAGTAAACCTACCTTTACTATTAGAGAATATTGGTTGATAGTACACTTCAAATCCATCATTTTCTAATGCCTCTTTTAAACAATTTTTAATCACATGTTTCTTCTTTATCTTCTCACTTATAGATGCATCTGCATAAATAACATGCTTTGACTCAGAACGCTTTGCCTCATGTATAGAAAAATCTATAGCAACTATGACATCTTCTGTTGTTTCAGCATTTTCGGGATAATAAACAACAGCAATACTAGTTGCCAAATTAAAATTTATCTCTTCTACTAACCAAGGTTTTTTGAATCTTTCTTCTATTTTTTTAATAATCTCCTCTGGCTGTATACCTAGTTGACTATTTACAACAATAGAAAATATATCTCCACCTATTCGGTATACATGATTTACATCATGTATGTGAATCAAATATTTTCCGACTTCTTTTAATGCAATATCTCCATTTTTAGTCCCAAAAGTTTCATTCATAAATTTAAAGTCATCAAGTGCAATTGTAATAATAAATCCTGATTGTTCAGTATTGATATTTAAATCTAACTCTTGAATAAAAGATTGTCTATTGAGTACACCAGTAAGGTCATCAATAATAAGACCTCGATTCTGCATAGAAAGATATGTCAAAAGTAAACTACATGCACATGCAGCTCCTGTAAGAAGATACTGTAAAAATATTGCCTGTAATATAATTGCTACAACTGAAACTATAAGAAAACCTCTAATAGCCCATATTTTTGATTCATGCATCGCTTTTCTATATTTAAAAGACAAAAATGCTGAATATATTGCATAAAAGAAAAACGATGCAAAAGTTGCAACATATCCATAACCTCGTATATAACCTGTTTCTTTTGACAATCCAAATAGAATATGTGTAAAAGGATTTGTGATAGATAAGATTATACAAATTATGAGTGGTATAGATAAAAATAATAATCTTTTTTTCATATACCTTATATCTTGATAAATAATAGCCATAACATAAAACGATACAAGCGCTGCTGGTATTGGCAATAATAATAAATATACTTGATTCAATAAAACAGTAATAAAAATTGGAATTTCATCTACATTATTTAGGCAAAATGAGCCTAAAATATTTGAAATTATAAATAAAAATGAGAATACTAAAAGTGCACAATATATTTTGTTTTGTAACGTAGGTATAAATTTACTTCTAAAAAAATATATCATTAAAAAAATAACTATAATTGCAGAAAAAATTTCATATTCTATATGCCATACCATAAACTTCCCTCACTATTAATGTTTAATTTTAATTATTTTAATAATATAATTGATTTATAATTATATCATAATTTATCTTGAGTAATTTTATGGAAAAATTTTTATTTTATAACTTTTACACCAAATCCCCACTAAAAATTTAAATTTATTATAATTCTTACTATGCATATAGAAATTAAGCAAATAGTTCTTTTGCTTTAGTAGCAATTCTTTCGCCAAATATTATGGCCTTCTCATTTTGTACTTCTGGTCCTTCAACTGAATGTACATGTCCCAAATGTATGAATGGTTTCCCTAAAGAGCCTCCTCCAGAGTACACAAGCATACCTTTTACCATCAAGTGACCTACTATAGTAAGTATCGCAACATCTGGACCTCCACATACATAGTCACATGTAGCAAAAACTGCCCCCAATTTTCCAGCTAAGTTGACTTTTCTTGAATCTTCATCAAACCATTTTTTTACTTCCCAAGTTGTATTTGCTAAATAAGTTGGTGTTCCAAATATCACTGCCTTACTTTCACTTAAATAATCTGAGTCAATATTGTCAAATCTCATGAGTTTAACTTCTACACCATCTACTTTTTTAGCTCCATCTTCTATCATCTTAGCTACCTTTTCTGTGTTTCCACTTCTTGTTTGATATAATATGGTAATCTTCAACTTTAATTCCCCCTTATTCAATAAAAATAATTTATTATATGTCAAATTATAGCACTAATTTTACTATACTACAAAGAACTAGTTGATTATTTTTTTATTAACTATTCAATTAAAAAAATACCTAAATTTATTGCTTTAAAAGATACCTAAACTCACTTTTAACTTGCTTATTTCAATCTCTACTATGTCTGATATATCTTGAAATGACATTCCTCTATCGTAAAGTTTTCCTGCAATTTTGATTTTTGCATTTTCTTCTCCCTTTTTAATCAATGCTCTGTTTTCTTTTTCTATTACATTTCTAACATAGCGTTTTGCAAATGGCTCATTATTATCACATAAAACTTTATATTTTTCTTTATTTTCTTTTACAAAACTAAGTGCTCTTTTATCTTGTTTTATAGCTTCTGTACAAATTTCTTCCGTTTGCTCTTTTACAAATTTTAATGCCATTCCGTATTGTCTCACTGCCTTTAAACATATACCAATAGTTTGTTCCTTTACAAATTCTAGCGCCATTCCATTTTGTCTTACTGCTCTTAAACAGATTGTTTCTGTTTGCTCTTTTACAAATTTCAAATCAAGCCCATTCTGTCTCACTGCTTCCATACATATTTCTTCTGTTTGATTTTCTACCCATTTTAGATTGTAACTGCAATGCTTAACTGCTTCCATACATATTTTTTCTGTTTGTTTTTTTACCCTAGCTAACCCAAATTCACTATTTCTTACTGCTTCTATACATATTTCTTCTGTTTGTTCTTTTACATATTCCAATGCAGCACCATTTTTTTCAACAGCCCTTAAGCACAATTCCTCTGTTTGGTTTTCTATGTATTTTAATGCTGTTCCATCTTGATTGATGGCTAACATACAAATTTCTTCTGTTGGTTCTTCCACAAATTCTAACATTCTCCAATCTTGTTTAACTGCTTCTAAACATATTTTTTCTGTTTGATTCTGAACACATTTTATTGCATTACAATTTTGTCTAACAGCCTCTAAACATATCTCTTCTGTTTGATTTTTTATGTATATTAAATTCAATCCATTTTTTCTTACTATTTCTAAATATTCATCTTCTGTCTTATTATCAAAATCATCATTATCTATTGATTCAAATATATCATTTTTATTTTCTTGCATATCCCAAACTCACCCCTTATAAATTTTATAAAATTCAATAAATTTACTCTTATTTTTATTCTATCAAAGAATATAAAAATTTTTGAGTCTTGTTTTTTTTTACACAATCATTTGTATGTTAAAAAATAAATTAATTACCTTAATTCCAGTATACAATACCCAAAATATGTGGTATATTTTAACTATAATATATTTTTATATATTATTGTCAGAATATTTAAAGTTAAATTTATATAGAATATTTTTATTTATATATCACTTATGTTTGGATATATTTTTCTTTTTTCTTTTTTAGTTTTCGGGTTAGTAAGGGGTTAGTAATTTAGGTTTTCATAGGATATTATTTTTACAATTAGTTTTATTTTATCTAATTTATATATCTTATCATTAATAAAACTAAATATGATTTAAATAATTCCTTGAGATAAATTTAATAAAACTTAGAATCCTTGTCTAAGCTTAAAACACTAAAATTATTGGGAGGATATAAATGATGGACCAAATTAAACGCTTACAGGAATTGCAACAAAAATCATACTTGACTAAAGAAGAATTTGAGGAATTAAAAAACAGCACATATATTGAAAAATTTGAATTAAGAGATGAATGTGATAACTCTTACATTTATACATTTTATACTAATGACAAATGTAATGATATAAAATTTATAAAGTCACAATTTATTGTTACACTTATAAAAATCGGTTTCTTATGTGAGTGTGGCGGTGTATTTAGACAAAAGAAAATAGTTGATGAATATGATTACGGATATAATGCTATATATAAATGTGATTCTTGTGGAAAAGAACTTGATAAAGAAGTAGAAAATTATGATTAAATAACAACCTATTCAAAACAGCTTTTGTAAAGACTAGATAAAATTCACTTTGAATTTGGACTATAACCCTCTTAGAAGACAGTTAAAATATGTAAATCTGTCTAAAACTAGGAGGGTTTTGTTATGCCCAAAACAATTAAATCATATTTAAATGCTGAAATTACTTTAATTCAATTTCGTACTTTTTTATTTTCTTATATAAAAGACTTTTATGTATTCCCATAACTTCTGCTGCCTTGGAACATTTCCAATTATACTTCGTTAACACATCAATAATTAAACTCTTCTCATAATTTTCCACCATTTCATGAATTGAGCAATTACTGTCCACATTACATTGAGCCACTCTACTGATATTATCCATTTTAGATGGAAGGTCACACATCATAATGACCATATCATCACTTACAGCATAAGCACTTTTTATTACATTCTGTAGTTCTCTTATATTTCCTGGCCAAATATAGTTAATAAAACAATTTTTAACCTTATCACTTAAAACCTTCAATTCCTTATATTCAGAATTTAATTTGTTTAATATATAATTTGCTAACAACAAAATATCATCTTGTCTGTCCTTTAATTCCAGCATATGAATATTTATTACATTTAACCTATAGTATAAATCTTCTCTAAATAATCCCTCTTCAACCATTTTACTTAAATTCTTTCTTGTAGCGGAGATTACTCTTACATCTATCTTTATCGTTTTAAGACCTCCAACTGGTTCTATCTCATTTTCCTGAAGAACTCTTAAAAGTTTTGCTTGCATCGTTAAAGGCATATCACCTATTTCATCTAAGAAGATGGTGCCATTGTTTGCAACTAAAAACTTCCCTTTTTTGCCTCCCTTTTTTGCTCCTGTAAAAGCTCCTTCGTCATATCCAAATAGCTCCGATTCTAATAGTTCTTCTGGTATTGCAGCACAGTTTATACTAACCATAGGTTTGTCTGCTCTACTGCTATTATTATGAATTGCTCTAGCAAATACTTCTTTACCTGTACCTGTTTCCCCTGTCAAAAGTACTGAGAAGTTCGTTTTAGAAGCTTTCATACCTGTTTTCTTAAGCTCTATGAAATCTTTATTTTCACCTATGAGCTTATCAAAACTACATTTATCCTTAAACTGTTCTTTATAATATTGGAGTTCCATATATTCTGACATTAACTTTTTAGCTACATCAAATGATTGTAATCTAAACTTAACTTGAGCTACACCTGCAACCACTTCTCCACTGTCATTTTCCACATAAGATCTACTTACTATTACACTTTTTTCTTTTGTTTCTCCACCTGAGTAATGGTGTATAGCTCCTTCTTCACAATATTTATCTCTCATAACATCTAACATTTTTGTATTTGGTATAATAATTTGTATATTATGTCCTATTATATCTTCTTTTGCTTTCCCTAAGAAATCACAATATTTATCATTAATATCTATGATTACTCCATCTTTATCTACAACAATAAAACCATCATCAGTCATGGATAATACTCTTGCAAATATATCCTTATACCAGTGCTCTTTCATTGTTTCATCCCTCCACTATAACCTTCAGCAAAAATAATAAGTCTTACAATACAATATTATAAGACTTACCATTCTATATATTCAATGTTTTCTAAAAGTTACCTGTTTAATGACTCTATCATTTCAGGTAGGATTTCATATAAATCCCCTACAATTCCATAGTCACATATATTGAAAATAGGTGCTTTTGAATCTTTATTTATAGCAACTATATACTTAGAATCACTCATACCTGCTAAATGCTGTATTGCTCCAGATATACCACATGCAATATATAACTCTGGTCTAACAGTAGTTCCTGTTTGTCCAACTTGATGGGAATGCTCTATCCACCCTGAATCTACTGCGGCTCTTGAAGCACCAATCTCTGCCCCTAATTTATCAGCCAATTCCTTTATTAATTCAAATCCTTCTGCCCTCTTTAATCCTCTTCCTGCAGAAACTATTATTCTAGCATCAGTTAGATTTATAGATTTCTTTTCTTGTGGAAGCATTTCTACTAATCTAGTTCTAATCATTTTTTCAGTAAGTCCTGGATTAACAACCTCTAAAACTCCATTCTCTGATTCAGTTCTTATAGCTTTTGCCATAACTCCTGGACGAACAGTTGACATCTGTGGTCTATTTTTAGGACAAACGATAGTAGCCATTAAATTTCCACCAAAGGCTGGTCTCGTTTGTAATAATTTATTGTCTGTTAAATCTATTTCAAGTTTTGTACAGTCAGCAGTTAGACCTGTTCCAATTTTACCTGCAATTCTAGGTGCAATATCTCTTCCTATAGAAGTAGCTCCAACTAATACCACCTCTGGCTTTTTCACTTCAATTAAATCTGCAATTGAAATTGCATATCCATCAGTTGTGAAATCTTTAAGAAGAGGGTCATTGATATAATATACTTTATCGACACTATAGTAAAGTAATTCCTTCACTTCTTTATCTACTTCATATCCAGCTATTACAACTGAAAGCTCTTTTCCTAATTGGTCAGCAAGCTTTCTTCCCTCACCAATAAGTTCTATAGTAACTGGATTAATTTTTCCTTCCCTTTGCTCTCCTATTACCCAAACTCCATTATAGTCATTTAAATTTATACTTTGATTAACTTTTGCTCTCATCATCTTAACACTCCTATACTAGTTTCAAATCGAATAGTATTTCTATTAACTTTTCAGCTTTTTCTTTCTTATTTATACCTTCGATTATTTCATTATGTTTGTCTTTAACTGGTACAAACGACTTGTAAACATTTGTAGGTGAACCCTTTAATCCAATTTGAGTTGTATCAACATCTAAGTCTGAAAGTGTTAACACAGTAATTTTTGCATCTCCATTATTGTAAGCTTCTAAGATTCCTTTAACACTTGGATATCTTGGATTATTTAACTCTTTTATAGCAGTTAATAAAACTGGCATCTTTGCTTCTATTAAGTAATCTCCAGTTTCTGTATAACGAGTTACTAGTAGTTTATCACCTTGAACCTTTACTTCTTTTGCATAGGTAACCTGTGGAACTCCCAAAAATTCTGCAACCTCTGGTCCAACCTGAGCTGTATCTCCATCTATAGCTTGTCTTCCACAGAATATTACATCATACTTTCCGACCTTCTCTATAGCAGCAGCAATAATTGTAGATGTAGCCCAAGTATCTGAGCCACCAAAAGCTCTATCTGAAATTAAATATGCCTCATCAGCACCCATCGCCAAAGCTTCTTTTAAAGCGTTTTTAGCTTGAGGAGGTCCCATGCTTATAACCTTAATCACTGCTCCCAGTTCATCTTTTATTTTTAAAGCTTCTTCTAAAGCATTTCTATCATCTGGATTGATTATACTTGGTACACCATCTCTTATTAGGGTACCTGTCTCTTTATTTATTTTAACTTCGTTAGTGTCTGGAACTTGCTTTAAGCAAACAACTATATTCATAATCTTCCTCCTATCCTAGTACTGCTCTTGAAATAACAACCTTGTGTATTTCTGAAGTACCTTCATAAATTTCTGTTATCTTAGCATCTCTGTACATTCTCTCTAATGGATAATCTTTCATATATCCATATCCTCCATGGATTTGGAGAGCTAGATTTGTAACTTCTCTTGCAGTACGTGATGCATTGTATTTTGCCATGGCAGCTTCTTTAGTGTGTTTTTCGCCTCTAGCTTTCAAGTCCGCAGCATAATATACTAACAATTTTGCTGATTCCACCATAGTAGCCATATCTGCAATATACCATTGAATGCCTTGCAAAGCTGAAATTGGCTTGCCAAATTGAACTCTTTCTTTAGAATATTTGATACTTTCTTCTAAAGCCCCTTCAGCAATTCCTACAGCTTGAGCTCCAACTCCAATTCTTGCACCATCTAGACAAGTCATAGCTATGTTGAAGCCTTTTCCTTCTTTTCCTAATAGGTTACACTTTGGAACTCTACAGTTATCAAATATTAATTCTGCAGTTTCTGAACCATGTATACCCATTTTTTCTTCAATTTTTCCTATTGAGAAACCTGGAGTACCTTTGTCAACTATAATAGCAGACATTCCCTTTATTCCCTTTGATGGTTCTGTCAATGCAAATATTATTAATGATTCTGCTTGACCTCCACCAGAAATAAAACACTTAGTTCCATTTAAAACATATTCATCAGTTGTTTCATCAATAATTGCAGTTGTTGTAGCTCTTGCAGCATCTGAACCAGCATTAGGCTCAGTTAAAGCAAAAGCTCCTACACACCCACCTTCAGCCATCATTGGAAGATATTTCTTCTTTTGTTCCTCAGTACCAAATTTCAAAATAGCTTGAGCATATATTGTGTGTATTGATAGTATTGCTGCAGATGCTGCACATTTTTTGGCAACCTCATTAACAACAATTACCTTTTCTATATCTGCTCCACCAGAGCCTCCATATTCAACAGGTGTCCCAATACCATTAAATCCTATCTTAGCCATTTTGCTAAAAAGTTCTCTTGGGAAAATACCAGTTTTATCTGTTTCTGCAGCTATTGGTGCTATTTCATTCTCTGCAAATTCTCTTGCTACTCTTTGAAGCATTACTTGGGCTTCTGTTAATCTAAAATCCATAAAATTTCCTCCTATTTATTAACATAGTTCACATGTTTCTTTATTCATTGCTACAATTCCAGATTCAATTAGAGCTTCTATATCAGAATCACTGTATCCAAGTTCTCTCAATATCTCATCTGAATGTTCTCCTATAAGTGGAGCATCACAAGTCATATTAACTTCAATATTTCCAAACTTAACTGGAGTGGATGCAAGCATTGTCTTATTTCCATTTTTACTTGTATGTTCATATATATAGTTATTAGCAATAGCCTGTTCATCAGTTACTACATCATTAACATGCTGAATTCTTTCATGGGCTATATCCGCAGTAGTAAGCTTTTCAACCATCTCATTTTGAGTAAATTTTGCAAACTCACCATCTAAAATATTAATAAGCTCTGTAGCATTTTTCTTACTTTCTACTGAAGATGCAAATCTCTCTTCTTTTATCAAATCTTCTCTTCCAAATAATCTGCAAAGTGCCTCAAAATATCTTTCATGTTCTAGGATACTTAAGAATATCCACTTTCCATCCTTACAACGATAAGAATTTATTACTGGAGAAATGGCATTCTTTCTAGTTTTTGGATACTCATCACTAAACTGTGTAGATGCCAATAAAGATGATGCATTCCATATTGCTTGTCCAAACAAAGATGCCATTACCTTTTGACCTTTTCCAGTCTTAGCTTGTTGGTATAAAGCTGCACATATACCTCCAGATAAGCTACAAGAAGTTGTTGCATCTCCAAAGGCTATAGGTGGGTTTATTGGACTTGTATCCTTCTCTGCTATATCAAGCATAGCTCCACTTCTTGCCCAAAAGGCAACTGTATCAAATCCTGCATTGTCCTTAGCAGGTCCAAAATCACCAAAACCATTTATTTGTCCCCAGATAAGATGTGGGTGTTTTTTACTTAATGATTCATAGTCAAGACCTAGCCTTTTTAATGCTCCTGTTCTATAGCTTGAAACAAACACGTTTGCTTCACTTAAAAGCTTATCCATAATTTCAATTCCAGCTTCACTCTTAAGATTTATAGACAAACCTCTTTTATTTGAATTATATGTACTGTAAAAAGGATTATTATAATCATCTATTGGCATTGTCATTGTTGCCCCTGTCTTTCTTCCGGGGTCTCCAAAGCTTGGCTCTACTTTAATTACATCAGCACCCCAGTCAGCTAATATTTTAGAAGTTCCTGGACCTGCTACAAAATATGTTAAGTCAATTACCTTAACACCTTCTAATGGTTTATTTAACACTTTCAATTCCTCCTTATACTGTAGATTTGGTATTTTAAATATTTTATTTATAGTATTAAATCATAAAATTTATTGTACATATTTTGAAAATTAGTTTTACAATATCAAAATATAATGTATATTTTTCATCTTTTCTTTTATGGTAATCCTGGGAACATCGTAAACATAAGAACTGCTACTACGGTTCCAATAATTGGGGTCAAAACAGTCACCCAGAATATTGGCATATAAGCATCTTTATGTGATTCTTTACATAGACCATTTGTTACAGTAACGATATATCCGTTATGAGGAAGTGAATCCAATGCTGCTGATGAAATTGCCATAGTTCTAGTTAATGCCGCTGCAGAAACACCCTTAGCTAAAAATACTGGTCCAAGAAGTGGAGCTGCGATTCCAAGTCCACCTGAAGCTGACCCACATATACCTGCAATAACTGTAGTTCCAACAGCAGCTCCTGCAATAGGAGGTCCAGGAATATTAGTCATAGCATTAACTATAAAGTCAAAACCAACTGCTGATTTTACAACTGAGCCAAATGCAACTACAGCACAAGTATTACATATTGCTACTACTGTAGTTTTACATGCATCACCAACATGTCCAACTATTTTGGAATTATCTTGATATTTATTTAACAATAAATACACTAATAACGCTCCAATAAACACTCCTACCTCAATTGGTACTATTGCTTGTCCATTAATTTTTACATTAATTATTAATATTGATACTATTAATGGAATTAACGCAATTAGACCATTAGGACCATTTCCTCTCTTCGAATTAGTTGCTGCTACTTCATCAAATATATCTGATTCATGTGCTATAAAATGCCCACCATTGGCTTTTTCTTTTGAAACCATTCTATATAAAATGATGCTTCCAACAACAAACATTACTGCACATGATATAAATCCATTTACTGCACCAGCCATAATGTCTGTCCCTAATGTTGAAGCTGGGACAATATTATGAATCTGTGGTGCTCCTGGTGCAACCATTGCAAAAGTTGAACATCCAAAAGTCAAGGCTGCTGGTATAAATCGACGTGGCAAATCAGCTTCTTTAAAGATTTCCAAAGCTATCGGAAACACTGCAAAACTTACAACGAAAACACTTACTCCTCCATAGGCTAATATTCCACAAGCTATTGGAATAGAAAGTAATGCTTTATCCTTACCAATCCATCTTACAATCATCTTAGCAATAGATTTCGCTCCACCAGTAATCTCCATTATTTTTCCCATTAAAGTACCTGTTAGGAAAATAAAGAAATTCGCCTGGAGAAATCCAACAAAACCTGCCATATAATCCACCTTGAGTGCATTATATACATTTAGATTTCCTGTTATAGCAACTAGTAGTGAACATACAATTGCTATTATAAAAATATTTACTCCCTTCATAACCATTACAACTAGAAGGGATAGGGCTATAATAATCCCTACTAAACTTATAATTACTCCCGCATTCATAAATTAACTCCTTTTAAAATTAAACTCTGTGTGTTTCTTCACGAAATTTAGATTTTGAATATTTTCTACATTTATTCCAATTTGGTTATAATAGCTACTTATTCTCAAAAACTGGCTTTCTCTTCTCTATAAATGCATCCATACCCTCTTGTTTATCTCTTGTAGCAAAAGTTAAACCTGCAATATCTTTCTCTAGTTCAAGAGCATTTTTTAAATCCATATCTATTCCTTTATTAATAACTACTTTTGCATATCTTATTGCTATTGGTGCTTTTTCAACTATTTGATTCATCATCTTCATTGCCTCTTCTAAAAGCACATCACTTGGAACTACTTTATTAATAAGACCAATAGATTTAGCTTCTTCTGCATTTACTTGCCTTCCTGTAAAAATTAATTCTTTGGCTATCCCAGTTCCAACAAGTCTTGATAATCTTTGAGTTCCACCAAAACACGGAATTACTCCTAAATTAACTTCAGGCTGTCCAAATATAGCCTTTTCTGATGCAATTCTAATGTCACAACTCATAGCAAGTTCACATCCACCACCTAGTGCATATCCATTAACTGCTGCTATTACCGTTTTCTCAAGAGCTTCAATTTTGTCAAAAATCCCTTGTGCATAACCTGCATATCTTCTGCCTTCTTCACTTTTATAGTTTTGCATCTGACGTATGTCAGCTCCAGCTACAAAAACTTTACCTTCTCCAGTAATAATAACTCCTAATATTTCCTCGTTTTCTGATATTACATCAATAACTTGAGATAACTCTCTAAGAGTGTCATTATTAAGAGCATTTAAAGCCTTAGGTCTATTTATAGTAATAACACAGACTTTATCCTTAAGTTCTACCTTAAGATTTTTCAAATTTTCCATTTCAAATCCCATCATATTCCCCCCATTATACATTGTTATTTTTTCTACATTTCTTGTTGATATATATTAGCAAGTTCTACGCCAACTTCTATTAAATTCCATTATTTTTGTTAAAAAATTGTTTTTTTTAATGAAATAAACAAAATATACATAAATTTCACTAAATTTTTAATAGGTTTTGGCTTTAAAACTGATTAAATCATAATTTATTAAAGAATTTTTCTGCAATAAAATCCATAAAATCATATTTTTGTCTCATTTTCGAGAAAATACTAAAAAAATCCAGTCTCACTTTTGAGAATATAGTCTCATTTTTGATACTTTACTACGTATTTGTCTCAATAGTATAGATTTCTTAACGTTGTTATAATATTATTGTTTTATAAAATATATCTTTATAGAACAATTTTTATAAATATAAAAACACCTCTGAACCATATTTACATATTATTATGCAAACATGGTTTAGAGGTGTATACATTTCTAAGATATTAGAACATTTATTCTTCTATTTCCCAGTTATGATATATATCTTGAACATCATCATCTTCTTCAAGCATATCAACTAATTTATTCATCATTTTTAAATGAGCTTCTTCAGTTAATACAGTTGTAGTTTGAGGTATCATCTTTACATCAGCAGATATAAACTCATACCCTTTAGCTTTTAACTCATCGCGTACAACAGAAAAATCTTCTGGTGTAGTTATTATTTCATAACCGTCTTCTTCTGTTATAAAATCCTCAGCTCCTGCTTCTAATGCAATATCCATCAATTCTTCTTCTGAAATTCCATCTCCTGAACCAACTAATATCTGTCCTTTTTTATCAAACATAAAAGACACACATCCACTAGTTCCTAAGTTTCCTCCATTTTTATCGAAGTAATATCTAACATTACCAGCAGTTCTGTTTTTGTTGTCAGTTAAAGTTTCTACTATAACTGCAACTCCACCAGGACCATAACCTTCATAAACTATAGTTTCATAGTCATCACCAGCACCTGCTCCGGCACCTTTAGCGATAGCTCTATCTATATTATCATTTGGCATATTATCTGCCTTAGCTTTTTCTATAGCTGTCTTTAAAGCTGCATTATACTCTGGGTCTGCTCCACCTTCTTTAGCAGCAACTGCTATTGCTCTAGCATGTTTAGTAAATATTTTTGCTCTTTGAGCATCTTGTTTACCTTTTCTATTAATTATATTACCTATACGTCCCATATTTCCACTCCTTAATACGTACAATTAGTTATTCTAATTTTTATCACCTGTAAATTTTATCACAAATCTTTAAAATAGTAAATTAGAACTTAGGAGGTTGTGCAGGCGTTTTTCTCTTATGTTCACTTATTCTATGAAGTCTTTCAATTATCTCTTGGTCTCTTTGAGGAACTTCATCTAATCTACCTTGCAACACAGCATCTATCATATTGTAAGTAGTTCCCATTTCATTTTCATCTGTTTGACCTTCCCAAAGACCTGCAGAAGGAGCTTTATTTATTAAATCTTCATGAACACCAAGTTCTTTTGCCCATTCATACACTTCGCCTTTAGTTAAATTTGCAATTGGTAAAATATCAACTCCACCATCACCAAATTTAGTAAAATATCCTGTGTGTATTTCTGCAGCATTATCTGTACCAACAACTAGATATCCTAGATTGTTAGCAATTGTATAAATAGTACTCATTCTTACTCTTGCTCTTAGATTTGCATCTGTCATTTTTAAATATTCTTCTCTATATAAATGTTTCTCTTTTAAATTTCCTACTACCATGTCTAATATAGCACTTTGTGGTTCTATAAGGTCTAAATCAAGGTATTCTATATCACAACCTTCTATAACCTTAAGTGCATCTTCTCTATCTTGAGGATTACTTTTTATGCTCATTATAACTCCCATAGAGTTTTCTGGAAATGCCTTTTTAATTAAATTAGCAACTACTGCTGAATCAATTCCCCCAGATACACCGACAATTAATCCTTTTGCATTTGCCTCATTAACCTTATTTATAAGCCATTCTACAGTTTTGTCTATTTGTATTTTTATATTTGACATTGTTATCTCCTCTCAAATTTGCTACTTTGTTTTAATATATTATACCATATATTAATATGTTGTTTTAATATGTTTTTTTTTATGCAAAATTACGTAAATATGAAATATTATATTTAATCTTACTTTTATATAAATATAATTTGCCTATTTTGGTAAAACTATTTCAGAAGGTGATTTTTATGAAAAAAACTGATGATTTAAAGAAAAAATATCTTGATTTTAATTTGAAAAATACGATAATTGGAGTTTTTACAGGGTTTATAAATGGAGTTTTTGGGTCTGGAGGAGGTACTCTTTTAGTTCCAATATTAAATGACATCGTTAAGGTAGAAGAACATAAATCTCATGCAACTGCTCTTTCTATAATAATTTTCTTAACGACAGCAAGTTCTGTTTTATATGTATCTAAGGGTACTTACGACGTTAATTTGACAATAAAGGTTGCTGTTGGAAGTATTCTTGGTGGTATCATAGGAGCAAAACTACTAAATAAAGTTACTGGAAAGTTTCTTAGGATTTCTTTTGGAATAATCATGATAATTGCAGCATTAAGGATGGTGTTCTAATGTTATTTGCTTTAATTGGATTTTTTGCAGGGATTATCGGAGGAATGGGAATGGGTGGAGGAACCATACTTATACCTGCACTAGTTTTACTTGCTGGTATAGATACTAAAATAGCTCAAAGTGTAAATTTACTTTCATCTATCCCTATGACACTTATAGCATTGGCTATACATATAAAAAATAAAAATGTAGTTTTTAAATTGGTTATACCCATAGCTGTATTTGGGGTCTTAGGTGCTATATTTGGTTCACTATTAGCTAATTATCTATCTTCAGATATACTAAAGAGAATATTTGGTATATTTCTGCTTCTAGTTGGCTTATTTGAAGTAAAAAAAGGATTCTGTGCAAAATCTAATAAAAAGCCATTAAATTGATTTAGATTAAAACAATTTAATGGCTTTTCATTTTAAGATTTCATTTTAAGATAAAAATTGAATGTTTAATATAATTAATTCTTTTAATATTTTTAGATTACAATAATATTTCTCCATTTTGTTCAGATAAATAAAATTCTTCTCCTAAAACTATTTTTCCTGTTCCATTTGTTATATCAACCATTTTTTCTGATAAATTTTCCACATCTTCTAATTTCGAATATACTATTATCTCAACATTATCTTCATATATTGTATCTTTTATAAAATACCCCAAATTCATTAATTCATTTTGTACTTTTCCAAGTTGAGTATAATCTATTTTAATCTTAACTTCTTGATACATTACCTTATAAATTATCTTTCCTGCTTCTAACCCCAACTTAGCACCTTTTGTATAAGCTCTAACTAGACCACCTGCACCTAATTTTGTTCCACCAAAATACCTAGTAACAACAACTGCTACATCTCTTAAATCTTCTTTTTTTATAACTTCTAATGTAGGTATACCTGCTGTTCCTTGTGGCTCTCCATCATCACTGTATCTTTGTATATTCATATTTTGCCCAACTGTATAAGCCCATACATTATGAGTTGCATCTTTATGCTTTTTCTTTATTTCATTTATAAATTCTAGTGCTTCATCTTCACTCTTTATAGGCTTAGCATATCCAATAAAAACAGACTTTTCAATTGTTATTTCATCAGTTCCAAATTCATGTAATGTCCTGTAATTGCTCATTATAATTCCTCCTATTTTAATCATTTTCTAAGATATACATCAAATATGTATTTATATATAAAATTATTCTACTAAAAAATAGATAGATTTTTATCACTTCTTTAATCAATGTTATAAAACAATTATATAATAAAATTGTATACTTTTTAATTTTTATTTCAAATATAGGTCACTAATTTTAGATATAAATTACTAAAAATTTAGATTTCTAAATTATAATCTAAGCCAACTATCTAATTTATGTTTAAAATATTTTCAATTAAAAAAGGAAGGGGCTAACCCTTCCTCAGAATTCTCTAAATTCACTATTAATTTGCTGGAACATCATCGCCCTCTGAAACTAATTTTTTTAATTCTTTAAACTTTTTATAAGATACTTCTACTAAAGCTTGCTCTTTGTGATGTGACAACATTTCTAAAGCATCTTTTACTTTATAAAATCCACCTTCTTGGAATTCAGGAGCAAGTACACAATCAGTGTTACAAGCTTCCATAACATACCACATTATTGCATTACAAACTTCTTGTTGTCTACTTCTTGAGAAAAATTCATACATAGTATCGCCAGCTACATCTATCATTTTAGCATCTATGCCAGTTTCTACTTTAACTCTTTGAACAGCACTCTCATATGGAAGTCCTCCTCCAAGTATTTTTCCTTTTGGAAGTGTCCATTCACCTCTATCATTTTTTACAATAAGTACTTTATTAGCATAAAAAACTACTCCACCTGCACAACGTCTTACTATCATTTGAAACCCCTCCCATTAATTTATTTATTACCTTGTTAAACTCTAGAAATACATCGTTAAGTAAACAAATTGCTTTAATAAAAAATTACTTTTTCAAATTTTTCGCATCTTCCAATGCTTTAATGGCTTCGTCATAAGCTCTAAGCACATACTCTTTTTCAAAATTCTTATTCTTGTCTTTCAACTGCTGTAAAATCTTTAGACTGTTTTCATCTCCTAATTTTGAAAGAGCTTTTGCACAATACTGCCTAGTTTGTGCATTTTTATCATAGAGACCTTTTTGTAATACTTCTCTACTAATTGGTGATTCAATCTTTCTGATGGCTGAATAAGTTATCCTTCTAATATCTGAGTGTCTGTGGTTTGTGAGCTGATGAAGTAATTTTAAGAATCTATCATCTTTTAGCTCACCTGTCGCCCAGATTAAAACAATTAAATCTTCAGCATTTTTTTCCACAAGGAT
Source organism: Clostridioides sp. GD02367 (assembly GCF_045900275.1). Taxonomy (NCBI): domain Bacteria; kingdom Bacillati; phylum Bacillota; class Clostridia; order Peptostreptococcales; family Peptostreptococcaceae; genus Clostridioides; species Clostridioides sp. GD02367. The sequence continues at coordinate 306,252 of NZ_JBJODK010000005.1, read as the reverse complement.
TCTTTTGAAAACCTTTCTCTTAAAGTATACCATTTTTTCGTCATCTAAGCTATCCATAAAATCAAGTCTCTTGATTTTATCTAATTCTAAAAATTTATCCAAAATATCTTTAGATGCCTCAAAATCCTCTTTTTGCAATTCTTTTATTTTCAATTTTGCTTGTATAAGTTGCTCGCTTGCTTCAGTATTTGAAATATTTCTAATCTTACTAATTTGAGATACTGTTTTAGATTCTTTATAAAGAAGATAGGTTATAAAATAATCTTCGAGATTATCTATGTTTTCCCAATTAATATCCATATTCAACCTATTTTTCTAATATGTACTCTCTATAGATATTAAAATCTTCTTCATCCAAGTTTACATCTAATGCTATACCATTTTCCCCATACTCAAAATTCTCCACATTATATTTATCTTTTATTCTACTAAATATATCACCTCTCTCATAAGGTAACATTAAGCTTACTGAATAAGTATTTTCCATTAAAGCACTTTCTATCAGATTTAATAGCTTATCCATATTTATGCCTTGTTTAGCAGAAATATACACAATATCTTCTTGACTTTTAGGATATATATCCAATTCTAGCTTATCGACCTTATTATATACAAGTATATGTTTTTTATCATTTACACCAAGTTCTTTTAATACACCTTCAGTTGTACTTTTTTGCAATTCATAACTAGTATTTGTTGCATCAATTACATGCAGAATTAAATCTGCATACTGTACTTCTTCCAGTGTTGCTTTAAATGCCTCTACTAAATCATGGGGAAGCTTACTCACAAATCCAACAGTATCTACTACTAAAAATTCTTTCTTATTTGGTAAAAGTGCCTTTCTTAAAGTTACATCTAGAGTTGCAAAAAGCATATCTTTTACAAAAACTTCTTTTTCTTGTTCATAATCCTTGTGTGTCTTTATTAATTCGTTTAATAGGGTAGATTTTCCTGCATTTGTATACCCAACAAGTGCTACAATTGGTATATTTGATTTTAAACGTTTAACTCTCTGTGTCTCTCTATTCTTCTTTACTTCTCTAAGTTCACGTCTTATATCTGCTGCTTTATTAAGTATATGTCTTTTATCTATTTCTAGTTTTTGTTCTCCAGGACCTCTAGTTCCAATCCCTGCACCTGTCCTACTCATCTCACCACCCATTCCATAAAGTCGTGGTAATCTGTATTTTAGTTGAGCTAATTCAACCTGCAATTTACCCTCTTTACTAAGCGCCCTTTGAGCAAATATATCCAGAATCAAGGTAGTTCTATCTATTACTTTTCTTCCAACAACATTCTCTATATTTCTGATTTGAGCACCAGATAATTCATCATTGAAAATTACTAAAGTAGCATCTAGTGAATCACTATATGCTCTTATTTCTTCTACCTTACCTTTTCCTATATAATAAGCTGCATCTATGGAGTGCTTGTTTTGAATTAAGCTACCTACAACTTCTGCACCAGCAGCTTTTGTTAATTCCTTTAATTCTTCCATGGATTCACTAGTGTCTATATCATCACTTTTTTTCACTATTGTCGTCAAATTAAGACCTACAAGAAGTGCTCTCTCTTGAATTTCTTTCACTTAATCACCTCATTTTTTGTTATAAAACATATTATAATTGCAAAATATATTTACATTATTTTTCTGTTGACTAATTATACCATTAATACTATGATTAATAGTACTATATTATCAACTATTAATAAAAATATTTAGTATAATTATATTATCACCAAAATCTTATATAGTTATAAAAGATTTAAATTTTATTTAATTTAGGAGGAAAATATGGGCGAAAATTATAAGTTTTTTAATCACAAAGATTGTGAATTTTTCCCTTGTCATAAAACTAATAAACCAGAAGAATTTAATTGTTTATTTTGCTATTGTCCTTTGTATGCTTTAGGAGAAAATTGTGGTGGAAACTTCAAGTATACAGATAAAGGTATCAAAGATTGCAGTAGTTGCATGCTCCCTCATAAAAAAGATAATTATAATTATATTATGGGGAAATTTCAAGATTTAGTTAAAATTACTAGTAAAAAATAATTTCTCATTAGAAATAGCTATGCACAAATATTTATTAACTACTCTTAGTCTAAATATTATTACATAGCTATTTTTATTGTATAACTTTAGTCTATCTCATTTTTAATTTAGTTGATTTGCATAACTTATATATTACAAAAAGTAATATACTTACTAATAAAATCAACATTAAAATCATCACACCAGCATGAAAAAAGAATTCTTCTGGCAATATATTTATAACTGGGTCTAAATCTGGACTAAATATCCAGTAATCATTTCTAAATAATAATTTATGAAAAATAATAAATGATTTTTCAAAATTCAATAAAACTGGAACTGCCAATAATAATGGCATAATTATAAGCGTTATTGATGTAGTTTTTAAAATTTTTATATTTTTATTTTTTGCATTAAATATAATTCCTATTAAAGATACTATCATTAGTACTTTAGCTAGTTTATTGATGTTTTGAAATATATTTCTCACTTCTTCAAAATGTATCTTTCCCTGTGGAGAAGATTTTAATGTGGGTAACTTAAACTCAGACACATTCTTATTTAGATTATAATCAATCAGATAATCGTAGTTTAATTTTATATCATCCTTAGATAGACCAGATAACTCTGATATATTTAGATAATCAACATCAAAATAATATAGTTGTTTAAACCCAACAGTAAAATTAATAACTCCTACTATTATAACTATACTTATACATATTGAAAAAAGTATATTTAGAAATTTTTTCATGAAATCCCCCCAGTAATAAATTAAAGCACTACACTATTTTAGTTGTAAAATCTTCTATATTCCATACATCATCAACAATGTCTGAATAAAATTCTGGTTCATGACATACCAAAAGAACTGTTCCCTTAAATTCTTTTATGGCTTTCTTCAATTCATCTTTCGCTTCAACATCTAAGTGATTTGTAGGCTCATCTAGTACTAAGAAATTTATATTTTTTAGCATTACTTTACAAAGTCTAACCTTTGCAGCTTCTCCTCCACTTAGTACTCTCATTTGACTAGTTATATGCTCATTTGTAAGTCCACATTTTGCAAGAGCTTGTCTAACTTCAAAGTTTGTAAGTCCTGGGAATTCACTCCAAATTTCATCCATAGGTGTATTACTATTTTCTTTTGAACTCTCTTGTTCAAAATATCCAACTTCTAGATAATCACCTAACTTAACACTTCCTTCAAATGGTTTTATTATTCCAAGTAAAGTCTTTAATAAAGTAGATTTTCCAATACCATTCATTCCTTTTAAAGCTATCTTCTTTCCTCTTTCTAAATGGAAATTAAGTGGCTTTGTCAATGCTTCATCATATCCTAAAATTAAACTTTCTGTTTCAAAAATTATCTTACTTGCTGCTCTAGCATCTTTGAAAGAAAAAGTAGGCTTTATCTTTTCTTTTGGTCTTTCCAATATTTCCATCTTATCAAGTTGCTTTTGTCTACTGTTAGCCATTCCTCTAGTTGCTACTCTAGCCTTATTTCTAGCTACAAAGTCCTCTAATCTTTTTCTTTCTTCAACTTGTTTATCGTAAGCTTGTTCTTCTTGACGTTTCTTTATGTCATTAAGTCTTACAAATTCATCATAGTTTCCTTTATATCTATTTAGTTCTCCATTTTCCATATGGTATATTACGTTACAAGTATTATTTATAAATTCAATATCATGAGAAACTAGGACAAAACTATTTTCATACTCTTGAAGATATCTAGTAAGCCATGTTATATGTTCTTCATCTAAATAGTTTGTAGGCTCATCTAATATAAGAATAGTAGGATTTTCAAGTAGAAGTTTAGTAAGAAGTACTTTCGTTCTCTGTCCTCCACTTAGGTCAGTTACATCTTTGTCAAGACCAATCTCTCCAAGACCAAGACCATTTGCAACCTCTTGTATCTTAGCATCTATCATATAAAAACCACTATTTTCAAGTATAGTTTGTATTTCTGCCGTTTCTTCAAGAAGCTTACTCATCTCATCATCATTAGCTTCTCCCATTTTGTCATACATAGCAATCATTTCTTGCTCTAAATCAAACATATGCTTAAAAGCTTCTCTAAGCACTTCTCTTATTGTTTTACCTTTACTTAGAACTGTATGTTGGTCTAAGTAACCTACTGTGGCTCTTGAAGACCATTTTATATTTCCAGCATCTGGCATAAGCTTTTTTGTTATTATATTTAAAAAACTTGATTTTCCTTCTCCATTAGCGCCAACTAGTGCAATATGTTCACCTTTTCTAAGTCTAAAAGATACATTTTCTAATATTGTTCTAGCACCAAATCCATGACTCACGTTTTCTACTACTAGCATTCTAACACCTCTCAAAAAAATTTTACACATTCTATACTATAATATATTCTTTTTAAACTTAAATCAAGTATTACCAATATTTTTAGTTATATTTACAACAATTTAACCTAGAATAATCTTTATCTTTATATTATGTACAATAAAAAATAGAGATAAAAATTAGGAAAATAATACCAACCCAACTTTTTCTCTATTTATACTCTATTTAAAATACTCATCTAATCCATCTGCAACACATTGCATCATTTTTCTTTGATATTCTGGATTTGACATCATTTGGTCTTCATTGTAGTTACTCATAAATCCCATTTCTACTAATACAGCTGGAACTTTTGACCAGTTGAATCCAGTCAAATCTCCTCTTTGAACGATTCCATTAATTTGTATTCCAGCTTGTTCCATATTTTGTTTAATAAATTCAGCACATTTATTACTATCTTCATATATAGGTGCTGTATATTTTCCATCCTTTTCAGGAATTAATATGGATGCACCAGTTTTTGAAGAATTATTTAAACTATCTGCATGTATTCTTACAACCATATCTGCTTTTTTATCATTAGCAAGTATCGCTCTTTCTGAATTACTTATATTTATATCATGAGTCTCTCTAGTCATTATTACATTATAACCTTTAGATTCTAATATATTTTTTAAAACAAGAGATGCTTCTAAGTTTAAAACATATTCTGGTTTTTTTGTAGCAATACCCTCTGTTCCTGAAGATACTCTCGCTTTTTGAGAGGAAGAACCTGGAGCTACTGGTTCTAAATTGCCATCGCCTTTTCCCTGATGTCCTGGGTCTATACAAATTAAAAACTTTTTATTTTTTTGAGTTTCATTTTTATTATCTGATGATTTATTTTCTGATGACTTTTCCTTATTGCTTTTTGAATTTGATTTGTCTTTATCTTTTGTATTTTCATTTGAGTTTTTATCTTTATCTGCTTTTTCATTTGTAGTAGTTCCTGAACTAATTAAATTTGTAGTCTTGTAAAAATTACTAACAGGATTTGATGTTCCTATAATTATAATTCCCATGGCAATTATACAAGTAACTAACAATCTATATTTTTTCATGTTTTGCTCCTTTCTAATGATAGACAGTTATTATTTATTTTAATTTATATGAATATGTATCTATTTTATCATATACACTCTTTATTTTATTTATTTTTATGAAAACTAAGGTGTTATTGAGTCAGTTTTCCAAGCATTAAAAACTAATTCTTGCACAACATAATACAGAAGCAGCAAGAAAACTTCAATTCTATTATTAAAATAATTTAATAAGAAAGAGGTGTTTTATGCAACTTAAAAATTTTTATTTTAAAGATAAAGCTTTAAATAAAAGAACTAACTTAGCTAAGTCTAAATTTACAATTGTTTTAACTTTTTTATTTTTATTATATTTTTTCTCAAATAATTTAATTTATGCACAAAATTTACAAAAAAGTGAACCTGAATATTTAATACCAATTGGAAATGTACTTCAAATCGATGCAGAACTAAAAAATATTATTGTTAGAAATCCTGGTGAAGCATCTCCACTTAGATTAGGTGATGCAATAGTAAAAGTAAATAATGCTGAGATTGATGGATATAGTGACTTTGTAAATACCCTAAATGCTTTACCAGAAGAAAAACCAGTATCTATTTTATTAAATAGAGGTGGTCAACTTATAACGATGAAAACGACTAAGCACATATTAGAAAAAATTAGTTTTAATAATTTACTTTCTGGGTTTGCTACTTTAACATATATTAATCCAGAAACATCAGAATTTGGTGCTGTAGGTCATCCAATAAGTGTTGGTAGTGCAAGAAAGATACCTATTAAATCTGGTTCAATTTCTACAACTAAACATCTTAATATAGAAAAATCTTATAAAGGTAGTGTTGGATGTATAAATGCAAAAAGAGAAAATATTATTGGTAGTTTTACAGAAAATACTGATTTTGGAATAAGAGGTCAAATTAACAACTTTGATATTGCTAATTTAACAAAATATAAAGTAGCTTCTTTAGATGAAGTTAAAACAGGAAAAGCTCAAATAATTTTACAAGATAATTTTAATGAATGTAAAAAATATAATATTGAAATTATAGATATAGAAAACCAAAAACATCCAGAAAGTAAAAGTTTTAAAATTAAAATCACAGATAAAAAACTTTTATCTCAGACTGGTGGTATTGTACAAGGGATGAGTGGTACTCCAATAATTCAGGGTGATAAAATAATCGGAGCAGTCTCTCATGCAATTGAAAATGACCCAGCTGTAGGTTACGGTGTATTTATTAAGTGGATGTTGTAAATAATATAGATAAAGAGTAATTTAAATATTAAATATATGATTAATAATATATTTGGTCTAAATGTAATCTATTTACACCATAGACCAAATATATTAAATATTTTACATAGTATAAAATATAATTTTTTATTGAAATTATATTAATATTATTTACAAAATTTTTATTTATAAACTACTTTTTCAAATTTATTTAAAAATATGGAAATTTATATTACTTATTAGCATTCTTTCCAGTGTTAGGTAAAACATTACCTAGATTTTTTTCTGGTATATTTACATAACTTTCTGGAACATCACCTACTATTATAGTTTCACAAATAGGTATTTGTGCTTTGATTTGTTTTGTTGAAGTTATAAGTGGTATTACTACTTTAACTTGTGTCTGGGCTTCTAAATATATTCTATGTCTTGTTTGATTGATACCTGACGATTCAAATTCCGTTTTAAAGTTTACTGATACCGTTCCTATAGGTTCAATGGAAACTTCAAGCCTAGGACCGTATTTGGCTAATATAGGACTTCCTAATGCTGTTCCTATAGGTATGTAAGAACTTGCTGTCTTAGCTTTTTTTAATTCATCCTGTATTTCTAAAGCTATTGCAGAGGCAATCTCATTCATCATTATAGTATTTGCTTGTATCATAGTTATTTTGCCATTGTTATCAAGCTGTATATCCATTAAATCTTCATAGTTTATTTTTCCTTCTACCATTTCAGCAACAGCTTTATTTATGGACCTATTTGCTAATTCAAGAGCTTTAGTTTCTGCCAACACTGTTATTGTTGGTCTTAAAGTTTTATCTATATATATAAAACTGCCTATAAATACAGACAAGAAAAGAATTAACAAAAAAATAGCTACAATTTTTCTAAATTCATTTTTCTTTTTTCTATCTACTATTCTATTCAAAATTATCCCCTCCTATTTATTTATATGTAGCTTTAGCATAATTTTTATAATATTTGTCAAAAATAAATAAAATAAAAATATAGACTTTTTAATACATTATGTTTATACATATTTACAATGTACAGAATATTATAGCAAATTCATTTTTTCTATTAATTACAAAACTACTCCTATTTGTGTTATAATATTGCATTAAGTAAGGAGGTTAAAATCTTATGAATAACGATAATGATAAAAATGGAAATAAAATTAGAAGAAAAAAAGTTAGCTCCTCTAGTAATACAAACAAACCAATTAATAGAAGTTCAGCTAACAAAACTCGTTCAACAAAAAACAAGAAAAAATCTAAAAAAAGCGATAAATTTAGAAAACTGAGAGTATTTGGTATAGTATTTTTAGTTTTACTAGTTGTTGGTACTGCTGGTACTGCTGGTTTAGTATTTGCATCACTGAGAGATGTCTCTCCAGTTACAGAGGCTGTCTTGGATAAACAGACAAACCAAACAACTACAATTAAATACGCTAATGGAAAAACATTATCTACAGCTCCAAGTGTAAATAAAAAGACACCTGTTCCATTAGATAAGATTTCAAAGCATCTTCAACATGCTGTAATTGCAATAGAAGATGAACGTTTTTATGAACATAAAGGTGTCGACATTAAAGGTTTATTTAGGTCAGTATTAAAGACTCTTACAGGTACTAAACAAGGTGGTAGTACTATTCCTATGCAGGTATCCAAAATGTTGTTAACAACTGAACAACAAACTCTACCTCGTAAAATAAAGGATATCTACTATGCATATGAGATGAGTAAAACAGTAAGTAAAGATAAAATACTAGAAACTTATTTAAATAACTTTTTCGTTGGTAGAGGTCTAGCAGGTGCTGAGGCTGGTGCACGTGGTTATTTTGATAAGTCTGCATCTGACCTTACTATAGCTGAGTCAGCACTTCTTGCTGGTTCAACTAAAAATCCATCAAAATTTTCAGCTTATAAAACTTCTAAATTAGATGGAAGTGAAACTAAGGGTGATTTAGAAAATAAATTATTATTTTTTGTTAATACAACTGATGATGATTTAGATGACCCTACAAAAGTAGACTTTGATATGATTGAGAAAATAAATTCTTGGGAACTTATATCTAATGATACTTATAGACAATTAAAAGCAGGTACATTAGTTGTAAGAAAAGCTGTAAGTAATCCAGAAGCTAAGAAAAGACAAGAAGTTGTTCTAAAGAAAATGTTAGAATTAGGATATATAAAGCAAAGCGAATATGATGAAGCAATCAAAGCTAAAATAGAAATAAAATTACCTAAATCATCTGACAAAGTTTCTTCATCTGTAGAAGACCTTATTGAAAGTGAAGTTATAAATGCTCTAATGGAACAAGGACATACAAATGATGAAGCTCAAAACCTATTCTACAATGGAGGTCTAATTGTAAATACAACTATAGACCCTAAAATGCAAGATGCTTTAGAAGAAGAATATGATAAAAATAGCAATTTCCCAGGACATATGGTCGGTCCTGATGGAGTTAGTCAACCGCAATCTGCAATGGTAATCTTAGATTATAAAAATGGTGAAATAAGAGCACTAGCTGGAGGAAGAAATATAAGTGGTAGAAAAACTTTAAACCGTGCTACTAACCCTCATCAACCAGGTTCTGCTATAAAACCTCTGGCAATTTATACACCAGCTATTGATACTTTAAAAATTACACAAGCAACCTCTCTAAGTGATGCTAGAGGAGGATATAAGTTTGAAGAGAATACTAAATGGAACCCAAGAACTACTACTGCTGGTCATGGTTCTATGAGTTTACGTAGAGCTCTTGCTAAATCTTCAAATACAATAGCTGTAAAAACTGCTGAGATGCTTGGAGATTCTTATGATGAATGTATAGATATAATGATGGACTACTTAAAGAACTTTGGTATAACAACTGTGAAGAATAGTCAATCAGGAGCAACTGATAGGCAATTCCCATCATTAACACTAGGTGGTATGGCAAATGGTATTACTCCACTTCAGATGGCTGCTGCTTATGGTACATTAGCAAATCAAGGAGTTTATGTAGAACCATCAATTTTCACTACTATAACTACTTTTGATGGTCAATTATTAGTTAAAAATGCTCCTGAAGAACATAAAGTTGTAGAACCCGAAGTAGCTTATGTTGTTACAGATATGTTAGAAAGCGTAATTACTGAAGGTACTGGTGGTATAGCAGCACTTCCAAATGGAATGCCTGTAGCAGGTAAAACAGGTACTACAAATAGTGCATATGATGCTTGGTTTGTTGGTTATACACCTTATTATGTTGGAGCAACTTATATCGGAGATGATGCTGGAAGAAAAGATGATTCTGGTAACACCATAAAACGTAGAGAAGTTCCTCGTGGAAGTACTAGTACTGCGAAATTATGGGAAAAAATTATGTCAAAGATACATGCTAACTTAACAGTAACTGAATTTGAAGTTCCTAAAAATGTATATTTTACAAAAATTAATTTAGATGATGGAGGAAAGCAGTCTTCTGGCTCTAAAGCAGCATTTATTGAAGGTACTGCTCCTACTAGAGTAAGTTCTCAACCATCATCTGAAGATACAAAGAAACCAGATAACAATCAACAAGAAGAAGATAATAACAACAACAATAATTCAGGTAATAATGGTGGTGGCTCTACTCCTCCTGATAATGGCGGAAACAATAATGGTGGTGGCTCTACTACTCCTGATAATGGTGGAAATAATAATGGTGGTGGCTCTACTACTCCTGATAATGGTGGAAATAATAATGGTGGTGGCTCTACCCCTCCTGATAATGGCGGGAATAATAATGGTGGTGGCTCTACCAATACACCTGATAGTGGTGGTACCCCTGCAACTTAAGTTAACAAAAACTAAGATTTAAATAAAAATATAAGGAGTGTCTTATAGATAATTTTTTAAATTATCTATAAGACACTCCTTTTTTATGATTACATCATATAATTTATTCCTATTTGTTAAAATATTCCATACAGTTTATCACAAATTTATAGACCTGATTTTAATTACTGTATACCAAATGTCTGAAATCTATTTAATTTACCGTATCTTTTAATAAGCATTTCCCATTCTTCTTTATCATAGAAATCACACTTATTTCTACCAAATAGCTTAGCAACTTCTATTGCAAATCTGCCTGCTGAATCTAAATCACTAAAATTAGTTGCACCTGTAGCACATCCAGCAACAGGCACCTCTGTAGTAATCGCTACTCCTACTACGGGTGCGTCTATAGCTACAGCTGGTTGTAAAATACTATTTAAATGATATAGATTGTTTCCATATGGTGTTATATCTTGAATTGATAGTGGAAACACAAATGGAGCTTTCCCAGTCACAGTCTGCATGATATCCAAAAGATTGTCACTAGTTTTCAATATGTAACCTTCTTTAACAGTTGGTGATATTGCAAATCCTCTATTATTGATTATTCTATTTCCTTTAGTAGTATCTATTGAAAGTATTGCATCGCAACTATTATCAACTTCATTTTCATTCATAGTCATCATATCTATTGGTGAATCCATAAAAGGTGTAGGATGATGTTCTCTAGTTGGTGCATCTGGGCAAATATGAGTTGAGATTATAACATCTCCATCTAACATATCTCCCTTTCGTTGCATATCCAAAAGTCTTGCAGCAACTGCAATCGCTACTAATGCTCCATCACCATCTGATACAAAGCCTGTTACCTCTGGCCTTGCTCCAATCCCACCTAATCTACCTAAAATTCCAAGAGTAGGTGCATCTCCACCATTTGATTTGCCATTCTTACCAGGTATTGTAAGTTTGACTAAATCTGTTGAACCTTTACTTGAAGACAATTCTTTGACTGTTACATCTACTTCACCATAAGATTGTAGATAAGACTTAACTTCTTCTCCATTAGCGGTTGCTTTATCTAAAATGTCATAAACCTCTATCACTTGTTTTAATATCATGTCTAATCTAATTTCCTTTCTTATATATATTTTAAAATTATATATTATTTACTTATATAAAACATCTACTCCACACATTGCTAACACCTTAATTGCTTTTATAAGCGCTACTCTGCCTTCCTCACCACCAGCTGCAACAGCAAATTCATCTGTATGAGTTGCAGTATCTTCCTTTAATTTAATATATGCTTGTATTGCAGGTATCTCATGAGTTAAATTTCCAGTATCAGTTGAACCAATACCTTGACTTAAATCTCTTTCAACATAATCCTCACCTAACACTTCGAAATTACTTCTAACTATATTCACTAATTCTGAATCATTTTTAATTTCTTTGTATACTTCATCTAATTGAACTATATCTACATTAGTTCCTGTAGAAATTGCTGCTCCTTTGGCACAATTTTTAAGCATATCACAAATCTCATTTAAGTACTCTATACTTAAAGCTCTTACATTAAATATAGCTGTAGATTTTTCAGGAATTATATTATGTATGCTACCTCCATCAGTTATAATACCATGTACTCTTGCATAATCTTTAAGATGTAATCTCATGCTATTTACACTGTTAAACAATGCGATTACTCCACTTAAAGCACTTTTTCCTTCCCAAGGATAAGCAGCAGCATGAGATGCCTTTCCACTAAAATCAAATTTTAAATTAACTTGAGCAAATGATATATCATCAGGCATTGAAGCATCACTTGGGTGTAAAATTAATGCAGCATCTACGTCTTTGAATACACCTTCTTTAATCATAGTTATTTTTCCACCCACTCTTTCTTCTGCAGGTGTTCCAAACACTTTTACAGTTCCTTCTATATTGTGTTTTTTCATTATTTCTTTTAATATGATGCCAGCACCAACAGAACTTGTACCTATAATATTATGCCCACATGCATGTCCCATCCCTGGAAGTGCATCATACTCAGCTAAAAAAGCTACTGTTTTTCCATTACCATTTGAATAAACAGCCTCAAAAGAGGTCTCTAATCCTCCTACACCTTTAGTTACATCAAATCCATTCTCTTCTAATAAATCACATAATGCTTTTTGTGACTTATGTTCTTCAAATGCCAATTCTGGATTTGCAAATAAATAATCAGATACATTTTCAAATGATGTCTTCTTTTCTTCAGATAACACTTTTATTTCTTCTTTGATTTTTAATTTTAATTCATTCATGTTTACCTACCTCCTTAAAGCATTCCATTTAATCTTAAAACTGTTTGAGATATAAAGGCAGAACCAAAGTAAGTAGATGTCATAACTATAAATGATATAACTACTAACTTCCAGCTCAAAGTCTTTAATATATCCAATTGGTTACCTACAGAAATTCCTGCAAAGGCTAACAATGGTGTTACTGTAGACATAAAATTGATTTTACCTACATTAGTTGCTATAATATCTCCCACTGGTGATATTGGAAGTGATAAAACGAATGCAACTAAAGTAGCCCATGCAAAACCTGGTAAATTAGGTTTTTTAACGAAGTTCTTAATTATAATAGCAACTATAACTAACAAAAAACCAAATACACTTCCAATTAATAAATCCTTAGCCTGAGTCTTAAGTGCTATCATTTGTCCAAAGCAAATAATAATATATATAAACAGTACTATTTTTACCTGTTCTATAATAGTCTTAAAAGTCTTTTCCATACATACACCCTCCTTTATAAGTCATTACTTGTTTTTGTTTTTCTTCCTCTGAATCTTTCAATAATTGGAGCTACTTTACTATAATAATAATTGGCTACTGGTAAAGATAAAAATAACTCTATATATATTCCAGTAACAGCTGTAATCAAACCACTAGTTGCTGAATATGCTAAAATCTGTTCTGACATCTGTGGAACCGTATTCATTAATGATGCTGTTGCAGCTCCCATCATCGAACCACTTCCCATTCCTGATGCCATTGCTAAAGCATATGGATGAAATCCTAAAAGTACACCTACTGGTGCCAAAAATGAGAATAATAATGTCCCAAATATACTACCACTTATGTAAGTTCCTAATGTTCCTATACCTTCTGGTGAATTTAACCCATACTTATCTCCAATAATTCCTAGTGCTGTGTCACGACATAATGAAAAAGTACCTCCTAATGCACTTCTCCCAAGACCTAATGCAACTCCAACAGGTAATGCAATCAACATTGTACCCATATGACCAAATTCTTGTAATAAAAGTGCTGGTCCTGCTTGAAGTAATATACCTACTTTAGGACCTGCATTGATTCCAAACATTATTCCTAATGGATATAGTGTTAAAGACAACAAATATGGAGATACATTTATTTCATTATCACCTATAAATTTTTTTAGAGCTGGTATAACTCGTCCTAATAAATGAGGCGAAACAGCCATCCCTATAAAGATAGCCCATAGTATACTAAGTAAAGTTATATTAATACCCATAACTTTAAATGAAATAGGACCGATTAATTCCGCCAATATTGTGATTATAAAGGCTGCTATTATGGCATTTCTAATCCCTGCTTTTTCTTTCATTTCTATACCTCCTTGTAATTTTTATAATTTTCTTATAATATAATTGTTAGTGATTTTATTATATAACCTATCATTGATAATGTATAATATATATTATTCATCATTTTTATATACTTTTAGTTATGAATCAAAATAAGACATTGAAGATTCATGATATAAAACACAAATAATTTATTGAACTATATTATCTAAATAGTAAATTATTAACTAATCTAATAAAATTATTTACTGATTTTATGAAAACGTTCTAAATAAATAAAGGAGTACAATGTACTGATATACACTTACTCCTTTTAATTTCAATTCATATTATTTTTTAGATTAATTTATACAAACTATAATACTTCTAGTACATTTATGATATTTAAAAATTTACTATTTTATTCTTTTAACACTGTTTCGTATTATTAACCTTGGATATAGTTTTCTTGGAATATGTTCTGTTCCTTTTTTATTTATTATATTTACTAAACTATCTACTCCATTTTTTATAACTTGTTCTCTTGGGTCATCTATCGTTGATAAATGAGACCTAAAATATGATATTAATTCAATATTATTATATCCTATTATGGAAATATCTTCTGGTACATTTATACCATAAGTATTTTTTAATTCTTGTATTATAGAAATTGCTGGTACATCTTGTTGTACAAATATAGCTGATGCTTTTTTTATTTTATCAATATGCTTTTCTAATAGCTCAACTTGAGATTCAAAGTCCATTTTAGATTCAATAACCTCAGTCTTTAAATTTGCCTCTTCCATAGCATTCAAATATCCCTTTGTTCTATCTTCATGCATTTTTGAGCTTTTATCATCTGAAGTTACTGTTATTATATCCTTATGACCATGGTCAATTAAATGCTTAGTGGCTATATAACCACCATATACATTATCATCCCAAAAGAAATTGTCTACTTCTCCTACAAAAGATGGTTTAAAATATATAAATACATGTGGAAAATTATTATCTTTTAAAAATTCATACTCTTCTTTTTTTATTGATTGAGATACAATTACTAATCCGTCTACCATTTGTCCATTAACCATTTTATATACATTACTGTCACCACTAATGTTATTATTAGGTTGTATTATAAAATCGTATTTATTAGTCTCAATAGAATTTATAGAACTGTCCATTATATCACTAAAAAACTTTCTAGTATCTTGGTGATTAAAATTATTTGAAAAGATTACCCCAATTCTGTTTGTTTCTTTTTTTGCCAGATTTCTTGCATTTACATTAAAATGGAACCCTAGTCTATTAGCTTCTTCTACTACCTTCTTTTTTGTTTTTTCAGATACATTAGGATTATTATTTAAGCACCTAGAAACGGTTGAATAACTGATACCTAGATTCCTTGCAATATCTTTAATAGTTACCATCTTTATCCCCTACTTCACTTCATTTTATTTTGATAATATAATACTACACTATGTTGTAAATAATTGTCAACTTCAATTATGTAAACGTTTCTTTATATGAAAAATAGGCAGAATCTGAAAGATATCTACCTATTTTATAAAAAGCTACTATTTTAAATTTTATTATTCTTTTAAGTAATATTTATGGCTTTGCTTTCGGTGTAAATACTACTGACATAATATATCCAAAGAATATAGCCGCTGCTATCCCACCAGCTGTAGCAGTTGTACCACCTAAGAAAATACCTAAAAAGCCATCACTTTGAATTGACTTTATTACTCCTGTAGCAAGTGAATATCCAAATCCTATTATAGGAACTGTTGCACCTGCTGCTGCAAACTTAACTAATGGTTCGTAAAGACCTAGAAAAGTTAAAACTACACCAGTTGTTACATATGTTACCATAACATATGGAGTTTGCATTTTAAAGTAATCCATCATTACTTGGGCTATTAAACATATAATTCCACCTACAATAAACACTCTTACATAGTCCATTAACATATATATCACTTCCTACTCATTTACTATTACTACTGCATGTGCAACACATGGTATTGTCTGCTTTTGTAGTGTACTTGTTGGTGACAGTAATGCTCCAGTTGATACAAGCATTACTTTATTAAATTCTTTTTTTCTCAACTTATCATATATATATCCTGCAAACACTGTAGCTGAGCATCCACATCCACTTCCACCACAGTGGACATCTTGCTCTTTAAGATTAAACATCTCTATACCACAGTCAGTATAACATTTTGATATGTCTAGACCTTTTTCTTTCAAAAAGTCCTCTGTTATCTGTTTTCCAAGAGTACCCAAATCTCCAGTAGCAATTATATCAAAGCTATTTGGGTCATCATTAGTATCTTCAAAATAAGAATATATTGTATCTATTGCTGCTGGAGCCATAGCTGGTCCCATATTATTACCATCATCAATACCTTCATCTATTACTTTACCAACTGTAACATATTTTATCTTAGGACCATCTCCATTAGGAGCTAATAATACACTTCCTGCTCCTGTAACCGTCCATTGTGCTGTCATTGGTTTTTGATTTCCAAGTTCTAGAGGAAATCTAAACTGTCTTTCTGCTGTACAATAATGACTTGATGTACCTGATAATACTAAATCTGCAAAACCACCATCTATAAGCATAGAGCCTATACAAAGACCTTCTGCCATTGTAGAACAGGCTCCATATATACCTAAAAATGGAATTGCCAATTCCCTTGCTGCAAATGATGCTGGTACTATTTGATTTATTAAATCTCCACCTAACATGTAATTTACATCTGTTAGTTTTTTTCCTGCTTTTTGTATAGCTTTTTGAGATGCAGTCTCTACCATCTTACTTTCAGCTAATTCCCAAGTTTTTTCACCATATAAATCATCAGTCATAATCATATCAAAATAGTCCTTTAATGGCCCTTCACCTTCTTTAGAGCCTACTATAGTTCCAGTTGATATTATTGTTGGTTTATTTTCTAACTTTACTGTTCTTTTTCCAATTCTTTTATTTTTCATATTTTCACACCTTTTTAATTTTACATTTTAATATTTAATTTTTTAATATCAATTGAAATCTTCATAACTATTTTCTAACTAACAAGCTTCATAGTTAATTTTCAACTTTCATAGCTATTTTGCAATTAATAGAGTTTAAATTAAATAAAAACCATCTAAAACATCTTAAAAATATAATAAATAATCCCACATAAAATAGAAGAACCTATTCCATAAACTAAAACGGGTCCTGCAATTTTAAATAAGTTTGCACCTACACCTAATACATAACCTTCTCTTTTATACTCCATAGCTGGAGATACTATTGAGTTTGCAAAACCTGTTATTGGAATTATAGAACCAGCTCCAGCTCTTTTTCCGATTAAGTCGTAAACTCCTAGTCCAGTTAAAAATGCCCCTATAAATATTAGTGTTATTGATGTTGCAGAACTAGCACCTAATTTATCAAGACCTCCAACTTTCATGTATAAATCATTTATTGCTTGCCCTATCATACAAATAATTCCACCTACAATAAATGCAAGTGTATAGTTTTTTAAATATGTAGGTTTTGGGCTTATTTGGTCTACATATTTTTTATAATTTTTATCCATACTAAACACCTCTCTAAAGTATTATTTGTTAATTTTAAAAAAATAAACCTATTATTTATTTTGACAGTTTAAAGTTTTATCAAAAAATAAAAAAGATGTCTCATAAAGAAAATAATTTATTTTCTTTTATAAAGACACCTTACTTTTTAATATTTTTTATTCTAATTGAGAAATTTTTAATCATAGTTTAAAAATCTAATATCAAAAGCTATTACAGTTTATTTAAGTAATATTTTTATTATCTTTTGTTATTTTATATATCATAAGTATTCTCACGATATATATTCTTTTAATTTAGACAACACCTTTTTCTCTATCCTAGATACTTGAACCTGTGATATATTGAGCATTTCTCCTATTTCACTTTGAGTCATATCTTCAAAATATCTGAGAACTATTATTTGACGTTCTCTCTTATCTAATTTTCCAAGTATATCTTTTAATAGTATATTATCTACTACTTTTTCTTCCTCACTTTCTCCTTTCATGCTTATTTTATCAATAAGGCATATTGGAGAACCTTCCTCTTCATGAATAACACCTTGTAAATACTCAACGTTGAAATTAGCTTCCATAGCCATTACTAAATCTTCTTTTTCTACATCAATTGCTTTAGCCAATTCTTCTATACTTGGTTCTCTACCTAACTTTTTGGTTAATGACTCACTTTCCATCTTGGCCTTTACAGCTATTTGCTTTAATGACCTTGATACTTTTATCATACCATCATCTCTTAAGTACCTCTTTATTTCACCTAAAATCATAGGTACTGCATAAGTAGAGAATTTTACATTAAATTTTGGGTCAAATTTATATATTGATTTTATTAAGCCTATAGAACCTAACTGAAATAAATCCTCTCTATCATATCCTATATTTAAAAATCTAGATACAACGCTCCTAACTAGACCTAAATTGCTTGATATTAATATTTCTTTTGCCTCTTCATCTCCATTTTGAACTTTGTCAATAAGTTCTAGAGTCTCCTCATGACTAAGAAGAGGTTTTTTTTCTTCTCTGGCAACAGTTACTTCCATAATAAAACCTCACTTTTGGACTTTATTTAGGCACATTTATTTTTTTAGACATTTCAATTCTAGTACCATTATCTTTTACAGAACTTACCTCTACATCGTCCATAAAGCTTTTCATTACTGTGAATCCCATTCCTGATCTATCAAGTTCTGGTTTTGATGTATAAAGTGGTTCCATTGCCTTCTCCACATTTTCTATTCCATACCCTTCATCTTCAACTATAATTTTTATAGTATTTCCCTCTATCTCACATCTTAAAAAAACAAATTTAGAACTATCTTCTTCATATCCATGTATTATAGCATTTGTAACAGCCTCAGAGACAGCAGTTTTTATATCCACTAATTCATCTACTGTTGGGTCTAATTTAGCTGCAAAGGATGCTACTATAACTCTTGCTAAACTTTCATTTTCAGATATTGCCGAAAATTTAACTTCCATAATATTATTCATCACATACTCCTCCCTACAAAGAACTTAGAGCTTCTTCATACGTATCATAAATGCCAATAATTTTATTTAACCCAGATAAATCAAAAATCTTCTTAACTCGTGAACTTATATTAATTACTGAAACTCGTCCCCCTTCATTAGAAATCTTTTTATATCTACCTATGATGACACCTATACCTGAAGAATCCATAAAATTAATATTTTCAAAATTAAATACAACATTTCTAACTTGATTTACACTTAATAAGTTATCTATTTCTTCCCTTATTTCATTGGCTACATGGTGGTCTAGTTCTGAGCACATAAATTCTATGTATAGATTCTTATGTTCTAAGGAATAATTTACCATCAAAATCCCTCCTTCAATAGTTTTGTAAAAATAGTAACTTTTAATCAATTCTATAATTGTATTTTTATTCCTTCAATGAAATTTAACTAGTTTTGTCGTATTATTTCTACCATACTTTCATTGTATGTTACCTGACCGCCAAAGTCTGATATGCCAGAGTCTGTCAAACTGTTTGGATTCCCATGTTTCTTCCACCAACCAACATACATTTTTACTATATAATCACCCACTCCATCGTCTATATTTATTTGTACATCTATTTTTGCTTTTTTTGAGTTTAAAGTCACAATGTCTTTATCCTTAATGCCTAATTGTTTAGCCATGCATTTATTTATATATGCTTGTGATATAGAAGTCTTATCCATAAAGTGTTGACTAAACAAAGTATCTGCATGATGATTAGTCAATAATCTAAAATAAGTATTTTCATTTTTCTCTTTTGTATTTTTAGATTTATGATTCATATACACAGGTATTGGGCTTATTCCTAAGCTTTTTATTCGTTCTGAATAAAGCTCATACTTTCCAGATGGAGTCTCAAATTTCTTATCTTCCCAAGCAACAGGATTATGTATAGTGAAGTAGCTATTTTTAAGTTTTTCTATATTTAGATTTTTATCAAATTTTCTAAGTGGTTCAATTACTTTTTCTAGATATTCACTTTTTCTAACAAATGGATAATCTTTAATCCCCATCTTTTTAGCTAACTCCATAAAGAAATAGTATTCATCCATCAATTTATGTTTTGGTTTTACTGCTATTTCATTATAAGTTATATATGGATTAGTCATTGAACTATAGATTATATCTTCACTTTCTAGTGTATTTGTACAAGGTATAAACAAGTCGCATAACGTGGCTGTATCAGTCATAAACATATCAAAACACACTTTAAATTCAATCTTTGAAAACACTTTCTCTAGCTTTACTAAATCTGGCAATTGATTCATCAGATTACTTTTGGTTATAACAGCAATCTTTATTGGAACATTAGTTTTTATTGATTTATTTGATAAGTTATTTAATTCACTTGATACAAGATTTGTTTTACTATCTTTATCATCAGACTCATTTAATGCATCTTTTAAAGATTTCTCTATAAATTCACTAATATTACTTACATAAAACTCCCTATCTTCTCCATATGACTGGCTATTATAAGGGTCAGAGTTTAGAATATTTGGATAAACCTTATTGGCATAGTTTATACCTCCACCACTAAAACCGATTTGACCTGTTATAGCCCCTAAAGCATCTATAGCTCTTATTGTATTTCCTCCATTTTTATATTTCTGAAGTCCATACCCAAGATTTATAGTTGAATATTTGTTGGTATATAAATCAACTAGTTCTCTTATATCCTTCTCTTTAACTCCACATTCATTAATTAAAAAACTTAATTCCAATGAATGCAAATATTTTTTGTACTCCTCAAAACCAATAACATATGAATTTATATATTCTTCATCATATAATTTATCTTCTACTATAACTTTTGCCATAGCTATAGCTAAAGCTCCATCTGTTCCAGGATTTACTTTTATGTACTTATCTGCTATTTGAGCTGTTTTTGTATATATGGGGTCAATTACTACTATCTGTATTCCTTTATCTTTAGCCTTTTTAATTATTTGCATAGTATGAATTGTAGTATATGCTGGATTTTTTCCCCATACAAATATGCTTTTACTATTTAACATGTCTTCTATGGCATTACTTTTAGCTTCTCCAAAATCATACTTTTGAGCATGCATTCCTGCACTCCAACATGGACCACCCTTGTGTCTACTAACTCCTCCATAAAAGTTAAAAAATATATCTCCTATGTATTTTAATACAGACCCACTTCCATATTGGTCATAATGCATAACAGACTTTGATGTGTACTTTTCTTTATAGTCTATAAGCTTTTCTGCCATTATCTCTATAGCTTCATCAAAAGAGATTTTCTTCCATACTCCATCAACTTTAAGCATTGGAGTCTCTATCCTCTCTTTATGATTTAGTCTATCTAAATGAGCCAATCCCTTTTTACATATAAATCCTTTTGTGTAAGGATGGTTTTTATCTCCTTCAATTTTTATTATGTTATTTCCTTCAATATAAACATTAAATTTGCAACAATCATGGCAATCTAGTGTACAACCATGACTTAATTTTTTTATTGTATCCATAAAGTATCCTTCTTTCCTTATTAAGAACTATCATATTTCCTGTAATTTATTAAATTTTATATACTCAAAACTACTTTATATAAAGCATAAATATATTTTATCAAATTAAATTTAAAAATACTTCATAAATATAATATTATTGAAAAATTCACTTCTAAAAACTGACTGACTTCTAATTTCGCTTGAATACTATAGTTATTAATCATAAAAATAACCTTTCAATTGATATATCTCTGATATACATAAATTGAAAGGTTATAAAAATTTTACATAACTTGTCCACCAGTAATATTTATAGATTGACCTGTACAATATTCAGCTTCCTTAGAAGCGTAAAATGTAAGCATATTTGCAACATCTATAAATCTACAACCTCTTTTTAGAGGTACTTTATCTATATAAACTTGCTTAACTTCTGATTCAGGTATCCCCAATTTTACTGCATATTGAGGAATTAAACTTTCAAACATATCAGAATCAAGTAAATTTCCAAGCATCAACGCATTTACAGTTATCTTATGCTCTGCTAAATCTAATGCCAAACTTTGAGTAAGACCCACTCCAGCAAATTTACCTGCTGAATATCCTGAATTATGCTTGCTACCTACTCTACCTGATTTTGAATTTATCTGTATTATTCTACCTTCAATGCCTTTTGATATCATGACCTTAGATACTTCTCTTGCAAATAGAAAATACCCATTTAAATTTACATCTACAATAAATTTAAAATCTCTATATCCAAAATCAGTTATTTTTTTACTTACAGCCACTCCTGCATTGTATACCAATAAATCAATCCTATCAAAATCACTTTCAATCTTTTCAACAGTACTTATAACCTGTTCTTCATCAGTGGCATTACAGCCATATCCTATGGATTTACAATCAAACTCTTTTTCTATTTCTTCAGCTACTTTTTTTGCATTATCTTCATTTAAGTCCGCAATAGCAACATCATAACCTACTTTACCTAGATGTTTAGATAAAAATTCACCTAAACTTCTTCCTCCTCCAACTACTAAAGCTACTTTTCTCATTTTCATTTCCCCTTTTATATCACATTAGAAGCTAACTTGATTAGTTAAATTGACTTTTATCTATAATTTACTTATAATATGATTAGATTAGTTTTAAATTTTATTTTCTAATTATTTTTAGTATAGTACCTACGCCAATAGGTGCTATTTCTTTTTTTTCAAGATATAAGGTCCCTCCAATTGCTCCATCTTTTTCACCTGTAAACTTAAATGTTATATGACCTAATTCTGAAAGATTTTGATTTACTAACTCACCAACAGAAGTAATTTTATAATCAACATTATTTATTGATAACACATCATTCGTAAGTATTTCTTTTACTAAATTATTTTCAGAATGTATATAACAGTAATTTTCTAATTCTTGAGGAGCATTATCTTTGAAAGTTACAAACATGTTATGTTCTAAAAATTCATTTGCATTATCTCCTATTTTATTTATTTGGGTACTGTATATTAATTCCATATCAACTGAACCTTTCTCTAATTATTTATAAAGTATTCTTTTATTTATATAATCCAAAACTTGCTAACCATGCTAGTAGAACAGTTGGTGCACCTGTTAAAAATCTAGAGTATAAAACTGATGGAACTCCTACTTGAACTGTATCAGGTTCAGCTTCTGCAAGACCAAGCCCTACTGGTATAAAGTCACATGCTGCTTGTGAATTTATTGCAAACAGTGCTGGCAATGCTAAACTTGGTGGAATATTTCCTTTTCCTATTTCTGTCCCAACTAATACCCCTACTATCTGAGCTATAACGGCTCCTGGTCCAAGAAATGGAGACAACAATGGAAATGAACATATTATTGATAAAATAACCAGCCCTCCAACATTTCCTATTAATGGAGTAAGCAAGTTGGCTACCCAATTTCCTACACCTGATTGATTTATTATACCTATTAGGACTGCAACGAAAGCCATAAAAGGCAATATAGTGTGTATTAATGTATCTATAGTATCTCTACCAGCTTGAAAAAGAGTACTTGTCACATTACCTAGTGCTATACCTATTTTTGCGACAATTCCTTGACTCTGTTCACTTATCTTCTTTTTAGTATCATAAGCCATATTTTTTTCCTCCTACATCCACAATTATAATTGCTCTACATTGTTTGGTTTTACCCCTGAAACATATATATCTTCTTTTATAAACATTGCTAATGGTCCACTTTTACCTGTCTTCATTATATTTATAGTTGGTATTTTCTTTTGAGGATATATACCACATCTTAATGTACCGCCACAATTTATTATTACACATGCTATTTCATCATCTTTAACACCTTGCGAAAATCCATCTATTAATTCACAACCTGTAAGTTCAGCTATTCTTACTGCAGTTTCTGGTTTTGCTCCTCCAGTTACATATACTACCTTATTTTTCTTTTCTGTTGGCTCTATTATCAATGGTCCTCCCCATCCTCCAGAACCTTTTACTATTTTAACTTTATTAAATGACATACAAATGCTCCTCCTATATACACTATTTTTTTATTTAAGTTATTCTCTTAATCCTAATTCTATCCATTTCTTTCTTAGTTATCTTATTTTAAATCCTTTAATACTATTATTTATTTTCTTACATCTCATGTTAACTTTCTGCTATCTTATATGTAACTTTCTTATATTAATTTATTTAATTACTATTCAAAACAATCTACTTATTATATAAAACAATTTACTTTCACTTAGAATAAATTTAATTATATCTTAAAATAATTATCCAATATTTATATCTGAATTTAATGATATTCCTTGTTGCTTCTCTACAAATTTTGTCGTATAGTCAGTAACCACACCTTTAATAAAGTTTGCAATTATACCAACTAGTAAATATCTAACTGCTAAATCTGCTGTTGAAAATCCTAAAGTTGTTATACCATTTGCAATTCCTAGATATATAAATAGCTCTCCTGGATTAATGTGTGGAAATAATCCATTCATTGTATGGCATGAAAAACTTGCTGCTGCAAAATAACTAGGTTTAAATTTTTCTGGCAAAAATCTTCCAAGTGATAATGTCATTGGATTTGCAAATACGAATGTACCAAGTACTGGTAATATTAAATATCTAGTAAATATATTTGCAGAACATTTTTTTGCAAGCCTCTCGACTCTATCTGTACCTATAAAATTGATAATTGCATTCATCGTAACCAATAAAGCTACTAAAAGTGGAACTATATCTGTTACAAATCCTACAAATTGTTGACCTCCTGCCCTAAATAAATTCATAAAACTGTCTGCACCACTTGCTAATACTTGAAAA
Organism: Clostridioides sp. GD02367; assembly: GCF_045900275.1. Lineage (NCBI taxonomy): Bacteria > Bacillati > Bacillota > Clostridia > Peptostreptococcales > Peptostreptococcaceae > Clostridioides > Clostridioides sp. GD02367. Next base: position 281,252 of record NZ_JBJODK010000005.1, on the reverse strand, counting down.
AATTGCGTCATATTAACTCCTCCTTATAAATATATATTTTTAAACTACTTCTGCATTGCATTCTTCATCAGTACTAGTACTATTTGTACTCTCACATCTATTTTTTTCAAATGTTATGTACTGTTTGACTGCATCTAGTATTGCTTTTTTTAGTAGTTTATTATACTCAGCTAAATCTGATTTTGTTATGTCCCCTAAGTCTTTTCCTACTAGCCCTTCAAACACTTTTACTCTTGCTAATACTGTAACACCTTGCATTTTCCTAGTTTCAACAATTGCACCATCCTCATCTATGAGTATTAGCACAATTGTACCTGATGATATTCTTCCTTTTTTTCTGCCTATTGCAACTCTACCTTTTCTTTTTAATTCAATATAATTTTTATTAAAATCTTTAAGTTGTAAGTATCCAAGAAAAATATTTAATAAATAAACTGCAATAAGTGATACTATAATAAAAATTACTGGGTCCATATTATTACCTCCTCTTGGTAATTATTTTATAAAATTCATCAAATGATTTTACTTTAGCAAGTGCTTCTACCATTTTTTTATCTCTTCCTATTTCAAGTACCTCTTCATAGCTTTTTATTATCAAATCTGTACTTTCTACATTCTTATCTGGAATTATCATTAATATTATTATTCTAATTTCTTTTGTATCCCAAATTACTGGATTTTCTAATATACCAAATGCCAGATAAAGATTTTCTCCTTTAGAGATAACTGAATGGGGTAATGCTATGTAATTATCTAGTGCTGTAGAAGATTTCTGTTCCCTTTTTAATACATTTTCCTTAAACTCCAAATCAATAATTCCTTTATGTACTAGCTTTACTAACATTTCTTCTAAATTTTCCATGAATGTGTCATTATTCAGTATAAAAAACTTATCTTCCTCAACTAATTTACCTATAAAAGGAATATTCTTTTCAATATGCTTTATAGATTTAAGATTTATACTATTTTTCAATAGTATGGCATTTTCTATTTCTTTTTTTATACTTTCTTCATTAAATAAGGCATTTACTCTAAATATTGGAACATCTAAGTCTGTCTTAAAGTCTACTGTTGTAAACACTAGGTCATAGTACTTTAATAACTCCAAATTAGCCTTGGCTTCTATATCAGAAAAAGTATTTACTTCAACACTTTCTCCAAGAATTTTTCCTATTTTTATCCTGATGAGTTGTGCAGTCCCAAGACCAGTTCCACAAACAACTGCCACTCTGTTTACATTTAGAATCTTTCTTGAACTTTTTTCGAAATAACTTCCAAAATGTAATGCTATATATCCTATTTCGTGTTCACATATCTTTAAGTCAAACTTTTCTTCAATTATCATTGCAGCTATCTTTGCTACACTGTATGGAAATGTATATCTCTCCTTTATTTCTTGCAATAATGGATTTTTTACCCTTATGTTAAACCTCATTCTATTAAGTGCAAAATACAAATGATATTCTAGGTTTTCTATGAGCTTCTTATCTTCTTTAAAATCAATCCCAGATGTCTCCAATAGAAAACTAGTTACTTCATCTACAACTTCTTTTACACTATCATTTATCTTTATGCTACTAAGTGCTAACTTTGTACTAGGAGCTTTTCTGCCTATTAATGGCATTGTCAAAAATATGGTTTCTTTTTCATTTAAAACTATATTAAATATCTTTTCCAATAAAGATTTAAGTTTTAATCCTAAAATATATTCATCTGAACATCTTATGACTTCAAATCTCTTATCTATCTTTTCAAATTTATATCCATTTAGATTTCTTAAAACAGATATTATTATATATCTTTCAACATCCATTAAGACCTGCTCTGTTATATAGAGTTCTTCTTGATTAAATAACTTCTTTAATTCGTCTCTAAGACATTCAATATCACCCTTTTTAATAACTCTTATGTGATTAACGTTTTCCAGTATATCAATATAATTTTCATATAACCTATCAAGAACTAATAACCTTATATCCATTTCTTCGCCAACTAAAATCATACCTATATTTGGCTTTCTTTTTAACTCCAAGTCGTAATCTGCTAAAATCTTATCTGCCTTTTTTAAATCTTTTATTAACGTTGTTCTTCCTATACATATCTCTTCAGCCAAATCATCTATAGTAATTGGATTGTTAGTCATAGTTAAAATATCAAGAACATAATTTACCCTTTCATCAGGTGAATTTAAATTTATAAAATTTGATGCCTTTCCTCTATTGAAATTTACAATTTCAATTAATTTACTTTCATCTTCAATTCTTATACTATATGTACCTTTTTCATTCTTAACTATTTTAGCAATACCATCTTTTAATTCTCGATTAATCTGGTTTATATAATTTCTGATAGTCCTAGTACTGACACCTAGAACACTTGAAAACTGTTCTAGAGTGTTTGTGTCTTCTTTTAACACCATTTCTAAAATCAAAAAAACCCTAGGGTCCATATAAGTCATTGACATCTTTTTCTCCCCTTTGTTATCTTACATTTTTTATTATAATCCAAACTGTATATATAATTAATATTCTCTTTTTCAAATAAGATTTGAAAAAGAGGAACTAATATACATTTTTTCACAACACACTGGAAAAATGTATATTAACATATTAAATCGTATTCTCAAATGAAAATCATATATTAATTTTTATTTTGTTATAGATTTTAATTTTTTTTACATCTACTAAGTCAAATTATAAATTATTTTTAAAATGCTCCTCATAATAATATTATATAAAACAATAAAAGCCTTATGTTGTTAACTATTACAGATTCTACACATCTGTTTTGAAAACACATTAGGCTTTTTAAATATTCAATATATTATTTTATATATTTTCTAATTATATTTTTACATGCTATAAATTATTTTTTCTTTTTATTCGCTTTTTCTATATTAATCTTATTACCTTTTATCTTAATATCTTTCATCTTTTCAATTACTGTCTTAGCATCTTTTTTAGGTATTTCAACAAAAGTATACTTATCATATATATCTATAGTTCCTACTACTTTACCTGGTATTCCAACCTCTCCAGCTATAGCACCAACTATATCCTTAGCTTGTACTCTTTGATTTCTACCAATATTGATAAATAATCTAATCATACCATCCTTAGCTCCAGTACTACCTTTTCTATCTCCGCGTTCTCCACGCTCTCTTCTAGGTTTTTCTTCTATTATTTCTTCTTTCATTTCTTCACCTAGAGATAACTTCACAAGTGCAGCAGCTATGTCAACCATTGCATAGTCTTCATCATTACAGAAGCTTTCTAACCATTGTAATTGTTTAGTTAAGTGTCCTTCTTCAATAGTTTGCTTAACTTGTGCGAAGAAAGTACCTACTTTTTTCTCTTCAACATCAGTTATTGTTGGTATGTTATGTTTTATCAATTTAGATTTAGTATATCTTTCTATATCTTTCATCTTTCTCATTTCTTTTCCAAATACAAAAGTAAATGACATACCTTCTCTACCAGCACGACCAGTTCTACCAATTCTGTGAACATAATACTCTTCATCTTGTGGTAAATCATAATTGAATACACATTCAACATCATCAACATCTATACCTCTAGCTGCAACATCAGTAGCAACAAGTATATCTATTGTACCATTTCTAAACTTATCCATTACTATATCCCTTTGAGTCTGCTTTAAATCACCATGTAAAGCATCTGCAAAGTATCCTCTTGCTTGTAAATCTCCTACTAATTCATCTGCTTTTCTTTTAGTGTTACAGAAAACAACAGATAACTTAGGGTCATATACATCAACTAATCTACATAATACTTCTAATTTATTTGATGACCTAGTTTCTATATAGTATTGCTTTGTATTTGAAACTGTAAGTTCTTTTCTAACAACTTTTATATGTTCTGGGTCTTTTTGATATCTCTTAGTTAATTCCAAAATTCCTTTTGGCATAGTAGCTGAAAAGAAAGTTGTTTGTCTTTCCTCAGGAATCTTGCTTAAAATCATTTCTATATCTTCTCTAAATCCCATATCTAGCATTTCGTCTGCTTCATCTAATATAATCATTTTTACATTATCCATTTTTAATGTTTTACGATTGATATGGTCTATTGTACGTCCTGGTGTACCTATTACAACTTGTACTCCACTCTTTAGAGATTTTATTTGTCTATCTATTGGTTGACCACCATATATAGGTAATGTCTTTATTCCGTGCGAATATTTAGCTAGCTTTCTTATTTCTGTTGATACTTGTATTGCAAGCTCTCTTGTTGGACAAAGTACTACAGCTTGTAAACTTCTATTATTTGGGTCTATTGTTTCTAGTATAGGTATACTAAAAGCTGCTGTTTTCCCCGTACCAGTTTGTGCTTGTCCTATAACGTCTTTACCTGACAAAATCGCAGGTATAGACTGTGCTTGTATAGGAGATGGCTCTTCAAACCCCATTTCAGCTATAGCTTTTTTTATTCCTTCACTTATTGGTAAATCTTCAAACTTTGTTATATTCATATATTATTCCTCTCCGTTATCAATTAATCTTAACCTATCCATTATATACTTTTTTAGGATATTCTGCAATTAATATTTTTAACAGTATAGTTAAATAATATACATGAAATACAAAATTGATATGTATAGAAAATATGTAAATAACATCAATATCCCTTGTATTCTGCTAAGTCTGTTTGATTTAAGCGTTGGTACTATGACTATTAATAATAATAATATCATAAATGGTATATCCAATTGCCTATTTTGGGATAATATTGGTATGTTATTTGGTATTGCTGATACGGCTATTACTGATACTATATTCAATATGTTTGCACCTAAAATATTTCCTACTGATATTTCATGATGATTTTTTCTTATAGCAGTAATCGACGAAACTATCTCTGGCAGAGAAGTTCCAAGTGCTATTATAGTTAAACTTACTATACCTTGAGGTATATTTAAAAAACTAGCTATTCTTACTCCACTCTCTATAAGAATCTGTGAACCAATTATCATCATTATCAAACCTGTAGCAAAAAGTGCTAGTATTTTTAAAATTTCTACTACAGAAAAACCTCTAAAATTCTTACTCTTTTTAGTAGGTATATCTTTAATAGTACTATTTTTAATATTTCTATTTTTAGTAGATTTTCCAACTACACTTCTATAATTATTAACCATATAAAAGATTAATATTATTATAAGCAATAACGAATCTCCTCTTGTTATAACTCCATCTAAACCCAATAAAATTAAAACTATAACAGATACTATTAATAGTAAAGACTTAGAAAAAAACATTTTTTTATCTACATTATATGGACTTATAAAAACAACTAATCCTAATGCTAACCCTGTATTACATATTATAGAACCAACTGCATTTCCTAAACTCATTGTAGTATGACCATCAATAGAAGCAAGTAAAGACACTGTAAATTCAGGTAATGTTGTCGCAAAACTAACGATAGTTGCTCCAAGTATGATTTCTGATATGTTTGTTTTTCTACCTATCTCTACAGTACAATTTATAAAGATATCTGCGCCTTTAGTAATTAATAGGAAACCTACTAAAAATAATATCACTGTGATAAACAATATATCACCTCCCCCTATTAAATAAATATTCAATTTATGAAGATGTATGCTTTTCTTTTTTTCATAATAAAATTTATTTATTTCAAGTTTAGGATTTAAAAAATATATTATTGTTAATTAATCATTTATCTGTTTCATTTTATTTATATATGGGTATAATTTCATCACATTAATAACATATAATTTGTTTTATACTTTAAAACGACAATTTTTTATTTTTTTGTGTATACAGGATACTGATAATATGTTATTATTATATTAGAAAATATATTTTTTAAAAAATATATAAAACAAATTAAGTATATAAAAATTAATTTTAATAGTATTATTTATCATTTAAATCTAAGGAGGAAATACTTAATGAATGCATGGCAAGGATTTAAAACAGGAAGATGGACTAAAGAAGTAAATGTTAGAGAGTTTATACAATTAAACTATTCTCCATATGAAGGAAATGACTCTTTCTTAGCTGGTGCTACTGAAAACACTAAAAAGCTATGGGACAAAGCTATGGTTTTATTTAAAGAAGAAAGAGAAAATGGTGGTACTTTAGATGTTGATACAAAAACTGTTTCTGGAATAGCTGCATATGCTCCAGGATATTTAGATAAAGGATTAGAAACAATAGTTGGGTTACAAACGGATGCCCCTTTAAAAAGAGCTGTTATGCCATATGGTGGTATAAAAATGGTTGAAAACTCATGTGATGCTTTTGGATATGAATTAGACTCAGAAATAAAAGATATATTCACTAAATACAGAAAAACACACAACCAAGGAGTTTTTGATGTTTACACTCCAGAAATGAGAGCAGCTAGAAAATCTGGTATAATAACAGGTCTTCCAGATGCTTATGGTAGAGGTAGAATAATTGGTGACTATAGAAGAGTTGCTTTATACGGTGTTGATGCCTTAATAGAAGATAAAAATAAGCAAAAGGAATCATTAGAAGTTTCTTGCATGGATGAGGAAGTTATCAGACTAAGAGAAGAAATAGCTGAGCAAATATCAGCTTTAAATGAACTTAAAAAGATGGCTCAGTCTTATGGATTTGATATATCAAAACCAGCGACTAACTCAAAAGAAGCTGTACAATGGTTATACTTTGGTTATTTAGGTGCTGTTAAAGACCAAAATGGTGCTGCGATGTCTTTAGGTAGAACATCTACTTTCTTAGACATATACTTTGAAAGAGACTTAAAAGCAGGAATAGTAACAGAAGAAGAATTACAAGAATATATGGACCATTTTGTTATGAAATTAAGAATGGTTAAATTCCTAAGAACTCCTGATTACAATAACCTATTCTCTGGAGACCCAACTTGGGTAACTGAGTGTATAGGAGGTATGGGAATAGATGGTAGAACATTAGTTACTAAAAACTCATTTAGAATGTTAAATACTCTATATACATTAGGACCTTCTCCAGAACCAAACTTAACAGTTCTATGGTCAACTAAATTACCTCAAGGATTCAAAGATTTCTGTTCTAAAGTATCTATAGATACAAGTTCAGTACAGTATGAAAATGATGATTTAATGAGAGCATACTGGGGAGATGACTATGGTATAGCTTGTTGTGTATCTGCAATGAAAATTGGTAAGCAAATGCAGTTCTTTGGAGCTAGAGTTAACTTAGCAAAAACTTTATTATATGCTATAAATGGTGGTATAGATGAGAAATCTGGCGTTCAAGTTGGACCAAGATTTGAGCCTATAACTTCTGAGTACTTAGATTATGATGAAGTTATAAGTAAATTTGAACCATTCACTGATTGGTTAGCAACATTATATGTAAATACTTTAAATGTAATACATTACATGCATGATAAATATTCTTATGAAGCATTAGAAATGGCATTACATGATAGAGATATATTCAGAACTATGGCTTGTGGTATGGCTGGATTATCAGTTTGTGCAGACTCATTATCTGCTATAAAACATGCCAAAGTTAAAACTATTAGAAATGAACAAGGAATAGCTGTTGATTTTGAAATAGAAGGAGACTATCCAAAATACGGAAACAATGATGACAGAGTTGATAGTATAGCTGTAGAGTTAGTTGAAAGCTTTATGAATAAAATAAGAAAAAATAAAACTTATAGAAATTCTTATCCAACTCAATCTATACTTACAATAACTTCAAATGTTGTTTATGGTAAGAAAACTGGTAATACACCAGATGGTAGAAGAGCTGGTGCTCCATTTGCTCCTGGTGCTAACCCAATGCATGGTAGAGATACTAATGGTGCTTTAGCTTCATTATCTTCAGTTGCTAAATTACCATATGAGCATGCTCAAGATGGTATATCTAATACTTTCTCTATAGTACCAGCTGCTTTAGGAAAAGATATGAATGAAAGAATAAACAATCTTTCTGCAATGATGGATGGATACTTCTCTCAAAATGCTCATCACTTAAATGTAAATGTATTTGATAGAGCTACTTTAGAAGATGCTATGGAACATCCAGAAGAATATCCACAATTAACTATAAGAGTATCTGGATATGCTGTTAACTTCATAAAATTAACAAAAGAACAACAATTAGATGTTATAAACAGAACATTCCACGGTAAAATGGCTTAGTCTTTAAATTTTTATACTTTAGCTAAGATTACTACTGTGTAGAAAATAAAAATAAAAGGCCATCTTATATTTGAATTATTTCTGGTATAGGATGGCTTTTTTTAGACAAATATTATAACTATTAATAAAGTCATTAAAATATATTGTGAGGTGAACTCTATGATTAAGGGAAAGATACACTCTATAGAAACATTTGGCACTGTAGATGGGCCAGGAATAAGATATATATTATTTTTTCAGGGATGTCCACTTAGATGCAAGTACTGCCATAACAGAGATACATGGGATACTAAGTCAGGGAAAGCATATACAGTTGATGAGATAATAACTGATGCTCTTAAGTATACTTCTTTTATGAAGTTTTCTGGTGGTGGTATAACTGCTTCTGGTGGAGAATCTACTCTTCAGCCAGAATTTTTGAGTGAATTATTTAAAAAAGCAAAAGAAAATGATATACACACTTGTTTGGATACATCTGGATTTGTAGATATAAAAACCATAGACCCAATTCTAGATAATACTGATTTAGTTTTGCTTGATTTAAAACATATGGTTGAAGAGAAATCTATTGATTTGACTGGTGTTGGTATGGATAAAGCTCTAAAACTTGCTAGACACTTAGACTCAAGAAATATCCCTGTGTGGATAAGACATGTTTTAGTTCCTGGTATTACTGATTATACAGATAACCTAGAAAAACTAGGTCAATTTGTAGCTACATTAAAAAATGTAGAAAGATTTGAATTACTACCATACCATTCTATGGGAATACACAAATGGGAGAATCTAGGAATAGATTATGAACTAAAAGATGTTCCTGATGCTAGTAAAGAAGATATTAAAAAAGCTAGTGAAATAATATCTAAATTTGGGGTAAAAGTATATAATAGTTAAGATATATTTGCACAATGAAACAGGGTAAAGTATAAGCTTCTTAAAAACTTGTACTTTACCCTATTTTAATATACTACTACATTATCTTCTATACGTAGCATTTTTTATATATTTACTTTGACAATTGAAGTTTATAAAACTCAGATGCGCTCACAGGTCTTCCAAATAAAAATCCTTGAATAATATCTACACCTAGACTCTTTACTATATCATATTCTTCATAAGACTCTATACCTTCAACGCAAACTTTTAAGTTGATGATGTGAGCCAATTTAATGATATATTCAAGGAAAGTATGTTCATAGCTATTATATGTAATATTCTTAACAAAACTTCTTTCAATTTTTATTATATTAACAGACAGTTCTTTAAGGTAATTTAAAGATGAATATCCTGTACCAAAATCATCTATTGCAATATGTACTCCTATACCCTTTAAGCTAATAAACTTATCATTCAGTAAATTTATATCTGGTATCCAACAATTCTCTGTTAACTCCAAAATTAAAAATTCAGGTCTTAATTGATACTCTATTAAACATTCAACTATAAAATCTCTAAAAAAATCTTCTTTTAATTGAATGTACGATACGTTTACAGATATCTTGAAGTCTGGATTTATTTTATGCCATTCTTTACACTGTTTTACAGCTTCTTTTATAATCCACTTCCCCACTGGTATAATCAAATTGCTTTGCTCCAAGATTGGTATAAATTCAATAGGAGATACTTCTCCATAAGTACTTGAATGCCATCTTAGAAGTGCCTCGGCTCCTATTACTTCTCTTGTGGCTGCATCTATTTGTGGCTGAAAAAATAGTTCAAGGTCATTAAAGTTATTTTCAATACTTTCTCTTAGCTTATGTTGCATTGAAATTACCTTTAGTTTGTTTTCGTATAATTCTGGTGAAAAAAACTTAATTCTATTCTTTCCATTTATTTTTGCTATATCTAGTGCAATATCGGCATGTTTGAATAAGTCCAAATAAGTATCTCCATCCTGTGGATACATAGCAACCCCCGCAGTTACTGTGCAATAATACTTATTCGATTCAATCTCATGTTGAGTATTGGTATACATCTGTATCTTTTCGTAGATTTTATTTATAGTCTCTTTAGTACACATAGGGTAAAAAAATGCAAATTCATCTCCATCTAATCTATACAATCGAACATCTTTTGGTAAATATTCTAACACTTCGGTGGCAATTGCACGCAAGACCTTGTCACCATAAGAGTGACCATATTTTTCATTTATATTTTTGAAATTGTCTATATCCATAATAAATATAGCTCCACTTTCATAGGTCTTTTCTTTTATGATATAATTCATCCAGTACTCGAACTGTTCTCTATTCCATGTTCCAGTGATGGAATCAAACTTATTTTTTTCACCAATATTCTTTATTCTTCCAACCAAAACTATAGTTTTTTTATCTTCTGATATATAAGCCTTCCCTCTACAAGAAATCCATACTACTTCCCCATATTTATTAATTAATCGATATTCTAGATTATGTTCATCTTTTTTTCCATCTATCAACGCTTGTATATCATCTTCCCACACTTGAACATCATCTGGATAAATAATTTTACTCCAACAATTTACTACATCAGAATCTACATCTTTACTTAAGTTAAATTCATCAAAAACTGCTGAAGAAATTTTAAATTTATTCCTGTTTATGTCCCAAAAAAATATATAGTCTTCTGTACTTTGAGACAAAAGTTCAAAGAAAATTTCTATATGATTTAAATTTAAAGAGTTCGATTCTTCTCTCATCTTTTCCCCCTACAATATAATTAATATAGTAATATTATAACCCTACTTATAATAAAAATAATTTTAAAGTAGGGTTATAGTTTACAGTTGGTGTAATTTATCAATAAAATATTATTATCTAAATTATTCTATTTTACTATTTCTTTTATCTTCATTATTTCTAAGCCACTTACTCTTAATTATTATTTGTCCTTATTGATTTGATGGAAATATTTAAATGTATAATTATATAATATACTTAATCCATTAATATTTTTTAATTAAAAAGATATTTTTATTATAATTATCATTATTTTTTACTTCCAATAGTTTCCATTTGTTATAAAAAAGTTACTATTCAAAAAATTGGAACTTTTCTTCAATTTTATACATAATTTTTCAAAGAAAATGCACTTAATTAACAATCAAATTTATAAATATTTTACTGTTTTTAGGTTTAATTTTATTTTATTGATGTGTACTTGTTTATTAGAAATGAAAAATTTTTTAGATTGGTTTTTAAGTGTAATATTTTTAGATTTTTATAGGTATAAAAAAAAGCCCTTTTATAACTAAGGGTTACTTTCATTTTATTTTAACATTCTTTTTTCTTCATTTCAATATTTTGCTATTTATTTCCAAAATATTATAAAGTGTTTATTTATACTTCTCGACTTTATAATTTTTATTTTATATACTTAGACTAACAAATCTACTTCACTTTTTTTTCATTTATAAATATAAAATAATAAAAAATAAGACTAAAAATAAATAAATTTTTATTTTCAGTCTTATGTTATCTTTTTTAATCATATAAATTTATATAATCATTTGATTAATCTGATATTCTAAGCTCTAGAAACTTTATAAACAACATCTCTAGCTTTTGGTAGATTTCCATCTGGGACACCTATAGCAATACCAAAAGGTACAGAATACCCTTCTGGTATATTCAACAATTCTCTATATTTTTTATTTGTATCAAACATCATCTTTATTGAATCTGATTCTTTTACATCATTCTCATCTAATACACTCACAAGACCTGCTATATCCCCTTGTTCAACAGGTGTAAATAATCCCCTAACCATTCCTATTATGCAACTTCCTAATCCTAATGCTTGTGCAGCTGTAGTTACATTTCCTGTAAGTATTCCTACATCATATGGAGCCCATGAATTTTCTTCATCATAAGAAATAAATAAAACAGTTGGTGCACCATAAAATAATTTAAAATTCTTATTTATCTCAACATTACTAACTTCATGGATTCTGGATAAGGTATCATCACTAATCTCTTTTAAAAGTTTCTGGTCTTGCACAACACTTATATGCCAAGGTTGTTTATTACATCCCGAAGGAGCTGCAAATGCACAGTGTAACAATGTATCCAGTTGCTCGTTTGTAATTTGCTCCGTTGTAAATTTTCGTATACTTCTACGACTTTGTATTAAGTTTATTGTTTGATTATCTTGTAAATTACTCATATATCTATTCCCCTTTTATGTATTACTTAGTATAAATACTAAATTTGATAAAAATTTAGTATTTAACTAATATTCTTTATATTCTTATTATAGTTATTTTTAGTTTATATGTGAAGACTTTAAAATAGTAAATATTCAATAATCATACTGCACCAATAAAATATTCAAAATAAAATCTGGTATTAATTAACTATAGAGAATATTATTCTATAGTCTAATCAATACCAGTAATATATATCATATTAATTTAAAGGACCCCAACCAGATTTAGTATGGATTTCTTCTTTTAAAACTTCCCATGTTTTATTTGCTACAGAAATACCACTTTTACCTTTATACCATTTAGCTTCATCGTAATCATAAATTAAAGAAGCATACCAATTACCTTTAGTTGAAGTGTTTGCAAATACAACTACATTAGCTTCATTTGTATTAGGCTTATTTGCATATGGTTGTATATACAATGTCTCTTTTCCTAAATCGTACTTTTTCTTAAATTCCTCTGGAATTTTAGGCCAACCATTTTTATACTTATTATCCAACAAATAATTTCTAAAATCATCATTATTTTTTGAATTTCCTGGTATTATAGAAGGGTCTTGTGCAAATGATGCAATTAAATCTGTCATACTTTGATATACATCTCTAGCCATCTCAACACCATCTGGATGCTCTGTACAAGTAACATACACTTTTGCTATACTTTCTTCTCCAGTTATTCCATCATAACCATTATCAAATTCTGCTGAATATGTTCCACCTGATTTACACTTTGGCTCTGTTTCAAAGTATTTTCCATCTTTATTTTTTAATACATCTTTTATAAGTTCCTTCTTGTCTTTACTTGTTTCCTCAGCCATTGCAATAACAATTTGAGTCTTTATATTCTCCCTATTTGAAAGACATGTAACTGCTTTACTTTTTTCTATATTTCTAAATAGTGCTGGAACTGCGACTATAACTAAAATTCCTATTATAGATATAACTACCAATAATTCAATTAGTGTAAAACCCTTTTTATTCATAATAATCATTCCCATTAAATAAAATTATAGTACTTACTTTAAAATACTACATATTAACAAATTGTCTACATAGAGTTCTCCCAATAAAAACTCCTAAAATACTTAACGTTAAATTTAAGAATATATTTAACCCAAATAACATATAATTGCCACTATCAAAAAATTTTACATTCTCAAAACTAAATGTGGAAAATGTAGTAAGACCTCCCATTAGACCAGTTACCAAAAATAATTTCAAATTATCAGAAATATAATTTGTTCTTGTACTCATTTCCATGATAAAACCAATCAAAACTCCACCCATAACATTGACGATTAGAGTTCCAAATGGGAACTTAGCTTCTGCAAATCTTAAAGATATTAAATATCTTAATATAGCACCAGAAAATCCTCCAATACCAACACACAATATATGAATCACATATAACACCTCCCCCAAGAGGCTAAATCACTTGTATATTAGAATTCTATATCTTCAACCTCTATTCTATCAATTGCATCTTGTACTAATCCATCAATATCAAGTGCTGTTTCAGATTTTTCTATCTTTTCTAACCTAGGTTTAGTAACAGGCTTTCTAGGAGAAAATACGCTACAACAATCTTCTTCAGGAATTATAGATGTTTCAAAAGTTCCTATTTTTTTGGCTATATCAACTATATCCGATTTATCCATTGCTATAAGTGGTCTAAATACTGGTAAATCTACAACAGCATTAGTACAAGTAAGACCTTGTATTGTTTGAGATGCAACCTGGCCGATACTTTCACCTGTAATTAAAGCATCACAATGTCTTTTTTCAGAAAGTTTCTGTGCTATTCTCATCATGAATCTTCTTGAAAGAATAGTAGCTTCTTCTTCATTACAATTCTCGCCAATTGCTTTTTGTATTTCTAATATGTTAACTTTATGAAGTCTTACTCTTCCACAATACTTTGCCAATATCTTAGCTAAGTCTTTAACTTTTTCTTGTGACCTTTCGCTTGTAAACGGATAACTATGGAAGTGTACTGCCTCTACTTCCATACCTCTTTTTGCAACCATCCATGTTGCTACTGGACTATCTATACCTCCTGATAAAAGAGACATAGCTCTACCATTTGTTCCAAGTGGTAATCCACCATATCCAGGTATAGTATCACTATAGACCATAGTATGGAATTCTCTGTATTCACATTTTATTTTAATTTCTGGATTTCTTACATCAACATCAATCTTATCTCCTACCTTTGATAATAAGTATCCACCTATATCCATACTCATTTCTTGAGAAGTCAATCTAAAAGATTTATCTCCTCTTCTTGACTCTACTTTGAACGTTTTATAACCTGCTTCTATTTTTTCCTCTAACATTTTTAAAGCTATTTCTTTTAATGTATCATAATCTTTTTTAGCTCTTACTCCAGGGCATACACCCACTATTCCAAATACTTTTCTAACTTCTTCAATTACTTCTTCATAATCATAATCTTCTAAATCAACATATATTCTTCCATATTCTTTATATACATTAAATTTACCAATTGGTTTTAACATATTTCTTATATTTCTTATAAGTCTATTTTCAAATATATATCTATTTTTCCCTTTTACTCCAATTTCTCCATACTTTACTATTAATATATTATACACCATTTCACCTCTTAAACTAATTTATTCTCATTATTTATACTGTATTCTTTATTTCCTTCTCATTATTGACCTTAAGTCGCAAATTGATTCTTTCAATACTTCTACAACTTCTGATATTTCTTCTTCTGTATTCATATCAGATAAACTAAATCTTATTGTTCCATTTATTTCTTCATTTGTAAGACCTATAGCATTTAAAACATGGCTACCCTTCTTCTTAGAAGAACATGCAGAGCCAGTTGATACATAAATACCTTTTTGTTCTAAGTAATGAAGTAATACCTCTCCTTTTGTACCTCTAAATGATATATTTAATATATGACATACACCATCTTCTGGAGAATTAACTTTTATATCTTCTATATTATCAATTATTTTATTTTTAAATGTATCTTTTAAATTATTTACTTTTGAAATAACTGCATCTAAATCTTTATTTAGTATTCTGACAGCTTCTCCAAGCCCATATATACCAGGTACATTTTCTGTCCCAGACCTAATTCCTATTTCCTGTCCTCCACCTGTTAACATAGGCTTAAGACGATTATTTTCTTTTATATACATAAATCCAATTCCTTTTGGTCCATGAAATTTATGTGCACTCACGCTCATAAAATCTATATTGTATTTAGATGGTCTAAAATTAATTTTTCCATATGATTGAATAGCATCCACATGAAAATATATCTTTTCTTTTAAAGACTTCAAATACTTTCCGACTTCGTCGATTGGCTGTATGGTTCCTATTTCGTTATTAACATGCATCATACTTACTAAACATGTAGTTGACTTTATTGCATTCTTTAAATCTTCTATATTTATCTTTCCATCTTTTCCGACCTCTAAGTAAGTTACTTCAAAACCATCTTCTTCTAAATCCTTCAATGTATTTAAAACAGAAGGATGTTCTATGTTAGTAGATATTATATGATTTTTTCGCTTTTTATTTAAGTTTGCAACTCCTCTTATTATAGTATTATTACATTCTGTACCACCTGATGTAAAATAAATCTCCTTTTCTTTCGCTCCTAGAGATTTAGCTATAACCTGTCTTACTTCTTTTATTCCTTTTTCAACGTCTACACCTTTTCTGTGAACAGAAGAAGGATTTCCATAATCCGTACTAAGTGCATACACCATTTTATCTATAACTTCTTGATAAGGTTTTGTAGTTGCGCTATTGTCTAAGTATATTTCCAACTTAATTACACCTACCTTTATTTAAAATTTCAGCTCTAACTATTATACCACTAATTATAGTATTTTTTTTGTTAATCTTTATTAAAAAGACAATCTTAAATTTACAAAATATTCTTTCATAAAAAATTAGTTTTTTCACTTTATTATAAAGTTTTATAGTAAAATATAATATGCTTATATTATATCCTACAAAAATACGTTATAAAATACAATATATGATAAAATAATATATTATATAAAATAAATATATTATATTATACATATGCTTATTTTTACTATAAAAGTTATTTTTATAAGCTTACTTGTTATAAAAATAACTTTTATAATTTATATCAAAAAAAATATTGATTTTTGTGTCGCATTTTGTTATAATAAATTAAGGTTATCCCCCTGGTAACCCTAGTTAGTTAATATATCTATTCCCAATACCCTTTCATAAGGATATATTTTATATTTATTAAAAATCGGATTGATAACGGAAATTGATTCGGTGGAAAAAAAGAGCTTACCCCGAGCTCTTTTTTTCTGCAAAAATTTAGCAAAATAAGATTAATATAATTTTAAATTATATTAATCATCATAAAAAAAGGATGTATTGAATTTCTAATATCAATAACATCCTTTTTACATATTATAATACTTTTGCTAAGAATGATTTAGTTCTTTCATGTTTTGGGTTTCCAAAAACTTCTTCTGGAGTATTGTCTTCTAGTACACTTCCTCCATCTATAAAAATAACTCTATCTGCTACTTCTTTCGCAAATCCCATCTCATGAGTTACAATTGCCATTGTCATCCCTTCTTTTGCAAGTTCCTTTATAACATCAAGAACCTCGTTTACCATTTCTGGGTCAAGAGCGGATGTTGGCTCATCGAACAACATCATATCGGGTTCCATAGCAAGTGCTCTAGCTATTGCTATTCTCTGCTTCTGACCTCCAGATAATTGTGATGGATAAGAATCTTTTTTATCTAAAAGACCAACTCTACTTAACAAAACTTCTGCTTTTTTTTCTGCTTCTTCTTTAGTCATCTTTTTTAATTTAATTGGTGCTAATGTTATATTATCTAAAATAGTCTTATGTGGGAATAAATTAAAGTTTTGAAACACCATACCTATATTTTGTCTAATTTCATCAATATTAGTTTTTTTATCAACCAAATTTTTTCCTTCAAATATTATATCTCCACCTGTAGGTATTTCTAGTAAATTCATACATCTAAGAAGTGTACTTTTACCAGAACCACTAGGACCTACTATAACCATTATTTCGCCTTTAGCGATTTCTAAGTCTATATTTTTTAATACATTTAAATCTCCAAAAGATTTACTTAAATTTTTTATTGTAATCATATTATCACTTTCCTTTTTACTATTCTATGTTTTCCCTAAATGCTAAACACGCTCTCATCTAGTTAGACACAGACAGTTTCTTTTCTAATAATCCAACTAATCTTGATAGAGTAAATGTTATAACAAAGTAAATTGCTGCTGCTACTATTAATGGCTCTAATGCTTTGAATGCTGCATTTTTTACTATATCAGCAGTACGCATTATTTCAACAACTCCTATTACAGAGATTATTGAAGATTCTTTTACAAGTGTAATAAACTCATTTGCTAATGAAGGTAGTATATTTTTTATAGCCTGAGGTATTATTATATATCTCATAGTTGACCAGTAATTTAATCCTAATGATCTACTTGCTTCCATTTGTCCATTATCAACTGATTGTATACCTGATCTAAGTATCTCTGCCACATATGCTCCAGAGTTTACTGATAATGCAAATGCACTAGCTATAAATTCACTTGGTATACCAAATAACATAGGGAATCTTATTCCTAATTGAGGTAATCCAAACCATACTATATATATCTGTACTAATAATGGTGTTCCTCTTAAAATCTCAATATAGATTGATGATATTGCTCTTAATACTTTACTCTTGGATATTCTTGCCATACAGATGATTATACCTATTATAAATCCAAAGCATAATGCCACAAGAGAAATTCCTACTGTCACACCTGTTCCTTCCAGAAAAGAAGTTCCAAATCTACTTAAAAAACTAAAATCTAAACTCATAATTTCATCTCCCACATAACTTTCTTACTAATTTGAAGCAGCTTCAGTAGATGCTTCATTTAAAAATTCTTCTATTTTTTTACCATCTTGTAATTCTTTTATCTTTTTATTCAATAATTCTATAAAGTCTTTGTTGTTATCAGCTTTTTTGATTGCTGCTGCCATACCTTCTGTTACATCTTT
Organism: Clostridioides sp. GD02367; assembly: GCF_045900275.1. Classification (NCBI taxonomy): domain Bacteria; kingdom Bacillati; phylum Bacillota; class Clostridia; order Peptostreptococcales; family Peptostreptococcaceae; genus Clostridioides; species Clostridioides sp. GD02367. Next base: position 262,816 of record NZ_JBJODK010000005.1, on the reverse strand, counting down.
ACCAACTTCAGTATTTGCCATTTTGATTCCATCATATTTTTTAACATTTATTAAAGAAACTGCTTCATTAGTAACAACAGCATCTATGTTTCCATTTTTTAATTCTGTAATTAAATCAGGTATTGCTTTTAAAGATTTAGTAGTTGTCATTTTTAGAGTATTAACTACATATTCTTCTTGGATACTTCCTGCTTGTACTCCAACTTTAAGTTTCTTTAAATCATCTTCAGTCTTTACTTTATCTATATCTGCATCTTTAACTATAACTGCATTTCTACTTAAATAATATAACTCTGAGAAATCAACACTCTTTTCTCTTTCTGGTGTTGGTGACATACCTGCAAGAACTATGTCAACTTGGTCTGCATTTAAAGCTCCTATTAATCCATCAAATGACATATCTTTAATTTCAACTTTTACACCAAGCTCCTTTGCAAATTCTTCAGCTAACATTACATCGAATCCTTTTATTGAATCTTTACCATCTACTACTTTATGGAATTCAAATGGTGGGAATTCTGCACTAGTACCTACAACTAATTTTCCATTTTCTTTTATTTGCTCTAATTTTGTTTTTTCTTCTCCACCACTACATCCTACTAGTGATAAAGTTAATCCTAATACTAATCCTAAACTTAATAATTTTTTAAATACTTTCATTTTTATTACCCCTCTCTTTTAATTATAATTTCCCTCAAATTTTAATACTTTCATGTTTCAAGTTACAAAAAAAGTCTCTCAGTCTTTAATGACTAAGAGACGACTTTACCGCGTTACCACTCTTATTGATAAATACTCTTACAACTTTCAAAATTTGTGAATTTTAGCTTTTAAGCTATGTGGATATTTTAATTTTAAAATCAAAAAAGTCCCTTAGCTTTACAGCTAAGAGACGAATTATATCCGCGTTACCACTCTTTTTGATAAGTAAGTACTTATCCTCTCAATCCCTTAAGGCGGGCAGACCAATTATCATACTAAAAAACTTCTGATAATCTCCTCCAGAGCTCTCTTCACATAGACTTCATTGCTAGGCTTACACCAAACCCTAACTCGCTGTAAATCCATATATGCTACTTTCTCTATCACTGGATTTGTTTCCTTAAATTGTTAATACAATTGTACTTCCTTATAATATTTTTGTCAATAAGTTTTTTATTTTTTTAATAATTTTATTTGTAAATTATTTAAACACTATGATGTATATTTGGCTCTACTCTTTAGATAATCATACATAGAATCTTTTAGATTTATTTATATTCTTTGGATATTAATAAATAATATTTTTCATATTTTGAGCTATTTTTTTAATAATACATTTTATATCTATATCTTTGCCTTAAATATCATACATAAATAATATAATTCTTTCTTACCTATAAAATAATACATTTTATATCTAAGTTTGCTTTCTAAATTAAATAATATAAATTATATTCTTCAATAAGCAAGTTTTCAGGTCTAAAATTCGCTCCCTATCTTTAAACTTTATTGTAAACATAATTCCATCTTTTTTAATTATTTCTCCTTCATGAAATTTTTTATGGTATACCTTATCACCTACACCAATACTATCAATTTCTTTTTTGGTTGGAGATTTTATGTCATTAATAAACAGTGATTTATCAACTTTTTTACCATATTTATTTAACGTAGAACTTATACACAATTTTTCTTCAGCTCTTGTAATAGCAACATACATAAGTCGTCTTTCTTCTTCTAATTGTTCTTCTTTTTTCTCTTCCTTACAAATATCATATGACTTTTCATGAGGTATTGTTCCTTCATTTACGCCTATAATATAAACATTTCTAAATTCTAATCCTTTTGCACTATGCATAGTTGTAAATATGACACCATCAGTCTGTTTATTCTTATTGTTTTCCATTAACTCAGTCTTTACTCTCTCAATATGCTCTAAAAACTCTGTCACAGTATTAAAGTTTGTCGCTGAACTCTCAAGCTCATTTAATATCTCTACAAGACCATTAGTCTTTATTTTTCTGTTACTACAATAATCTAAGACATATCTATCATAATCAAGACTAGTTCTAATATAAGATATTGCATTTTTAGGATTTAAAGTGTTTAAATAACTTAAATCTATTTCCAAATCAGTTATTGTTTTGATTTGTTTAGGATGAAGATTACATTTGTTTATTAATGCTGTTATAAAATCATTTTCATCTTTAGCCATACTTACACTATCCTTAGATATATATCTAAATGGCTTATTTATGATTCTTAACCAATCTTTATTTGACTTTGGATTAATGCCTATTCTTAAATACGATAGTATATCTTGACTCGCCCAATGGTCATATATTGTGATTACTGAATCTTTTACCACAAATGGAATTCTCATATCCATAAATACATCCACCAATGCTCTTGACTGTATATTGGTTCTATAAATCACTGCAAAGTCTGAATACTCTACATAATCTTTTTTTATTTCGTCAATTATTTCCTTGGCAATATGTAAAGCTTCCTCCTCTGAATCATGTGGACAAATATAACTCACACTTCCTCCAGTACCTTGACTACATTTAATGATTTTTTCATATCTATTTTTATTTTTTTCTATAAGCCTGTTTGCAATATGTACTATCTCACTTTTAGACCTATAATTTACATCTAATATTATTTTTTTAGTATTATTGAAATACTTTTCAAATTCAAGCAAAAAGTCTGGTCTTGCTCCTCTAAAACCATATATACTTTGGTCTTCATCTCCAACAGCAAATATGTTATTTAAAGGATTCGAGATTAATTTTAAAACTTCAAATTGTACTTTATTTATATCCTGAAATTCATCTATCAATATATATTTATATACATTTCTAACCCTTTCTAATGCAGACTTATTGTTCAAAAGTAAATAATAAGTTTTTATAAGCATATCATCAAAGTCAATTTTATTAACTTTAGATTTTTGTTCTTCATATAAATTATATACCTTCAAAAACTCATCTTTTGTCAATACCTCTGAATTAAAGTCGTTCTTATCCATAAGTTCATTTTTTACATAAGAAATTTCATTTATAACTTGTCCTACATTCTCATCATCATCAGCATTTTCTATATTTAAGCTCTTTAGTATTGCCTTGATTGTTATTCGCTTTGATTTCTCATCAAATATACTATCTAGATTATACCTTTCAAAGTATCTTAGGATTTTAAAAAATACAGAGTGAAAAGTACCATAAGTTACCTTATTGAGTCTTATATCATCACTTAAACTTAAAGTTCTATTTTTCATTTCTATTGAAGATGCCTTTGTAAAACTTATTGCTAAGATTCTTGTTGGCGCTATATTTTTATTTACGACCATATTAGCTATTCTATATGTAATTACTCTTGTCTTACCTGAACCAGGCCCTGCAAGTATCATGCAAGGCCCATCTATATGTTCAACTGCTTCTAATTGATTTTCATTTAACTTTCTTATATCTATATTTGTTGTGATTATTAGCTCCACCACCCTAATTTATAATTATATTATTTTCTTTTTAATTATAAACCAAAAGTTCATAAAAATACATGTAATTTTTCCTCTATTAAATCACATCATTCCTATTTTCATGACACATCTTGAGCTCTTTCTTAATTTTATCACTTACATCTTCAGGGATAAATGATGGTTTACTAATATAATACCCCTGCATATAATCTATTCCAAGATTAATTAATGTTTCCATCTCACTTTTAGTCTCTACACCTTCTGCTATTACTTTAATATCTCTTTCATTAGAATATGAAATAAGGTTTTTTAATATTTTCTGTCTGTCTTCATCTTTATCAATACCTCTTACAATGGACATATCAATCTTTACGTAATTTGGCATTATATATAACAGTACAGCATCTCCATTGTAACCTGTTCCAAAATCATCCAAAGCAATCTCTATATTCCAATGGCTTATATAAGATTTCTTTTTCTCAATAAAATCTTCATTAATTTTATCATTTTCTGTTATTTCTAATACAACTCTATTTAAATATCTACCATATAAATCTTCAATTTCTTCAAAATCAACTCTTGATAAGTTATTATTTGGAATAGAATTTAAAAACAATTTACAATCTCCAAACTTATCTCTGTATTTTTTAAATGATTTAAGTGCTTTGAACCACGTAATACGCTCAATTTGATAGAGTTTAGATTGTGAACGAGCCAATCTAATAACATCTACTGGAGAACTGAAAGTCTTTATTTTAGGTCTCATAAGTGCCTCATATGCAAAGACTTCTCCTTTACAATCTACAATAGCTTGAAATGCATATTCAACAAGTTGTCCATCAATCAATTTATTTAACTCTTCTCTATTACTCAGTAAGAATGAATCTTTATTATATACATTAATATCAAACTCACTCACTTCGCCCTTGATTGTATTTTTAATTTGATACATAGCAAAATCTGCATATCTCATTAATTCATCATAATTACATGAGTCATAAGGATACCAAGAAACCCCAGCTGATGCCCTTATTTTAAATTCTGTTCCATCATGAAGTTTTAGTAATGTATTGCTCATCTGTATCTTAACAGAATTGATAATATCTCTTATACTCTCTTTACTCTCATATCCATATATAAACACATAAAACTCATCACCTGAAAGCCTAGAAACTATACCATTCCATGATATAAACTTTTTAAGTATACCTGCTGCACATCTAATGTATTCATCACCAGCATCATGTCCATATGTATCATTGATATATTTTAAATTATCTAAGTCCCACATAATAAAGGCTGCTACCTTAAGTTCATCTTTATTTTTAAATTTCTCTTGAATCTGTGAGTAAAATGCTCTTCTATTTAAAAGATTAGTTAAAATATCAAAATCTCTTTCGTATTCTATCTTCCTTTTCTCAATGAACTCTTTGGTTACATCTACAACAACACCAAGAACCTTTAGCTCATCTTCAACAATATTTAGTCTTACCCACTTAGACCTTTTATCTTCAGATTCAAATTTATATATGTATGTATTTTCTGTTTCATAATTTTCTTGTAAATATTCATCTAGCTCTTTTAGTTTTTTAAGAAACTTATCTTTTCTCACATAACCATATTCTTGAAATTCTTTTTCTGTAATAAATACATTAAAAAATTCTTTTGTACAAAAAACGCTCTCTGTATTTTTATACAATTCAAAAGCTCCAATAGGCATATCTACCATCTCAATAATCTGTGATAATTTTGAAGAAGAGTCTGCAACATTTGCACTAAGTATCTCTATAGCCGAAGATAATTCATCTATTTCAGATATATTTATCTTATCAAGATTTACTGGTTTTGATGGGTTACTATTTCTAACTTTTTTAGCTAGAAGGACAATTGGTTTTGTAAATAATCTTGATGCTATATAAATACCTACAAGTCCTATTGCTAAAGAAATTGCAATAGAAATTATAACTAACCTCTCAACTCTTTTTGAAAAAGACAAAAGACTTTTTTCCTCAATAATACCCAAAAGTGCCCAACGTTCATTTTCAAATGGAGTATTAGAGTTGTATAAATCTATATATTGTACACTAGCATAAATATTACCACAACTATAATCATCCTCTTCATTTTTAATCTTATATACATTCTTATAAGATTCTTTCTGTTCTAAATTAGAATGTAAACCATCCCAAAATTTTTCTTTTAGTGAATATCCATTTGAAACTACATTTTCAAATGCCATATCATCATTCCTGTCTACACCTAAAATGTAATTACCTTTTTTATTACTATGTATCTCTGTATATGGCAGTAATTCACTTAAATAGTTTATACTTAAATCTATTCCAAGCACTCCATATACAGTTCCATCTTCATAAATAAGAGGAACTGAATATGTCATTACCTTATCTCCTGCATTTGTCAATAGAAACTGGCTTCCCCAGTAACCTAAATTAGAACTTGATACATTTGGGTTATCAATCGCCGCTCTAAATGGCTTGTAAAAAAAATTATCTCCCTTTCGTGTATTTTCACCTTTAAATGAAAATTTTGGAGCCCAATAACTATCCATAGATATTCCAAAATTTCTTGCTATATCTGATGAACCTCTCTCAATTAACAAATCAGAATTGTCATTTGGGTTAAATTTAGGGTCTAAATCTCTTATGTACAATCCAGTCTTGCTTACTTCACCTTTATTATTCATAGAATCATTTTCAATATTTTTATTACTTAAGATTATAAAAGAACCTGTCACAGAATTTTTTCTCAAAAGATATATCAAATTGCTTGATATATTTTTTATAATCTCTTTGTTAATTTCTTCATTGTCACCTACATCCTTGATTGAAGCATTATTTTCATCCAAGACCTTCTTTACAGATGAATTAATTGCGGATTCCGTTTCACTTGTTTTTGACCATCTTTGCAACATCTCATTTTGTATATAGTTTTTACGATTAATTACTCTTTCATTTAAAATATCAAATGAGTTGTCATTTAACTTCTGAATAGTTCCTCCCCATAAAATTGTGGCACAAAATAAACTTGTTTGAATTAGCATAACAATAATTAGGGGAAATATCATCTTTTTCATTATTGAATTATTTTTTCTTAGATTGTTTTCCATACTTATTCCACCTATACCTTTGTGCATGTCGACACATTAACCGCCAATTCACCTACTCTTTTGTAGCATTTTCAAGCTCAGCCTTAAAATTTTTGAACCAAGTTTCAAAATTCTTGTCATTATTAAATTGTGTTACTGCATCCTTTTTAGAAGTTCCATTTTTTATTAATTCATTTATTTTATTTAAATCTTCTTTAGCTTTATCAAGCATTGAATATTCAAGAACTTGTCTAGCTTTAGTTCCACCATCAAAAGCTTTATTCGTATATAAATTACAACTATTAATTTGTTCAATAGATGAGACTAATGAGCCCTCAACTTTATCTGATACCTTTAAATCATCTTTTTTCATAACTTCTTTTATAACATCTAAATCATTTGTTTTTTTCTTCACTGGTAAGTATCCAGAAGAAATAGAGAATTTTATATTAGGTTCTTTATCTGTAAACCATTTTAAGAATTCTACTGATGCAAATTCTTCTTCTTTAGTGGATTTTGTTACAGCCATTCCTGCACCTTGTTGTACCGCATATTTTTCTTTTCCTTTAAAACGTGGAGCTTGAAAAACAGATGTTTCAATCTTATAACTCTCATTGTCATTTAACATTACTCTATCTGGGAAGTATGCTGCTCCTGAGCTAGAACCCACAAGAGCTAATATATCTCCTGTTTTTGCATCATCAGAACGAAACTTACCATAAGATGCGAAATACCCATTTATATATGGGACATAGAAATTATCCCATAATTTTCTCATAACTTTTTCATCAATATTTAATGTAACTTTTCCATCTTTAACAGAAAAAAGTTCTACTCCTAATTGTTTACTTCCTATAATAATATAATTTGCTAAAGCATCTCTTCCAAAAAATGCTTTACCATCATTAGGTTCTTTTGTTAAACTATCTGTCCATTCATAATATTTTTTTGATATTTCTGTTAATCCCTCTATTGTTTTTATATCATCTATATTTGAATTTGTAGCTTTGGCAAATTTATCCCAATCAGTCTTATTTATCATCAAAACCTCAGTCGATTTTGCAATTGGAAAAAGTTTAAATTCATCATTAGAATTTATTCTACCCTCTTCTACATATTCTTCTATATATTCATTTAGTTCCTCTTTACTTATATACTTGTCCATGTCCACTAGTAATCCTAATTTGTCCATTTCATAGGCAGTATCTGAGTATGCTGCAAATATATTTGGTACATCTTCAGAACCAACTTTTTTATTTGCAGAATCTAAAACCTTTTCTGATAAATCAACTACATTACCTTGACTAAACGCTTCAACAATAATTCCTTTTTCAGCACCTACAGTATCATTAAATTCCTTAACAAGCTTATCAAAAGCCATTTTTTGCTGTCCATTATAATAATGCCAAATTTCTATCGATGTCGGATTCTCTGGATCTAGCTTATAATTATCTTCCTTTTTCAGACTACATCCTGTAAGTAATAAAACAATCATTGATGTGATAATTAATTTCGCAAACTTACGCCTATTCATAAAATCTACTCCTTCAAATTTATAAAATTTATAATAGCATTAAAACTCCAACTTCACTATTTATATTAATTATAGAACCTTTACTGATATATTTAAACAGGATTAACAACATATTTAAAAGCAATTAAGAAACATATAATTACAAATATTGAAAATAAAGCTTTTACATAATTTTTATTTCTAAATGCCCCAAACGATACTAAACCTTGTTGAATAGCTACTGTAATCACTAAAAGTATCATTATTACATTAAGTTGAACTAATTTAAACAAATAAAGTAAAGAAAATATTACTAAAAGGACACATAACACAATACTAGACTTATTGATAATATCATCAATTTTATCTACCTTTTTAGAATTTTTATTAGTTTCCTTTAACTTTTCTTTATTTAAAGTCTCAACTTTTTTATTATACCTTTGTCTCGTTTTATCTTTATACTTTGTGTTTTTATTCTTATTACTCATTTGTTTCCTCACCCTCTATAAAATTTTTTAAATTGAGTTTTTATTGTTTAAACATTATATATTTAAGATACCATATATTCTTCAAAAAAGGTAACTTACTGTTCATCTATTTTTAATTTTAACACAAAAAAACTATCTCTTTTTAGAAATAATTCTATATTGAGATAGTTTGTTTAACTATTTATTTTCACCAACATTTTCTACATTATCATATTTACTATCAACTAAGACTATATCAACTCTCCTATTTTTTGACCTACCATCTTGAGATGAATTTTCTGCTATTGGTCTAAATTCGCCATATCCTACAGCAGACAACTTATCTGGTGCTATACCTGCACTATCAATAAGAAGTTGAACAACATTAGTTGCTCTCATAACTGATAAATCCCAATTCGACTTAAATTCAGAATTTTTTATAGACATATTGTCCGTGTGACCTTCTACTCTTATGTAACTGTTCATTTCATTTAGCATCTTACCTATTTGGATAATCTTATCTCTAGAATTACTCTTTACAATTGCTTTTCCAGTATCAAATAATATAGTATCTTTAAGACTTATTACCAACCCTCTATCTTGAGCTTTTAATGATACTGAATTTGCCATACCATTTTCGTTTAAATACTTTTGAATTTCCTCTCCTACTTTTTTAAACTCAGCATTTTGTAAACTATCTAAATTACTACTACCTGGTTCAACTACTGGTTCCATTTGGCTTTTACCACCTTCAATAACTCCTGAAGAACCACCAAAAGCAGAATTTAGAGATTCAGATAATTGTTTATATTTCTCTGCATCAACATTACTCATAGAATACATTATGACAAAGAAAATCATAAGTAGTGTTATGAGGTCTGAATAAGTTAAAAGCCATCGCTCATTGTTTTCTTCTTTTTCATCTTCATCATGTAACATAAATATTCCATCCTTATTATATTATTCAGTTCTACCATCAGTTTCTTCAAGTTCAATTAATTCTTTTGAATTTAAAAATATTTTTAATTTTTCTGTCATTAAATTAGAATTATCACCCTCAAGTATAGATAATATTGCTTCTATCACCAAAAGTCTTTCATTTATTTCTTGTTGATTTATAGCCTTAAGTTTTGATGCTACTGGTATCCATATTAAATTGGCAGAACCAACACCATACAATGTAGCTAGAAATGCAACAGATATTTGAGGTCCCAGTGCATCTGGGTTACTCGAAAGATTACCTAAAATATGTACTAATCCCATAACTGTACCTATTATCCCCAGTGTAGGTGCAAATCCCCCTGCTGAATCAAATATTGATATACCTTCTTTATGTCGTTTTGATGTTACTTGTATCTGCGATTCCAAGATATTTCTTATAGTAGCTGAATCGACTCCATCTACCATAAGTTCAAGCCCCTTTCTAATAAAAGGGTCTAAGTCATCATTCTCACTTATTTCTTTATCAATGCTAAGAAGCCCCTCTTTTCTAGCTTTAATTGCAATTTCTTTAAAATAGATTATATTTTCTACATTATTAGGTTTTTTATTTTTAAAAGCTAATAACATTATCTTTATTGACTTTTTAAATACAGGGAATGGTGTTGAGGCTCCAACGGCACCTATAGTTCCACCAAAAACAACAAGTGCTGATGAAAATACAAATAGTGCTCCAACGTGTCCTCCATCAATAACAAAAGCAACCACTAAAGACGCTATTCCCACTATGAAAAAAATTAAAGTTGTCATCTATTTCCTCCTTTCTTTAGTTTTACTTGATAAATTACTTTTATTAATAGACACTACAAAAAGACTACCTTTAACAAGAATAGCCTTTAATAATTGGCGGAGAAGGAGGGATTCGAACCCTCGCACCGGTTACCCAGCCTAATCCCTTAGCAGGGGATCCTCTTGAGCCACTTGAGTACTTCTCCAGATTGTCTGTACTAGTAAATTATATAATAAAATTATATTTTAGTCAATTATTTTGTAAAATTTAAGTTATTTTGAATTATTAAATATCTATTTTTACTTTTTTGCTTAAATGTAAGTTTCAAATATGGTAAAATTATCTTGCATAATACTTATAATATTATTTGATAACTATACATACATTAACAAATATACATAAATCCTGACTTAATCATAAGTTATGCCAAAATCTAAAATAATATTAACCCAAGGAGGATATTCCATGCTACCACAAGAAAGATACGAGAAGATTTTAAGTATTCTCGAATCAGATAATATAATTAAAATAAATGACATCGTTCAAATGTTTGACATATCAATAGAAACTGCACGAAGAGATTTAGCTCATATGGAAAGTATCGGGCTTTTAAAAAGAGTCTATGGTGGTGCTATACCAGTTATAGCAAGTAGTGTAGAACTCAACTATGTTAAAAGAAAAAAAATAAACTCAAATGATAAAAAACAAATTGCCATCAAATGCAGTGAGTTTATAAATACAAATGATACTATTTTTATGGATACTGGAACTACTGTCCTTGAAGTTTCAAAAAATTTAAAAGATAAAAAAAATCTAACTGTAATAACCAACTCAATTTTAGTGGCAAATGAACTTATGAATACTAATATAAAAGTATACGTGCTTGGTGGTTATCTTAGAGAAACTGAAGGTTCTTTTTCTGGTCCACTTACACTGTCAGCTATTGAACAGTTTAATGTTGATAAAGCTATTTTAGGTGCTGGAGGTATCACTCTTGAAAATGGTATTTCTGACTATCATTTAGAAGAGGCACTTGTTAGAAAAAAAATGATTGAAAGGTCTAGAAAATCCATAGTGGTTGTTGAACCTCCTAAGTTTGGTATAAATTCATTTGCATCAGTTGCTCCTATAGAACATATAGATACTATTATTACATCTTCTAGTATAGACCATGATATAATAATAGAATTTTCTCAGAGAGGAATACCTTTAGTCATAGCTGATAATTAGTTCATATGATTGGTTTTTTATTCCTTGATATAATAGATTAAAGTTAAGGAGCCAAATAATTATTTATTTAGCTCCATTTATATCTAAACAATACTTTATGTTTTTTATTATGTTACTATTTTGAGATTAGTTTAATACTTTCAATTACTTCAATGTTTATGCTACTTTATTATTTTGAACTATTTAATTATGTTATTAGTCATTTGATTTTTTAATTTAAAGTGACTTAAATTCTGTTTAAGTACTACTCGTTTCATACAACATCTTTCTTCACTCTAATATTTTGTTCTTCTTCTAAAGTTAAATCTTTTGTCATCACCATAGCAAGTGCAATTGCCAATACTCCACCAATCAACTTTCCAATTACGACAGGTGTAATCATCTCTGGTACTACTCCTGCTGTAAATCCTAAATGGTCTCCTAGAGCTGCTGTAGCACAAACCAACCATGCAGTATTCACTACTTTCCCTTTTGGACTCATATCCTTCATCATTTTATATACTGGAATACTATTAGCTAAAGTAAACACTAATCCTGCTGCACTGGTTGCATCCATGCCTAATTTTTCACCCACCATTGTAAGTGGTTTATTAAGAACTTTAACTAACAAATGCAATATTGGAAAAGTACCTAATAATACTATTGCAATACTTCCAATAACTTGAATCCCTTCTCTTATTGGTGTCATTCCTTTTATGAGTACTATACCTGTTATTTCTTGAAATGCAGCTGCTCCCAATCCTACTGTTATCAATATTGATATAAACTTCCCAAAGACTAATGACCCATTTATCATGAGTGTAGAGTTAAATTTTAATCCTATAGCTAGTATCATTGCCAATATTATCACTGGTATCATATTTATAATTACCATTGATAAATTAAACCCTGCTATTAATCCTCCTACAACACCTCCAAAAGGTATTGTTATTAACCCTATTAGTAATCCTTTTGCAAAAAAGGGTCTATCTTCATATTCTATAAGACCTAATCCTACTGGGATTGAAAATACCAAAGTACATCCAAGCATAGATGACACAACTAATCCCGCAAGCATTCCTGCATCTTTATTATGTGCAAGTTCCATAGCTAATGGATACCCTCCCATATCATTTGCTAAAATAGTAGCAAACATAGATGGGTCTGCTCCACAAAGGTTGAAGATTGGTATTATCATAGGACCTAACACATCTGAAATGACTGGAGCTAAACAAACTATACCAACCATTCCTAAAGCTAATGGCCCCATTGAATTAAATCCTTCTTCAAATTGCTCTCCAAGCCCAAACTTATTCCCAATTATTCTATCTAACGCTCCTAAAAGCACACCCACAGCCATTATGTATAATATAATTTTATCAAAGGGCATATTTAGTTCCTCCTGTATATGTAAAATTTTCTGTTGCGCCTTAATTAGCACACAATCTTTTGGTATCGTTTTCCCAATTCATAGCTCTTTTTACTGCCTGATTCCAGCCAATTAATATTTCTTCTCTTTTTTGTTCAGTCATATTTGGTATATATTTTTTACTTATTGTAAATTCGCTTCTAATCTCATCAATACTATTCCAAACACCACATGAAAGACCTGCCATATAGCCTACACCAAGTACTGTTGTTTCAGTGTTTTCTGCAATTTCAATTGGTATATCTAATATGTCAGATTGAAATTGCATGGTAAAATTATTCTTAGTAATTCCACCATCTACTCTCAACATTTTTATATTTTTACCTGAAGCTAAATTCATGGAATCAACAACATCCTTAACTTGAAGTGCAACAGATTCAAGAGTTGCCCTTACTATATGCTCTTTTTTAGTACTTCCTGTTATTCCAACCATTGTACCTCTAGCATATTGGTCCCAATAAGGTGCTGCAATACCTGCAAACGCTGGCACAAAATATACACCACCAGTACTTGTGATTGAATTTGCCATATCATCAGTTTCAGAATAATTTTTTATGACTCCAATTCCATCTCTAAGCCATTGTATCGCCGCACCTGCTATATATACACCTCCATCATAAGCATATGTAACTTTATCACCTATCTTCCAAGCAACAGTTGTCAATATACCATTACCTGCTATATTTAACTCCTCACCTATATTCATATATAAGAAACATCCTGTTCCATAAGTATTTTTTACCATACCTGGTTCAAAACATCCATTACCAAATAAAGCTGCTGGTTGGTCAACCATTGATGCAGTAATTTTTATAGAGACACCACAAAATGCCTCCTTATTTGTAGTTCCAAAATCTCCACTGGTAGGCATTATATCTGCTAAAATATTTCTAGGTATCCCTATAATATCAAGTAACTCTCTATCCCAATCCATATCTCTTATATTAAAAAGCATTGTTCTTGCTGCTGTGGATACATCAGTTAAAAAAGATTTTCCTCCTGTCATTTTCCAAATTAGCCAACTATCTAATGTTCCTGCAAGCACTTCTCCATTTTTTATTTTTTCCTTTACACCTTTTACATTGTCTATTACCCATCTAATTTTTGTGCCTGAGAAATATGGGTCTATAATTAGCCCAGTCTTATCTATTATTTTATTTTCTAGACCTGGCACCCTCTTTAAATTTTCCACATAATCATAAGTTCTCCTACACTGCCATACAATAGCATTATAAAGAGGCATACCTGTATTTTTATCCCATAGCATTACTGTTTCACCTTGATTATCTATACCAATTCCTTTTATGTCACTTTCATTGATTCCACTTTTAAAAGCTTGCTGTAATACATTATTACTTACAGTCTTTGTATTATTCCAAATTTCTATAGGGTCATGTTCGACGTATCCAGATTGTGGATATATTTGAGTATGTTCCATATAATCACTAAAAACAAACTCTGATTTTTCATTTATTAATACTGCTCTTGTTCCTGTTGTTCCTTGGTCAATTGCTAATACATATTTCACTTTAAACGTCCCCCTTATTTTTCAGAATTAATAAATTCTTTTTTATTTTTTGAATATAAAATCTATTCAAGTTATTTATATTTTATATCATTCTGTGGATTTATACAATATTTATTACAATATTTTTTGTATTTTTTAATTAAAATGATTTTAAAAGTATTTTAATTAAAATGTTATTGCAATATTTACTATTTTATTCTATAATCTAGGTAAATTAACACATAAACTTATAACATATACACACAAACAGTCATAAAGAAATTAAAATTAAACTTTGAGGAGGATTTACAATGAAAAAAACATATCTATTTAGTCCTGGACCAGTAATGGTTACAGATAGGGTTAGAAATTCACTTCTTCACTATGATATATGCCATAGAGGGGATGAGTTTATGGATTTATTCAAGGATACGCAGAAGAAAATCAATAAATTATACAACGCAACTTCTGATTACTACTCATTAGTTGTATCTGGCTCTGGAACATCTGTAAATGAATGTGTATTGTCTTCTATATTCAATAAAGAAGATGCTGTTTTATTAGTTAGTAATGGTGTTTTTGGGGAAAGACTAGAAGAAATATTATCTGCTTATAGTGTAAAAACATATAAGCCAAAATTTGAATGGGCAGAATATCCAGATATAGACATTTTAGAAAAATACATAACTGAGAACCCTGATATAAAAGTAATTGCCATGGTATTTCATGAAACTAGCTCAGGTATGATAAATCCAGTTCCTGAACTAGGAAAACTTGCTAAAAAGTACAATAAAATATTCTTTGTGGATGCAATAAGCGCTTCTGCAGGAGAATATATTGATGTGGATGAGTTCAATATAGATATAATAACTGGTGTTGGTGGTAAAGCCCTTGGTGCATTTCCAGGATCTGCATACATTTGTGCTAAAGAAAACATTTTACAAAATATTAAAGAATATCAATGTAAAAATGTGTACCTTAGTCTTTATAAACACTACAAACTTGCAAAATCATCCTCTCAAACACCAAATACACCTAATGTCACTTTAATATTTGCTCTTAATGAAGCTTTAACTGAGTTTTTAGAAGATGACAATAAAATAGAAAGATATAGAGAATGTTCTGCTATTTTAAGAAATGGAATGGAAGAACTAGGTCTAACATTTTTACTTCCAGATAAGTATATGTCTAATACAGTTACCTCTGTGTTTTTGCCTAAAGAAATAGATATAAATAAGTTTATATTGGATTTAGAAAGGGAAAATGGTTATGTAGTATATCCTGGAAAAGGCAAATTCTTAGATGCTAATATCTTCCAAGTCGCAAACATGGGAGAAATATATCCAGAAGATTGTTACAAATTTTTAGATGTCTTAAAATCAAAACTAGAAATTAAAAAAGCTATGTAAATATTTATAAAATTGACTTATATTACTGTTTAGAATTATTGCAAAATCCTGTTTTATCATAATAGAAAAATTTATTTCAGCATGGAGTAAACATTTAATACCATTTCGTTTTAATGCTCTTTAATCTTTATTGATTAAATTCTATAGGATATCAGTACGAATCAAATAGACTGACTTTTTTAAATTTTCATTTAATAAATTAGATTTTATATTTTCTATAAGGGTGAACTCTAAATATATAAAGTTCACCCTCATATTAAATTTTATATTTTTAATACAATCATTTTTAGATTTAGTTATCTTATGTTTTTAATACAATAGTTTTAGATTTGGTTATCCTATATTTTTGATACAACATTTTTACATTTAACTATTTTATATTTTAATATAATCGTGTTTACATTTAATGTTATTTTTCAAGCTCATCAAAGTAATTATATACAACAACTTTACCTGTTTCTTTATCTGTTGTCTTTATAATTCCTTTCGCTCCATTTACTTCTTCTTTTGTAAATTCATCATCTAACACAACTTTAAATTTATCTTCCTTCCCATATCCTTGTTGGAATTCGTCTCTTAAAATTGCATTTTTTTCTTCTTTTGGCTTCAATTCAAATTCGATTCCAGATTTCATCTCATCGAAATAGTTTAATACTACTACTTCATTATTCACTTTATTAGTAGTCTTTATCATCCCTTTTGCTCCATTCACTTCTTCTTTTGTAAATTCATCATCTAATGTTATATTGAATTTATCTTCTTTTCCATACTCCTCTTGAAAATCTCTTTTCATCTCATTGTATTTAGTCTCAAATTCCTTATTATCATTTAATTCCATAGCTGATACATTTGTCAATGATACTCCGATCATCATAATTGTTAATGCTGAGACTACACCAGTTTTAAATTTTTTTACTTTCATATCTTACCTCCTAAATTAAATATTCTCAATGCAATTATATAAAGAAAGTCATAAGTTTTACAGTTTCATTCTTGTAACTAAAATTACTATTATGTAACCAAACTTTTCATTTCAACTATTCCTTAAAAATCACTTTTTTGAGGAATAGTTGAAATGAAATAATAAGATTTTTGTGTTTATTAATAGCCTTAAAATTAGATTAATCAAATATCTTTTTAATAAAATAAAAAGTTTGTATATACTTCAAGCCAACTTATTTACTTAAAATCTTATAATAATCAACTCTAAAATATCTATCTATTCTAGCAACAGTTCATTTATTTTTACTATACAAAATATATCAAACATACTAAGCATAATTTTCTAAACATTCATAAAATACATACCCCATCTTAGTATATATATTTAAATTTTCAAAAAAAGTTTTAAATAACGTTATATTTTTTACAACAGTTTTGTAATTAAAAACATATTGAAGCTAAAATTAAATGTACTATATACTATAAATATGTCGACAAAATAAATTAAAAAAGGAGAGATAGAAGTGAAAAAAAATCTATTAATAGTAATGTGCTCAGTTGTCTTAGTGTTATCAAGTATAATTACTATATTTGCATACTCCAATATCAAGAATAATAAACTAGTTTATTCTAATATGGTAGATAAGAAAATTCAAAATAATGTAAAAGAAGTTTTAGAAGAAAATAAGGTTAGTAAACAAGACATAGATACATTCATTAAAGCGATTAATAATTATAACAAACATCAAGTTAAAATACTCCAAAATAATATAAACATATCTAAATCAGGATATTCTTCAACTGATGAAAAGCAAGTTCCATACAACCTTGAAAAACTACAAGATAATTGGATGAAAAAATACACTGATTATATGGACGTAAATTGTAGAATAACAGCTTTTAGACTTTTCAAAGATTTTATAAATTCAAATAAGAAATTTACTGGAGACTCTATTGATTTAAATATAGACTTAGATACTATAACGAACAATAAAGATGCTAAATTTAGTCCCAAAGATGTAGAAAAATTTATTAACTTTTTTTCTGCAATACCAACTAAAGACACAGATGACATAAGCAAAAATGCAGAACAAATAAAAAGTGAATGGAAAAAGAGAAAAATATCTTTTAGAGATAATAAAAATATGTCTATTATAAGTGGATTTATTCGCTATCCAGAAACTAAAAATGTATTTATAGGTCATACAGGTATATGTATTAAGACTAGTAATGATATTTTATTTATAGAAAAGTATGGAGTTACAGCTCCTTATCAAGTTACTAAATTTAAAAGTAAAAAAGATGTAAAGAATTATATGTTCAATAGATTGAAAATGTCAGAAGGAGGAGGAGAATTACTTGACCCAATAATAATGGAAAATGATAAACTTATGAAGTAATTGCTTTAAACACAAAATAATATTTCTAATTACTAAATTAACATAAGAACATACAAATAAAATATATTAGTTTTAATTTCCATTATTATTTTAAATTAATCAAACTTACAAAAGACTGTAGATAAATTTATTTTATACAAACTTATCTACAGTCTTTTATGTGAATATCGCTAAAAAATATTATAATTATTTATTTCCTCTGCACAATGAGAATCTGACCCTAGAACTAGCGGAATATCATATTCTTTTACTAATTTTAATAAGTATCCATCTATATAAGGTTCTTTACAGTACTCTTTTCTATTACCAGAAACATTGTAGTCAAGCTCATATCCTTTTTCTTTGACTAACTTTATTAAATCTTCAAGAATCTTATTTCCTTCATAATCATATGGGAATACTTGATTAAACTTTCTAACTAAATTTAAATGCCCTATTCTTCTTGGCTTATATATTCCTAAATCCGAATTTACAGCTTTTATCAACGTCTCATAATACTTATTATAAACATCTTCAATACTTCCTAGTTTGTCAATCAAATTTTGAAACTCTTCCACACTATAATCCACACAATAATAACCATCATCAATCTTAATTATATGTACTGATAAAAGAGAATCCTCTAATTCTTCTCCATATTTATCTAAGTTTTGTTTTATTCCTTCTTCATACCCTTCTATAAAATCTACTTCCGACCCTACATTTATCTTAATTTCATCCTTATATTTTTCCTTCAACTTCTTAACATCATTGAGATACTTTGGTAAGTCTTCAATACTCATACAACTATCATTTTCAGGAGCAGGGTCTTTAAATCCATCTGCATATGGAAAATGCTCTGTAAATGTCATTTCTGTTATGCCAACAGCAATTGCTCTTTGTATATATTTTTCAAAATCATCCTTACTTCCATGAGGACAATAAGGTGAATGTATATGACCGTCTTTCATAAATAACTCATCTCCTTTTTAAATAAAAACTTCTTATAAACATATAAATTCTTTAAACTCTAAAATAAAATCTTTTAATCATACTAATCTTTATTATATCTAATATCGAAGTAATTTTAAACAGTCTTAAGAGTATCTTAACATTAATATTCGTTTTAAATAGTAATACACAGTATATTAACATTGAACACCCCAATTTTACAGTAAAATTTACTCATTAAGATATATTACAAATTTAACAGAAATTTCAATAATTAAATAGCAAAAACGTAAAAATCGCCTATATCAAATATATAAGCGATTAATCATATTTACATATGTTTTTTGGCCTCTAGCAACATCTTATTAGCTTCTTCCATACACTCTATAGCTTTTTCAATACTCTTTGCTGTCTCTTCTTTTCCAATTGCTCTAGCCTTTTCAACCCACTCTCTAAATCCTTCTTCATGAGTTTCATTGTGATTTATCCAATGTACTAAAAGTATTTTTAAAGTTTTTTCATCCTTAGACTCTGATGATTCCTCATGACTATGTTCGTGGTCGTGGTCATGAGCATGGTCATGTGGATGTTCATGACATATATCTCCATGAATATGTTCGTGGCAGTGGTCATGGTCATGATTGCCATGATGATATTTTACAATCTCTCTATCAAAAATCATTAGTTATTCCCCCTGTTATTTTATATTAAATTCTTTCTTTATAAGACTTACAGAATCTTTTACAAGTAGTGCTAATGGTTTACCTTCTAATCCAACTAACTCTATATTTTCAGGCATAATAGGTAACAGTATCTTTAGTGCCTCACTATCTGCAATAGCTTCACTTATATTACAAGTAACTTCTCCCATCATAGAATTAGGTATTATTACAGAAATAGGTGCAACTACTATATTTGCTTTTTTGGCTGACACTACTATAGCATTTTCCCCTGTAGCTCCTTTATTAGCATGAGCTTTCATCATAGAACTAGTTGCTATAGAATTAGTCCCTAGTGCATAAATTTCTACATATGTAGGTAATTCTTCTCTCAGAGAAGAAACTATCTGGGCTCCAATACCTCCACCCATTCCATCTATCACTGCTATTATCATATGAAATTCCCCTATTAATTAATTTTCTTGTATTATTATCTTATGGTCCATCAATCTTATTTCTTTAATTATCCCATCTATTATCTTTTGCTCTCCTAATAAATCAGTTAAATAAATCTTTCCATCACAAGGGTCTATATTAACCACATTTTCCATAACCTTTTCTAACTCATTATTACTTTTACAAATGAAAGCTGATGATTCACACATATAAATCTCCTCCTAATATGATTTTTATTAAAAATCAAAAAAAGATTTCCTTAGGTATTTCAATACACCAAAGAAATCTTCATGATTTCAATTTTCGTATATTATTATACCTTAAGTATAGCACTTTAATTTATATAAAGTCAATTAAAGTTAACGCTTTTTATTGTACTCTTCATTCTTATATTTTTCATATAATTCTTTAGCTAATTGCTTCTCATAATCAGTCAAATCTTCCTCTACAAATTCAACATTAAATTGGTCAGCTAATCCTTTTACTATGTTTTCTTGCAGAGTATCTATGTCTATTTTTTTCCCAAGTTCATTTTCTATTCCACTAGCCTTCTTAGCTGTAAACTTCATAGCCCTTTCCTTGAGTTCTGGTGTTTTAGTTTTTATTAATTTGAATAATTTTTCTACATCGAAATTCAATATTATTGAACCATGTTGCAATAAAACTCCATCTTTTCTGCTTTGAGCACTTCCAATAACCTTCTTATTATTAATGGTAACTTCATATGATGCATGTGCATTAAAACATGCAGCTGATATATTTTCCCTACTTATTCTCTCGCCTTTATTTAAATTATCAGTTTCTATACCACCCAAATTCAAGCCTTTAACTAGACCTTCACTTATATATCTATAAGATAGATTAATACTCTTATCTATTAAAGGGTTCTCTTCTCCTATAATTATACTATAAGTTAGCTCATTATCATGTAATACAGCCCTTCCCCCTGTAATTCTTCTGGTGTAATCTATATTCATACATCTACACTTATCCAAATCTATCTCATCTTCCAATTTCTGAAAATATCCTATACTTAAACAAGCTGGCTCCCATGTATAAAATCTAAGTGTCGGCTTATTATGTCCTTTCTTATATGCAGTAAATATAGCTTCATCAATTGCCATATTCATTGCACCATCATATGATTTATTATGTATAACTCTCCACTGATTCATGATTATTACGCCTCCATCTTTAGTACAAATATATCCTAGAAATCATTTATAAATTTATTTCTTTTATAGCTAAATCTATCTCACTTTGATTTAAAGGTCTTGAATAGTTGTATATAGTACTTCCTGGTCTTTCATTATAATATGGTCTATTGCAATCCTTACATCCTCTTATTTCAAAAGGATAACCTTTGTTTATGTCTTTTATAATATCATTATCAAGTTTGATATTATCTAAATATCCATTTTTAAATTCAAAACATTCTTTTGAGTAGCCTTTATTTATCATATAAGACATTAATTGTACTCTTCTATAACTTTCTATATTTGGTTGGCTTATTTTTTCCATTTTAGTTCCTCTAACTGGAGTAAATGCAAATAAGCTAATCGTTATGTTATTTTCCTTTAAATAATTATATAGATTATATATATCCTCATGACTTTCACCCATCCCAACTATTATATGAGTACTTATTTTATTAGGATATGATTTTGACATCTCAGTTATAAACTTTAACTTCTCATCATAATTATTTCCTTTTATTTTTTCATACAATTCTTTATTTGCTGCATCTATTGCTACTCCTATTTTATCTACTCCTGCTGAAAAAAACTTATTTATTTCTTCATCACTCTCTAACTTTGCAGACAATGAAATCGGCATATCTATTTTTTCATTTATATAATTTATAAAATCTAAAACAGACTTATGAGCTTCTTCACTTGCCATTGATTGAATACATATTCTCTTTATATTTTTCTTTTTATAAATTCTTAAAGCATCCAATATTTCTTCTTTAGGAAACTCTGGCCAAACTACTCTTGATAACTTATCTTTTCTAGTGCTACTTTCTATTGATTGAGAGCAAAAACTGCATTTGTTTATACATTTTTCTCCAATCATTATATATGCTGTAGTAGGAGGTATATCGCTTTTTTTGTTTAATATCCCAAGTTCTATCGCTGTCCCAGATGATAGTCTAATCATAAAACGCAACACTCCTTACATTCAGTTATTATCATATTCATTTCTATAGCCTTATTCTTAGCAGATTTTGATGGTAATACTATTCTATTAACTCCACACATTATAGATAACTGGTCTAACTCTTTTCTATATGTTCCTCTTGGTCTCATACAACCTAGATTAATTTCAGTATATGGCAAATTAATTCTAGCTTCACATAAGATATCTGCTACTTCTTCTAGCTCAGGAGGCTCTACATTCTCATACTCAGTCCCTTTTGTTGGAATAAGTACTATAAATGTAAGTTTATTAGGAGGATTTTTTTGTAGGTATTCTATAATTTCATATTCACCCTTTATTTGCCCTCCTTTTAAACCAATACATATATGTGGTGCTACTTCTGTATTTTCTCTTATTGTATTGTAAGCTTCAATGTAGTCTTCTTTACTCTTTTCAATCTTATAAACTTCTCTTATTGTTTCTCTATCAAATACTAAATCAAAAGAAACTACATCTAAATACTTACACAACTCTATAATTCTATCTTTCTCCATAAGCCCTAAATGAGCATTCAATCTATATCCCTGCTCTTTTAAATCTTTAATAGCCTTGATATGAGTATTTATTGGTACATCTCCTTCATAGCTACAACCACCACTTAATAAAAAACTAGTTATATTTCTTGATTGTACTTTTTCTTTATAATCTTCTATTGGCACCATATTGTTTAAGTAGTGACCATTACAATGAGCACACTTTAAGCTACATTTATTACTTGTAGTACTAAGTGCTAATGTCTGATTAGGATAGGCAAAATCTATTTTATTACCAAAATTATTTAGTCTAATATCAAAAGCGATTTTCATTTTTTCAGATAAATTTTTATTCATAATTTATTCCTTTTAAGTTATGTTTTACTCTTCAAGTAATCTTTTTGCTGTTGGGAACTGCTCTATATTTGTATGTGGTAAGAAGCATGCAGATATAAATTCATCCATATAGCTTGGATATACACTAAGTTCAACATAAGTCATCTGATTACCTATTTCTTCAAGCTTATTTTTTGCATCTTTACTTATAAGAGCTAAGTAGGAACCAACAAGCGAACTATTTCCAATATAAGTGAATTTTTCTCTGTCAATATCAGGAAGTAATCCTATAATTATTGAGTTTTCTATGTCTAAGTTATTTCCTATACCACCTGCTATATAAACTCTATCTAATATGCTAAAGTCCATACCTAAGCTATCTACAAGAGTATATGCACCTGAATATATAGCTCCTTTAGCTCTTATAAAGTTATCTATATCAACTTCATTTACTACTATATCATTTTCTAAGTCAAATTCTTCTTTAAATGCTAATACATATTCTCCTATCTCATGCTCATTAAATCTAACTCTCTTATTATCTAAATCTCTGTATATCTTACCTCTTCTATCTATTACACCTTTAGTAATCATTTGGCAAATTAAATCAATTATACCAGAACCACATATACCAACTGGAGCACATTCATCAATAATCTTTAGTGTTGGCTCTAGAGTTTCTTTATCAATAGCTACTTTTTCTATTGCTCCTGCTGATGCTCTCATTCCACAGCTTATACCTCCACCCTCAAAGGCAGGTCCTGCTGAACATGCACAACTCATCATATAGTCTTGATTACCAAATACTATCTCTCCATTAGTTCCTAAATCTATAAATAAAACATTTTCTTCACTTGACCATATACCTGCTGATAATACACCTGCTGTTATATCTCCTCCTACATAACTTGCAACAGATGGAGCTAAGTACACATATGCACTATCATTTACGAAAAGACCCACATTTTCACCCATAAGTTTTGGAGATTTTAAAAATGGAGGTATGTAAGGCTCTTGTCTTAAGAAGTCTGTATACACACCTAAGAATAAGCTTGTCATGGTTGTATTTCCAGCAGCTACTAATGTAACTACATCCTCTTTATTTATGCCATTTCTTTCGTATATTGTTTTCAATAGAGGATTTATAGTTTCTTCAACTATAGCCTTATTAAGTGTCTCTAACCCATTTTTCTTAGTTGAATATATAATTCTATTTATAACATCTGCCCCATATTTTATCTGTGCATTTCCAGAAGAAGCTTTATCTACTACTTCTTTTGAATATAAGTCAACTAGGCATACAACTACTGAAGTTGTACCAATATCTATTGCAACTCCATACAATGAATTTTCTTTGTTGCCTTCTTCTATATTTATAATTGTAAGCTTCTTTTGTTTTTGGACATAAGTTATTGTAACTTTAAAATCACTCTTTCTAAATATTGTTGGCATCTTTCTAAGTATATCTAGTCTAAAATCGATTTCATTATATCCTAGATTATTTCTAACATATCTCTCTAATCTATCTACATCACTTATATTATCGTCTAAGTTCGGCTCTTCCATTTCTATGTATTTCTTTTTTATATTTGTTTTAAATTGAAGATTATGCTCTTCAATTATCTTTTTAGCTCTTTCAAAAATTTCTCTATCTTCTTTTTTATTACTACCTTCTATCTTCATACCATGCATAGAAGATGATAGTTTAGAAGGAACTTCAATTTCTATATCTGAAACTACTTTTGTACAACAAGCTAATATATAACCTTGCTCCCACTCGTCATCCGTTATATGTCTTGTTTTTTCTGTATCAACTTTCCCATTCAATAATTTTACCTTACATTTACCACAGGATACATTTCCATTACAAGGAGCATCTATAAATACATCTGCATTTCTTGCAACCTCTAATAACACATCCCCCTCATTGCAATAAACTTCTTTATTGTTTGGTGTAAAAGTTACTTTTATCATACTATCCCTCCCAATTTGTTCTATATATTATAAAAGGAAAGTATAGCTAAATTTGCGTGCACTCAAATTTTACTATACTTTCCCCAATTATAATAATATACTAATCTTTAATTATTCTAATCCAGCCTCGTATTCTTTATCACTTAATAACGTATCAAGTTCAGCAACATCAGCTAGTTTTACTTTTAATATCCAGTTTTCATATGGGTCTTCATTTATACATTCTGGCTCATCTTCTAATTTTTCATTAACTTCTAATACCTCACCATTAACAGGAGATATTAAGTCAGAAGCTACTTTAGAAGATTCAACTACTCCAAAATCTACTCCCTTAGTTACAGTATCTTCTACTTCTGGTGTTTCAACAAATAATATTTCTCCTAATTGATCTTGAGCATAATCTGTTATACCTATATATACAACATCTCCATCAATTACTTTGACCCACTCATGATCTTTAGAGTATTTTAATTCTGGTAATAATTTCATTTCGATAGACCCCCAATATTATATTATTGATTAAATTATTTAAATCATATTAATATTATATCACACTATTTTAAATTTTCCATCAATTACATTACACTTTCCATAGCTAATGCTGGATGACCTTTTTCTTCTAAGAAAGCTAATACGCCTTCAGAATCGTCAGCTATAGTTTCATCACAAACCATATCACAGAAGTTTTCTATTCCAGTCATTTCTTTAACTGTAGCATTTAATTTATCAGCTACATAATCTTTTAATTCTTTTGGCATCCAAACTATTCTTTCTGGTCCACCTTCTGCATAAGCAAACTTTTTAGAAGATATGAAATGTCTTCCATGTCCCATGAATCCTGGAGTTTGAACTCCTCCACCTGTCATAGAAGCAAGTTCTCCGAAAGTCATACCAACTGGAGTAACACTTGGGAACTCTCTATTAACTACAACAAATCCATTTGCTTCTGGCATTATACCACAGATACACTCGAAGCATCCACAAGAAGTCATAGGGTCTTCTAATATAGAGTATAATGTAACAGCTTCAACTGCACCTTGAGATATTTGGTTTACAGTTTCATTTACTGAATTCCATACACCTGTTCTATCGTCTAAGCACTCGCCTTTTTCTATTGGTTGACAAGGACCTGTTGGGTCTAGTTCTTTAGTAGCCTTAGCATCTAACCAGCTAACTGCTCCACAAAGACCAAGTCTTTCAGGAGTAACAACACAAACATGAGCTGGTGCAAATGATTGACATAAGTTACAAGAATAGAAAGTATCAACACTTTCATCAATTAATGAAGCTAATCTTTCATCTCTAGCATTGTACTTAGCTATTGCTTCACCTTTTAATTCAGAAACTTTTTCAGCATCTGTAATTATAGTTATTTCACACTTATCAACTACTGATTCAAATTCATCTAACATTTTAGCATATAAAACTTCTCCTATATGCTCAAGTCTAAATCCTTTATCAAATGCATCTTTAGATATTCTTACCCAAGCCATATCTCTTTGTCCAACGTGCATTACACCTTCTATATAGTTTAAGAAGTAGTGGAAACGTCTCTCAAGAACTGGCTCGAAATCTTCTTGCATGTTTTTACCAGCTATCTTAACTATTACAGCAAGTGGTAATCTCAATACACCATCTGCCTCAACTTCATCTATATTTGGTCCTATTATTTCTATCTTATGGTCTTCAACTTCTGCTGCTTCTTTCTTAACAACAAGTTCCCAAGCTTCAGTTCTATTTCCACCAAACTCAGCAAACATATCGCTCTTTCTAATTCTCTCACCTTCAAATGCTGCTGCAAATGAAACTGGTATAGGTATTTCAGTAACTTTTATTTTTATTCCTCTAGCTTCTAATGAAGTAGCTACTATCTTATCGTAATCTTTTTGAGTTAATAAGTTCATTGGAACTTCAAGAACTGTTTGGTCAGTTACAACTGGGAATCCTAAAGCTATTG
This sequence comes from Clostridioides sp. GD02367, assembly GCF_045900275.1. Classification (NCBI taxonomy): domain Bacteria; kingdom Bacillati; phylum Bacillota; class Clostridia; order Peptostreptococcales; family Peptostreptococcaceae; genus Clostridioides; species Clostridioides sp. GD02367. The sequence goes on along the minus strand of NZ_JBJODK010000005.1, from coordinate 235,658 downwards.
CTCCAGCACCTGCAGATACAACTAATTCACTTAATGGTCCAAATGCATTAACAAATGCAGGAACTCTATTAGATGTGTACTCTAATAATCCATTTAAATCACCAGGAGTTAATCCACCGAATATTAATGCTGCTCTTACTGCAACAGATACAACGTGTATAACAGAAGTTACATCGTATCCTAGAGGTATAACTCTTAGTTCAAGACCCATTTTTACTCCAGCTTCTATAGCTTGGTCTATAACTTTACCAACTAAGAAAGTTAATAAACCTTTAGATTGGTAATCTTTTATAACTTTTGCTGCTGATTCAGCATCAGGACATTCACCAAGAACAACTGCAACACCAGGTATATCTCCTGTAACTAGTGGTACACCAAGTGATCTGATTATAGGGTCAGTTATATGACCTGCACATGGCTCACTATATGGAGCATCCATAGTTGAGTATTTTAATGCTTCAATTACTTCTGCGGCTAAAGCTGTAGCTAAACCAGCATTAAAAGCATGTTCTAATAAATGAGTTCTGTTTATTAAAGATTTTACTACTTCTAAAGCAGCTTCTAAGTCCCCTAAAGTGTTCATTTTTTGTCCTGTTGCAGCATATATACAAGGTAATGAATATGCTGTATCAGGGAAAGCAACTTTATGTTCTTTTCCGTTTTTTTCTATAGCTTCAGCTAGCATAGCTTGAGCTGCACCTAAAGCTTGTTCTGACCCTGTAAAGATTATATTATATAGATTCATTCTATTTCCCCCTTTAATATTTACACCTATTTTTTATTAACTATACCCTAAAAACCCTAGAAAGCAAATCCACCTTCATTTAACTCTAAGAAAGAGTCTGCATATAAAGATGCCCCATTGATTATGTCACAAGATTTTACAGTTTTCATTAATTCTGGGTCACATGGATTCATTATAGCTGAACTAAATCCATTAGCCATTGCCATTGCTAAGAATGCACTATCTAAAACAGGTCTAACATGTTTAGGACATCCATTAGATACGTTAGATAATCCTCCTGTAGTTAAAAGTCCCATTTCAGTCATCATTTTTATAGCTTCTAAAACTTCTACTTGTTTTTCTTGCATACCTTTTATAACTAAGCATAATGGGTCGAATAATATATCAGTTGGTTCCATTCCTAACATTAAGCCTTTTTCTAATATTTCTTGGCAGTAAGCCATACGCTCATCATTATCTCTTGGGATACCTTCTTTTGCACATAAACCTATAACCATTGATTCATATTCAGCTGCTATATCTATTAAATCAAATCTTGAGCCAGCATCAGCAGAGTTTATTATTGGTTTTGCATTAGTTCTATCATAAACTTTAAGTCCAGCTTCGATAGCTTTTTTATTAGCTGTATCTAGAGCTATAGGAACATTGTTGAACTCAGATTGAAGTAATTTGATTCCCCATGTCATTATTTCTTCGCCATCTCTTTCAGCAGGTCCTATGTTGAAATCTATATAATGTGCTCCTGCTTCTAATTGTTCTTTTGCTCTTTTTAATATTGGAGCTGGATCTCTTTCTGCTAATGCCTTTCTTATTGAAGGTGAGATACAGTGTATTCTTTCACCTATAATCATAAATTTTTCCATTTATAATGTCCCCCTTTAAATTTAATATTAATAGTTAGTTAATATTTTATTAGTTTGTTTGGCATGCTTTTTCTTGGTATCCTTTTAAGAACTTAGGTAATTCCATAGATTCTTCTGGTCCTATAACTACACTCCATCCTGGTAAGTTGTCTTCTATATCACCTTTAAGTACTGCAACTTTTCCTGGAATGATAAGGTCTTTACAATTAGTTACTTCTTCTACTTTACTTTCTTTAATGAAAGCAGAGATTGAATTTCCACCAAATTTACCAGCAGCCCAAGATGTAAGAACTGAATATCCACCTGCATCTGGTATTACTAACCATACTGGAACTTTTGATCTTTCTATGTCTCCAGCAACTATGAAGTAAGTTAATGCAAAGTCAACAGTAACTAATACTGGAGAATTTTCATCTGGGTTATTGATTGGGTAAATCTTTGGTTCAACTCTCATTGGTCTTTGTGGGTCAGTGTATATATTTTGTCTTAGTGCAAATAATGGTAACGCCTTAGCGTAACTGATATCATCTATTACTATTATAGAACCGTATTTTATAGTAAATATTGATGATAAAGCAATTTCCATCATAGGGTTAGAATTAGATAATCTATTTGCAAATACTATTGAAGGATATCCAAATGTTCTATCTTGCTCTTTTAAAGCTATTCTTCTAACTTGTATAGCATTAGTGTAAGTATCTTTTATGTTTTCTCCAGTTACATCTAATACTAATTCTTTATATCCAGCAGCTTGAACTAATTCAACTGTTTCATATAATTCTTCTAGGCTACCAGCTTTTACACCTAATGGTAAACTTGCTCCTTTAACTACTTCTATCATATCTTTGTAGTTCTCTTTAGTTGCTCCATATACCATTGGTCTAGCATCTTTTAATACTTCAGCAGCTTCTTTAACTACTTGCGCATCATCACAAGCTAAAATGTAAGCTACTTCTAATCCACTGCCTTTTATCTTATCTATTAATTTTAAGTATGCATCTTTATCTCCACAGTACTCTAGAACAACCATTTCAACTTTCATTTGTTCACCAATTCTTACATAGTCAACTTTTTTCATGTTAGCTATTTTAGAATCTACTGCCTCATCACTCATACAAGTACAGAATGAAACTGCATATCTATTTCTACTTACTAATGTTTTTTCATGTCTAAATAATACTGTTTCTCCACCTAGTTCATATTCAGATGCACCAGTACCAACTTTTAAAGCTTTCATTAAAGGTGCTGTAGCTTCTGATAATTTCGCTATAGCGTCATCAGACATGTGTGGGCATTTACCTACTTCTACAGCTCCTGAAGCAACCTTCATAGAGAAAGCCATACAAGTTGGGAATCCACAATCCTTACAGTTTTTCTTTGGTGTTAATTTAAATATATCTAAAGCTTTTAATGCCATTATTTTTTCCCCCTAACCTTAACAATTTAATTAAGCTAATGCGTTAACCAATTCTTTTATAGTTTCTATTGATTTTGGATGACGAAGTATAACTGCGTTTGAACCACCTACTAAAACACTTGCTGCAGTTGAAACTTCCATTGCTATAGTTCTTTCTTCTGGACAACCCCAATCTGGCTCATCTTCTATTGGAGCTATAGCTTCTTTAACATGACCTACTTCAAAAGCTACTGGTGTTATGATAGGCATTTGTAATGTCTTATCATTTTGACCAAATGCTGCAAGTCTAATTCTATCCATAGTAGATGCAACATACTCATATCCATAACCAACTGCTGAACATCCAACATTCATAACTATATTTTCACCTTTAACGCCTAATTGAGTTAACAGTACGTTTAATTGTTTAGCTAGGTTTATATCAACAGAAGATTCAGCTCCAACTTTGTGTGCATAAGCCATACCAGCTGATGCTCCTACTCCTTTGTAGTTATCTTCTACTGCTGACATAAATAAGCAGTTATGCCCATCTAATGTTTGAGCTAATTTTTCAAACAATTTACCATCTTTTTCATGATTTCCTGAACCTGCTACAACTAAAGGTAATTCTATTGCTTCAATTACTGCTTTAGCTACATCAGCACATTCATCAACTGACTTATCTAATCCATTTGGGTCAGAACCATCAAATTTTAAGCAAATAAAGTCTGCTTGTGTATTAGCTTCAACATATTTAGCCCATTCTACCGGACACTTAGCTACATCTTTGTATAACTCTTTATATGAATCAGTCCAGCTTTCAGGATAAACGTCTGATATTTCTATACCTATTTTTGGAGAATGCCCTACTTCTCCATCAAAACTATAAAAAGGTAATACATTTTCCCCACCTAATTTAATTGCCTTTTCCCCTATTCCTACTTCAACTTCTGATATTTTTCCAGAATATTTTTGAGTAGACATTTTAAATGCCATATTTTTTTCCCCCTTAAACCTATTTTAATTCTAATTTAGCAAAAATCTCTTTCATAGCCACTTTAGATTTTGAATCTTCAGGTAAATTAACTAAAGGAATACCTGTAGAATCATATTCATATATCAATTCATCCATAGGTACAACACCGATTAACTCTAGGTTATGTTTTTCAATTTCTTCTTTAACACCATCATTCATAACCCCATTTGGAACTTTATTTACAATTAGAAGTATTCTTCCAACATTTAATTTTAGTTCCTCAGCTAAATCTCTTATTCTAGCAACAGCTTGTATGCTACGTCTTGAGCAATCACTAACCAATAAAAGTGTATCAACATGTCTAGTGACTTTTCTACTTAGATGTTCCATACCAGCTTCGTTGTCCATGACTAAGTATTTGTAATGACCAGATATTTTATTTACTTGTTCTCTAAGTATTCCATTTACAAAACAGTAACATCCTTCACCTTCTGATCTACCCATTACTAATAAGTCATATCCTTCGCCTTCTTCAATTATAGAGTTCAATCTAAATTGTAGATATTGTGCTTTTGTCATACCACCAGGGAATGCATTGCCTAACTTTTCTCTTTGATTTACTTCTTCTCTTATTTCTCCTATCGTTGCTTCAACTTCGATACCTAATACTTCATTTATGTTAGCATTAGCATCAGCATCTACAACTAATACTGGTCCCTTATTGTCCTTAACCAAATAATCAATCAAAAGCCCTGTGAGACTTGTTTTACCAGTTCCACCTTTTCCTGCAACAGCTATATTGTATCCCATTTTAAGACTTCCCCCTTAAATCAGCCACAGAGCCTTATGTACTCTGTTTACGTATTATAATTTAGGTACAGAATGAACACATTCACCATGTACATCATGAAGAGCTTCCATTAGTCCTTCTGATAAACTTGGATGTGGATGTATTGCATCCCCTACTTGTTCTACTGTTAATCCTAGATGAACAGCTAGTGACAACTCAGTTAATAAATCTGTAGCATGAGGCCCTACTACTGCTGCACCTATTATTTTATCTGTTTCTTTATCAGCTATAATCTTTACAAATCCTTGGAAATGTCCTATAGCTTGTGCTTTTCCAAGACCTCTAAAGTCAAATTGACCTACATTGTATTCTACACCTTCAGCTTCAAGTTGCTTTTCAGTTTTACCAACACCAGCAACTTCAGGCTCTGTATAAACACATCTTGGAATTGCTCTATAATCTACTACCTTAGTCTTACCTAAAGCATTTTCAACTGCTACGATACCTTCCTTAGAAGCAACATGTGCTAAGAAAGGAGTATCTATTATATCACCTATTGCGTATATACCTTCTACATTAGTTTCAAGATGCTCATTAACTACTACTTTTCCTCTTTCCATTTCAATTCCTATATCTTCTACTCCAGAATTATCAAGGTTAGGTCTTCTACCAACACATACTAGTGCATATTGTGCTTCTATAACCTTTCCATTAGAAAGAGTTGCAACAGCTTTGCCATCAACTACTTCACAAGTTTGTACTCCAATACCTGTGATAACTTTAATTTTATCTTTCTTAAATTGTCTAAGCAGTTGCTTAGCTACATCTTTATCTTCATTTAATAGTATTTGGTCAACCATCTCAACTATAGTTACTTCTGTTCCTAAGGCTCTAAAGAACTGCCCTATTTCACATCCTATAACTCCACCACCTACTATTAACATAGATTCAGGTATCTCTTCAAGTCCAAGAACTTCATCACTAGTTATTACTATTTTTCCATCATATGGGAACATTCTTGGTACAACTGGAACAGAACCATTTGCTAGTATTATCTTGTCAGCTTTTATAGTCTCTACTGTTCCATCTTCTTTTGTTACCTCTATAGTATTCTTATCAATTAATTTTCCAAAACCATTAACTAGTTTTACTCCTCTTTTTTCAAATAGGAATTCTATACCACTTATTAATTGATTTACAACTTTATTTTTTCTTTCCATTATGGCAGTGAAGTTTGGTGTAACTGTTCCATCTATTTCTATACCAAAATCTTTTGCTTCTCTTACAGTGTTTAATACTCCAGAAGAAGCAAGAAGTGCTTTAGTTGGTATACATCCTGCATTTAAACAAGTTCCTCCAACTCTTCTTTTTTCAATAACTGTTACCTCTGCACCAAGCATAGAAGCTTTTATAGCTGCTACATATCCACCTGGTCCACCACCTACTACTACTATCTTCATCCTTAATTCCCCCAAACCTTATATAATCTATAATATTACAATACTATAAACCTGCGGCATCTAGTATAGCAGGTATATTCTCTTCTGCCCCAATTGCCATTATATGAACACCATCACATAAATCTTCTTCTTTTAATTGTTTGATAAGTTCTCCTGCCATTTTTATTCCTTCACTTACCCAGTTTTCTTTTCCAACTGCTCTTAATCTTTCGATTTGTTCATCTGGAACAAATATTCCTGGTACATTTGCAGTCATAAATTTGGCCATTCCTGGTGATTTTAAAGGTACTATCCCTGCTAATACCTTGCAATCCATATCCCTTGTTAATTCTCTAAACTTTCTCATTGTATTTATGTCATAAAGTGCTTGAGTTTGGAAAAATTTAGCTCCTGCTTTTATTTTCTTTTGCATTTTTAATAATTGAACTTCTATTGGAGAATATTCTGGAGTTACTGATGCTCCTAGATAAAAATCTGGAGAACCCTTTAATTTATTACCAGCCATGTCCGTACCTGCCATTAAAGTCTCAGCAGTTTGAAGTATCCCTACAGAGTCTAAATCAAAGACTCCCTTAGCTTGTGGATGGTCTCCTACGCTAGTATGGTCTCCTGTTAGTGCCAACAAATTGTTTATCCCAAATACACCTGCTGACAACATTTCCCCTTGTATAGCTATTCTATTTCTATCTCTCCCTGTTATTTGAATAACTGGCTCTAATCCAGCATCTTTTAGTAATTTACATGTAGCAAGAGAAGTTGCTCTCATAACTGCTGATTGAAAGTCTGTTACATTTGCTGCATGAACCCTTCCAACTAATGGCTTTGCACATTCTATTAAATGTGAAAGGTCAGTCCCTTTTGGAGGAGCCATTTCAGTAGTAACTGCAAATTTTCCACTTTCTAATGTTTCTCTTAATAAGCTCATCTCTAATCCCCCTTTTAACCTTCTAAAAAAAACTTTTATGAATTTGCTGCTGCTTCTTTCTTTTTCTTTGCACTTAAACTTCTTGGATTATTTTGCTTAGAATAGTCTTTTGGTGGTCTTATTTCTGCTAAGTTGCCTAATTGTCCTATAGCTTCTAATCTTTCATATATCTTTATCCAAGCACAATCATTCTCTGCATTTACTTCACACTTACCATTTTTAGCTCCACCACAAGCTCCATTCATAAGACCTTTAGCACACATAGTTACTGGACATATCCCACCTGTCCAACCAAGTTCGCAGTCTCCACAAGCTTTACAAGCTTCTTCATATTCTCCAACCCTTTGTACTTCCCCTATGAACAAAGTATTGTTCGCTGGATAAACTGGTTTATCTTTTAGGTTCTTAACTATTGTCTGTGTACCATCTCCACATGCTAAAGATAAAACTGCATCAGCTTCTTTAGTCTCTTCTTTTAGAGCCTTTAAATCCTTTTTAGACTTTAAAAGGTTACAAGCAGGGTCAAGCATTACATATCCTAAGATTTTTTTGCCTTCACCTTCAAGAGTTTCTTTCATTTTTAGAACTTCTTCTTCTCCACCACTTTTACAAGTCGCTGCACATTGATTACAACCCACTAAAACTAGCTTGTCAAAATTCTTTAAGTACCCTAGTACTTCTTCTAATGGTTTATTTTCAGAAATTATCATATCTACTTCCCCCCTAAACCTTCCACTTATATATATCTATTTATTATTTTGTAATTTACAAGCTTTAACTACATGTTTTGCAAGTATAGATGTTGTAACTGAACCAACCCCCGCTGGAACTGGAGTTATCATTGATACTTTATCTAAAACTGCATTTGTATCAACATCTCCACATAAATTTCCTTCTTCATCAACATTTATACCAACGTCTATAACTACTGCCCCATCTTTAACAAAAGTTTCATCAACCATCTTAGCTCTACCAATAGCTGCTATTAATACATCCGCGTCTGCTGCTACACCTGATAAATTTTTAGTCTTTGAGTGACATATTGTAACAGTTGCATGTTCACTTAATAAAAGCATTGATACTGGCTTCCCAACAACCATTGATCTTCCAAGAACTGTTACCTTACTTCCTTTTAAATCAACATTATAATGTTTTAATATTTCTACTACTGCTGTAGGAGTACATGGTGGGAATCCACTCTTATCACCTTCCATGACTTTAGCAGAGTTTATTGGACTAAAACAGTCTACATCTTTTTCTGGTGCAATAACATATTTTATAACTTCTTCATTTAAGTGTTTTGGAAGAGGTCTAAAACATAATATACCATTAACATTTTTGTCATCATTAACTCTCTTTAATACATCAATGTATTCTTCTTGAGTTATATCTTCAGCTAATTCTAACACTTCTGTTGTTATACCAATGTTTTGACATCTTTTTAATGCGCCTCTTTCATATGATAAATCGTCACTTCTTGCTCCAACTCTAACTATTGTTAGTTTAGGATTTATACCTTCTTTAACTAATAACTCAACTTCTTTTATTAACTCTTCACTAATCTTATCAGCTACAGGTTTTCCTTTTATAATTTGTCCTTTAGTTGACATTCCTTCCATATATTCACAACTCCCCTACAAGCAAACTTAAATTAATTTATTCTATATACCACATATTAACAACATAGTATTTACTTTCGTCATTTAAAAATTATTTTCCAAGAGCTTTTTCAACCTTAGCATAAACTTCATCACAAGTTTTTACGCCTTCTTCAACTAATTTATCTACTTCTGTTTTTACTTTATCAACATATTCCTTGTCTTGTATAGAATTTATATTTATAACTACATTTAATTGTCCACCAAGTATAGCAGCTCTTAGACATTGAACTCCTACACCAACATCGCTTATAGCAAGTCTTGAACCTTTATCAACTAAATCTTCATGTAACTTAATAGCTTCATAGCAAACTCTTACTATATTTAATGGTACTTCACAAGCAACTTTAAGCGCTTTTTCCATTGTCTCTGCTTTTATTCTTTTTTCTTCTTCAGTTTCTTTAGGAAGCCCATAAGCTTTTGATAATGGTAAGAAACATTCTGCATCATCATCTATCATTTTTAACAAATCTTTTTCTAGTTTTCCAGCTTTACTTAATATCTCTTTTACGCTTTCTTCATACTCAGCATACTTTTTCTTTCCTATTGTAAGATTACATACCATACTGCCTAGAGCCATACCAATTGCACCAACTAGTGCAGCAGCTCCACCGCCACCTGGTACTGCTTCTTTAGAAGATAGTACCTCTACAAAATCAACACAAGTTTTATCTGCTATTTTCATGATAATCCTCCTTAAAAGGATGTAGGAAAATATCTCAAATTATTCGAGATATTTTACGAACTATTTTAAGATATCTCCTACTCTTTATTTATAAATTAATGTGCTTAGAATAATCCAGCTATTACTCCATTTTCATCAACATCTATTTTTTCTGCTGCTGGAACTTTTGGTAATCCTGGCATCTTCATGATTTCTCCAGTAAGTGCAACTATAAATCCAGCTCCTGCTGAGATTGCTGCTTGTCTTACAGTTATTCTAAATCCTGTTGGTCTACCTAATTTAGTTTGGTCATCAGTTAAAGAATACTGAGTCTTAGCCATACATACTGGAACCTTAGTAAATCCAAGTTTTTCTAAGTTAGCTATTTCTTTATCAGCTTCTGGAGTATAATCTACACCATCTGCTCCATAAATCTTAGTAGCTATAGCATTTATCTTGTCTTTTATAGATAAATCATCTTCATAGCAGAATCTAAAGTTATTTTCTTCTTCATCTAATAATCTTAGAACTTCTTTAGCTACTGCAACTCCACCTTCTCCACCTTTTGCCCATACTTCAGAAAGAGCAACATTTACACCTAACTCTTTACACTTGTCTTCAACAAGTTTAAGTTCAGCTTCAGTGTCAAGTGGGAATCTGTTTATTGCAACAACTGCTGGTAATCCATATACTTGAGTTATGTTTTCAACATGTTTTAATAAGTTTGGAAGTCCTTTTTCAAGAGCTTCTAGGTTTTCGTTATTTAAGTCTGCTTTAGCAACTCCACCATTGTATTTTAATGCTCTTACAGTAGCAACTATTATAACAGCATCTGGTTTTAAGTTTGCCATTCTACATTTTATATCTAAGAATTTTTCTGCTCCAAGGTCAGCACCGAAACCAGCCTCAGTTATTACATAGTCTGCAAAGTGCATAGCCATTCTTGTAGCTATAACAGAGTTACATCCATGAGCGATATTTGCGAATGGTCCACCATGTACAAATGATGGTGTTCCTTCAAGAGTTTGAACTAAGTTTGGTTTTAAAGCATCTTTTAATAATGCAGCCATAGCACCATTAGCTTTTAATTGTCTAGCTGTTACAGGGTCACCCTCATAACTATATCCTACTATTATGTTTCCTAATCTTTCTTTTAAGTCAGATATATCACTTGCCAAACAGAATGCTGCCATTATCTCAGAAGCAACAGTTATATCAAATCCGTCTTGTCTAACTGCTCCATCACCTTTTTTACCCATACCATCAACGATATTTCTAAGTTGTCTATCGTTCATGTCTACACATCTTCTCCAAGTTATTTTCTTAGGGTCTATTCTAAGAGTATTTCCTTGGTGAATATGGTTATCAAGCATAGCAGCTAAAAGGTTATTAGCAGCTCCTATAGCATGGAAATCACCTGTAAAGTGTAAGTTTATATCTTCCATAGGAACAACTTGTGCATATCCTCCACCAGCTGCTCCACCTTTAACACCAAATACTGGTCCTAGAGATGGTTCTCTTAAAGCAACTAATACATTTTTATCTAATTTTGCAAATGCATCAGCCACACCTATAGTAGTAGTAGTTTTTCCTTCACCTGCTGGAGTTGGGTTTATAGCTGTAGTTAATATTAACTTAGCTTTTTTACCAGTGTCTCTTTTTAGTAGATTGTAGTCAACTTTGGCTTTGTATTTACCATAAAGTTCTACATCATCTTCACCTAGTCCTAATTTTTTTGCAACCTCTCTAATATCTTGAGGTTTAGCTTCTTGAGCTATTTCAATATCAGATTTAAATCCCATAACTGAATCTCCTCCCACAACCTAAATAGATTTAAAATATAATTTTTGTAAAAATTGTATTAATATGTAAAAATTATATTTTATAAGATAATTATACATGTAAAATTGCTTAAAAACTAGCTACTAAGCTATTAAAATATTCAAACTTAATAGCTAGTTATTTATCTAATTACTTATTTATTACCTATCTATTACCTATGTCTAACCTTTAACCAACCTAAAATCCCAAATCAAAATTCTATTTATCTTTAAGTGACATTAATTTATCTTTTATTGCTTTAATTTGTGCTTTTGTTGTTTCACTAGAATCATATGGAGATTGATTTGCTCTATCAGAATCTATAACATCTTGATTGTAATAAATAAATCCTAAAGATTCTCCATCTTCTAAGTTTTTGATTATAAATTCTTCATCTTCTTTGTTTCTAATTTTATTTCCTACAACAAATACCTTATTTACTCCTATATCATGTCCAAGTTTTTTTACTTTTCTATAAGTCTGTAAACTTCTTTCTCCTGGTTCTACAACTACTATAAAAGCATCTACACCTTGGGCTGTTCCTCTTCCTAAGTGTTCAATTCCCGCTTCCATATCCATAACAACTACATCTTTATTTTGTAGTATTAAATGTGAACATAATCTTTTTAAAAGAACATGCTCTGGACATACACATCCAGTGCCACCAGAATCTACTGTCCCTAATGTAAGTAATCTTACTCCATTATATTCTTTACAGAAATTTTCAGGGATATCGTCAACTTTAGGATTCATCTTAAACATTTTTCCAAATGAACCTACAGAAGCAGCTGTTCTATCTGAAACTAATTTTTTCATTTCTGATATAGGTACTATTGATTCATATACTTCTTTTGGAAAACCTAGTGCTAAAGCTAAATTAGCATCTGGGTCAGCGTCAACAGCAACAACTCTGTATCCGTCTTCAGCAAACATTCTAGAGAGCATTGAAGAAAAAGTCGTTTTACCTACTCCACCTTTACCTGTTATTGCTATCTTCATAATCCCTACCACCTTTATTACTATTTGCTTTTTATGCAGTTAATTTTATAGTTGTTTATTTTTTGTACACTAAAAATAAACTACAGCTAGTCCTTACAGGAACCAATTACATTTACCTTACTAGCTTTTCAAAGCAGCATGTATAGTTTTATTATTCTTCATTATATTGTTTATATTTTATTTATTCAGTATATTCGTTATATTTCGATGTTCTTTGCCTTAACATTTGACTTTATTCATCCATAAAATTTCTTATAAAATCGTTTTTTCTATGGTTTCTATCTCTCTTAAGCTTCAGCCTTTTCTGCCATTTTTTCTTCAACTAATGCTTCAAAGTGAACACGTTTTTTCTCTATATCTTCTATTATTGTAGCTGCTAATTCTTTTGGATTAGTATTTACAGTAAATGTTGCTCCAACTTTATCTTTTAATTCGCTAGTTAATATGTCTACTGTTCTTGAAGAACCAGTTATTGGAGGCATTATTCCTAAATAAGTGTCTATACCAGAAGCTACAACATAACATCCTATAGCAACCGCTTTTTCTGACATCCACTCTGGAGCTATACCTACAACTGGAAGGTCACACATATCCATATCTAAGTAATTAGCTGCTGCTCCAACTAAATCTAATATACGGCTTATATCAACGCAAGAACCCATATGTAGTACTGGTGGGATTCCTACTAGTTTACAGACAGTTGCAAGACCTTTACCTGCATATTTTTCTGCTGCATCAGTTTCCATTAAACCAAATTTAGCTGCTGCTGAAGCACCACATCCTGTAGTAACTACTATTATGTCATTTTTAATTAATTCTTTCATTATTGTTACGTGAGCCTCATTTGAAACTCCTTTAGCATTGTTACATCCAACTACACCAGCTGCTCCTCTTAATACTCCAGATTTTAAACAGTCTGTTAATGGCTTAACTGTTCCTGCTGGGTCTATATGAGAGTTTACAACTCTATCTAATTGGTTTACTACTGCTTCTACACTATACCCAACTGTTGCCCCTGATTTTAATTCAGGTATAAGTACTTTTGATTTATCTCTATTTTTAAAGTTTAAAATAGCTTCTTTAACTATTGCTTTAGCATCATCAAGTGCTTGTTCTTCTCTAAATTCAATATAAGTTGAACCTGTTATTTTAGCTTTTGGAGAAGTTGTTACAAATTTAGTATGGTAACAATCTGCAACTCTAGCTAATGCAGGGAATATACATTGAACGTCAACTATTACAGCTTCTACTGCTCCAGTTATTATTGCAAGTTCTTGTTGATGGAAGTCTCCTGCTATTCTTACACCATGTCTCATTGTAATCTCATTACCTGTACAACACATACCAGCTAAGTTTATTCCATCAGCTCCAACTTCTTTAGCTAAAGCTACTAAGTCTGGCTCTTCTGAAGCTAAAACTATCATTTCAGATAATGCTGGCTCATGTCCATGTAATATTATATTAACTTTATTTTCTTCTAATACTGCTAAATTAGCCTCTGTTCTTCTTGGCACTGGAGTTCCAAATAAGATATCGCTTAGACGAGTACCTATCATAGAACCTCCCCAACCATCAGCCATAGAAGTTCTAAGACTCATGTGTATTAAACTATCTATATCACCAGTACATCCGATATGAGTAGAGTGCATTATTGTTGCAATTTCTCTATCTATAGCTCTTGGTTCTATAGCGTATTCTTTCCATATTTTTTGTCTTGGTTCTGGTGCATTTTTTATAAATCTTAATGTTCCAAAAGGCTTCCCAAACTCCATTAATGCAATTTCTGCCACTTCATGTGCTACATCATAGATATCTCTACCTTCTGTCTCTACATCCCATTCTTTAGCTAAAGTTATTAACTTAGCTTCATCTCTTATTTTATAGTTTCCATTTGGATCAGCTAATGCTAATGTATGTGCAATATCTCTAGCATGGTCTGAATGGGCAGCTGTCCCACCAGCAACCATTCTTGCAAAGTTTCTACCTACTATAGTGTGTTCATCTGCTCCACATAACCCTCTTGGAGTCTTAGGACTTATTCTACATGGTCCCATTCCACATATTCTACAGCAAACACCTTGAAGACCAAAACCACATTGTGCCTTGAAGCCTTCTTTTCTATCATACATTGTTTCTACGCCTTCTTCTCTAGCTTTTGCTATCATCTTCTGGCTGTTTAAATCAATTGTTAACATTTTTTCATCCATATTCCTATCCCCTTTTTTTGATTTTTAAAATCCCCCAGGTGACTGACTTCATGTCATAAAATAATAAAATAAATGCTTTCTAAGTTGATTATATACTAATTTCCAACACTTTGCTTTAGATTTAAATATTTTTTTAACAAAATTAGATAATACATAAAAATTTAATTTTTGGTACCTAATTTAAGTTAATTTTACTTACTGTTTTTGGCTATTTTTTAATACTTAAACCTATTTTTTGATACTTTAGTTTAATTAAATTATGTTTTGATTTTTTTTAAATCAAGTTTGAATTATTTCTAGTCATTTTTTCGTTTTTATATGTTGATTGTGTATTTATTATTTTTCATTACTTTTAGACTTGTTACAGATTTTTACTCCCTAAACTTAATTAGTAAAAATTTCTTAGAATAGCATTTTTTGGACTAATTTTTTTGAATTTTTTTATTTTTCCTACTTTAATATTAATTATAGCTTCAAATTGAACATTTGTATATATTCATTTGAAGCCATAATTATTTTTTATATAAAATTTTTTTAATATTGCATTAATTTAGACATTTTGACTGTTTTTTCTATTTTTATTCATTTATTTCATACTCTTGATTTTATTTCATACTCTTAGCCACAATAGCACCATATGCAATAGAATACAATTTAGATTCATGTGAATCGGCTCTTGATACTAAAACTATAGGAGCTTTTGCACCCATAATTATACCTGCTGATTTAGAGTCCGCCATATATGTAAAGGCTTTCCCTATTCCATTACCAACCTCAATTGTTGGAACCAACATAATATCTACATCACCAGATACGTCACTCTTAAATCCTTTTATTTCACTAGCTTCTTTTGAAACAGCTAAATCAAAAGCTAAAGGTCCTTCTACGATTACATTGTCTCCAAACTCTCCTTCTTTACAAGCTTTTGCTAGCATATCTGCATCTACAGTTGCTTGCATCTTAGGATTTACTTTTTCTTTAGCTGCTAAGCATGCAACTTTTACAGTTTCCATACCTAAAGCTTTTGCAGCCTTTATTGAATTTTTTAATATTTTTGCCTTTTGCTCATAATCAGGAGCTATGTTCATACCTCCATCTGTAGTTATAAGTAATTTATGGTATCTTTCTAGCTCATATACCATTACATGACTTAATAAACTATCAGTTCTAAGACCATAGTCTTTATTTAACACTTCTTTTAAGATAACTGATGTATCTAATAATCCTTTCATTACAAAATCAGCTTCTTTACTTGATACTAGTTTAACTGCTATTTCTGCACAATCTTTGATATCATCCTTATCCACTATTTTGATACCATTTAAATCAAATCCTATTTCTTTTGATATATCTCTTATCTTTTCTTCATTTCCAACTAATATAGGAGTAATTATATTTCTTTCTACAGCATCCTTTATTGCCATCAAAACCTCTTTGTCATGAGCTGCTGCTACAGAAAGTACTATTTTCTCTCCTCCCTTAAGTTGCTCTAAAATATCATCTAATTTTTTTATCAAAAGTAACCCCTCCCTTATATATATTTAACTAAATAATACCATATTTGCTATACCTTTTCTCAATTTATTTTTTATGTTATAAAAAATTTGTATAACTAAATAATAGTTTAATATTTTATTCTGGGATTTAATCAATAACTCTTAAAAGCTTTGCAGGAACACCACCTACAATAGTATTTTCTGCAACATTTTTGGTTACAACTGCTCCAGCAGCGATAATTGCATTATCGCCAATAGTGACTCCTGAAACAATAGTTACATTAGCACCAATCCATACATTTTTTCCTATTATGATTGGAGAAGGATAGGTTGTACTGCGTTTATCTGGCATAATACCATGGTTAAGTGTAGCCAATACCACATTATGCCCAATTTGAGTATTATCTCCAATCTCAATACCTCCTTGGTCTTGAAAATGACAACTGCTGTTTATAAAAACATTTTTTCCTATAGTAATATTCTTTCCACAATCTGTATAAAATGGTGGAAACATAAAAAATGATTCATCTACTTTCTTTCCAATCAACTCAGAAAATAAACTACGCACTTCTTCTGGTTCATGATAAGAGGAATTTAGCCTGCTTGTGATTTTCATTGCCTCATTACTTAACTTAACCATAAATTCATGTATTTCTGATTCACTAGAAACAGGTTTTCTTTGATTCACATGCTTTAAAAATTCATTGATATTCATTTTATACATCCTTTCAATATACATTTTAGTTTATTTGTATTTTCTAAATAACATTTTAATAAAAATTAGCTTAATTAATTTTATAAGTAATATGATTACTACTTTTAGTGTAATATACTAATTTTTTTATATCAAATACCTATATTAAATACTTACATATACTTAAAAAGCATAAAAATTGATATAATTATATAATAAATAAGTTAGTAAAGGATGATTAACTATGGAATTAAGAGTATTAAGATATTTTTTAGCAATCGCAAGAGAGGAAAGTATATCTGGTGCAGCAACCTTTTTACATATAACACAACCAACACTTTCTAGACAGATTATAGAACTTGAAGAAGAGTTGGGAGTTAAATTATTGGTTAGAGGAAATAGAAAAGTTTCCTTAACAAATGAAGGTAGGCTTTTACATAAAAGAGCAGAGGAAATTATATCATTAGTTGATAAGGTAGAATTGGAATTTGATAATCCCAATGAAATTATTAGTGGTGATATATATATAGGTGGTGGAGAAACTGAGGCTATGCGACTTATAGCTAGAACTGCATATCATTTTCATAAAAAATACCCTAATGTAAGATACCACCTTTTTAGTGGAAATGCTGATGATGTAACTGAAAAATTAGACAAAGGACTTCTTGATTTTGGTATTTTAATTGAACCTGCAAATATACAGAAGTATGATTACATACAAATCCCTGCTACTGATGTTTGGGGCTTACTAATGCGTAAAGACAGTGTCCTTGCCTCACAAAATGCGATAAATCCAAAAGATTTATGTAATATACCACTTATTATTTCAAGACAAACACTAGTTGATAAGGCAATCTCTAAATGGCTTGAAGATAGTACTGAAAAACTAAATATTGTTGCAACATATAATTTAGTTTATAATGCTTCTCTTATGGTAGAAGAAGGGCTGGGTTATGCTTTATGTTTAGATAGACTTGTTAATACTACAGAAAATAGTAATCTTTGTTTTAGACCTCTATATCCTCCTTTAGAAGCTAAATTAAATATTATATGGAAAAAACATCAAATATTTTCAAAAGCATCAGAAAAATTTTTACTTCAAATACAAAAAGATTTTTCTTCTATCACGTTGAATACATCTGAAGAAAAATAAGTAAAAAATAAAAAACGGTATAACATGATAAATGTTATACCGCCTAACCAATAAAATCAAATACAACTTAACAATATTCTTACTTATTTATTCCAAGCTCTTTTAAACAAGCAATTGTAATCTCATCTTGTGGATTCAATTCATAAGCTCTTTCTATATAATAAGTTGCATCATCAATATCACCATTATTTAAATAAGCCATCCCTAAATTACAAAGTATCTCTGGGTCTTCCTTTATCTTAGCAGCTTGTTCAAAATATTCTATTGCTTTATCTAAATTATTTTTATAAGCCTCACAAAGCCCTAATTCCACTATAGCATCCACTTGCTTAGGCTTTATTATCAATATCTTCTCCAAATACATCTCAGCCTGTTCTATCTCGCCCATACCCTTATATCCAAGTGCTATCATGAACAACAAGTTCCACCAATCCATATGTTCTTCTTCTAATGGCAGTAGTTTCTCTAATCCTTCTTTAAATTTACCTTGGAATACAAGCGTATATCCTTCTTCATACTGGACTTTAAAGTCCATCTTTCCTAAGTTATCTTGTATCTCAGCTACCAAATCAGCATCTAGCCCAAGTCTTAATGCATCTTCCCAAGTTAGCTTAGTCTTTAGATATTGACCTTGATTATAGTAATGGTAACCTAAATGGTAATAACCTAATGCAAAACTCTCATCAACATCAATTATCTTTTCAAGCTTGGCCATTGCTTCAAGTAAAAAGGCATTCATTGCCTTCTCATCCATATCTTTTTGATACTGTTTTGCTATCTCTTGGCAAACTATTGCATAATTATACATGGCATCTAAATCATCTGGATACATTGTTATAAATGCTTTTATATATATTAAAGCATCTGTATGTTCCCCAATCTCAAAGTATTTTCTTGACATATATCCCATGTATGCCTTTAAATCCAGATTAATATCTTCAGATAAAGCATTTAAGAACTTTTCATATTCTCCATTGTTTTTAAATTTACTATCTATACCAATTATATATATCATAGCATCTGCTATAGACATTGAATTTAACTTATCCTGAGCAGTCTTTTCTTTTATTCCTTTTACCAATACCTCATTTTTTATAGGTACATCTAATCCACCTTTTGGCACATCATAGCTCTTTAATTTAAACTCGCCACCATGCTTTATAGTAATAAAAGCTAGTTCCTCTGCCTTTTTCAGCAAATATTTTTCTATTTTAAAATCCATTTTTCCCTCCTAAATATTTAAATCTCTACTTTATGAGTTTTAGATTTCTCAAATACTTTTTTATCATCATATTCAAATAAGACTACATTTTTTTCTTCTCTTATTTCTATATTTATATCACTTTTTAAATCAACAACATTGAATTTAAATGGCTCGAAATGAACATATTTTATTATATGTTTAGCTGGCTTATCAACAAAACTAGGTAAATATGTTGATAAATTACCATTATCCTGTAAAAATACATGGCATCTATTCTTAAAATCATCCACATCTAACTTATTAAAAAACTGTGGTATATTCGATGTTTTACCAAGTGATATATAGTCATACTTTAATATATCATTGAATACATCATTATCCATATTTATATTTTCATTATAAAAATCCATCAATATTTTATATAGCTGATTCTTTCCTTGTGCCAAATCAAAATATCCATTTTCATCAAAATACTTAGCAAAAGCCTCAAAGAATTTAAAAGGACTTTGTTTATAAAATCTGCCTATAATATATCTCATGGACAACACAAAGTTTTTAGAATTATAGTACCTCTCCAATATATCTTCTATATCCTTTAGCTTCAATGTTTCCTCATAACTTATATAATTATTATATAAAAATTCATATGGAGCATAATCTTTATATTTAAAACCATGTTCATCTGCAACTTTTCTCATGCCTGTACCTTTAATCATCTTTAAAAAACCTAATTGTAGATGCTCTATACCTAGATTAAATACATCATTAAAGGAATTCTCAAAACTCTTATAATCTTCATAAGGAAGCCCTGCAATTAAGTCTAAGTGCTGATGTATATTTCTATACGATGCTACAGTCTGAACAACATGAGACAATTTTTTAAAATCATCCCTTCTACCTACTGCATCAAGTGTTTTTTCATTTGTCGATTGCACTCCTATTTCAAACTGAAAAAGACCTTCTTTACAATCAGCTAAAAATTCAAGCATCTTATCATCTATCAAATACGCTGTAACTTCAAAATGATAAGTAGTATATCCATTATCATTTTTCATAAGAAAATCCATAATTTCCATAGCCACTTTTTTATTTGCATTAAAAGTTCTATCAATAAACTTTATCTGTGATACCCTTGCATCTATTAAAGCTTTTAAATCACTCTTTATTCTATCTAAGCTAAAATATCTTAGACCTGGAATAGTGGATGATAAGCAGTACTGACAGTTAAAAGGACAACCTCTTGATGATTCATAATACACTATTCTATTTTCATATTCTTTTGGATTTAAATTTTCATAAGGACTAGGAATCTCGTCCAGGTTTTGAAGTAATTCCATTGGCTTATTCACGATTATCTCATTGCCTTGTCTATATACAAGTCCATTTACATCATTTATGTCTTTTTTGCCTTGTAAATGAAGTACCAAGTCTTTAAAAATTAATTCTCCTTCTCCATAAAGTATATAATCCACAAAATCGTACTTTTTCATTGCCTCATAACTATCATAACTAACTTCTGGTCCGCCCAAAGCTATTTTAGTATTAGGTCTAATTTTCTTTAGATTATCACAAAGCTTAACTATATCCCCCACATTCCAAATATATGTGGAGAATAATATTATATCATACTCGTTTTTGTATATATCCTTCAAAATATAGTCCAAATCATTATTTATCGTATATTCTTTCATATCAACTTCTATCAAATCTCTTACAAATTCTTTTAGGTATCTTATAGCTAAATTTGTATGAATAAACTTAGAATTTAATGTTGTTAATAAAATTTTCAAATATTTCTCACCTCTTTTTAATATTATACTGTCTTTTTGTACCCCTTATAGGTTAGAATAGTATATGTAAAGTTTTAATAATATCTATATAATTAATTTATTAATTTCAAGTAATGTGAGGAAAGGAAGTTTTTTATGGAATTAATTGAAAAAGTATCTATCAACTCTTTATCAAAAAGAGATCTACTACTTATTATAAAGTCTCTTGAATACACTAATGAAAATACTCAAATTAGTGATTTCATCGACCTTAGAAATAATATTGTAAAGGAATTATGTTTTTTAACTGACACTAAGGAAAAAGATTTTTTGGATTATCTAGAGAAAAATAGCACACTCTGATAGCCTAAACTTTTTTAAATTTCAATATATGAATACCTGATTTAGAATTTATTTTTATGCTTAATATGTTATCATTAAAAGTTTTTGATATAACTGTTATTTGATTAAATATGGGGTCTATTAAAGTATTCCCTTCTTCAAGTCTTATAAAACTTCTTGGGTCTATTTTTTTATTGTATGCCTTGACTCCAATTTTATATTTTCTCAATTTAACAACATATTCTGACATAGAAAAAATAAAATCTATATTATCTTCATTTAATTCACTATCTTCACCCAAAATGGATAATATAGATTTTTTTATGCTCTTAATTCCTTCATTTTCTACAATCCTATCTTCCATATATACATCGTATAAGACGTTTAACACGTTTAATAGAACACTTTCTTCATCATACTCTTCAAACTTTGAATCAATATATTTATCAATTAATTGTATTGCTTTAATCCTTGCCATCTGAAACTTTACAATATCTGATTTGTCTAATTCTATAGAAAATCCTATTATCTTGTCTTTGATACTCTGTAGTAATTCGACATATTCTATTTTGCTATTATTTATAAGATTGTGCATAACAGAATTATACGCTACAGAACCTAATAAATAATCAAATAAAGATTCTTCTTTTTTAAAATAACTCACATATCTTTTTATTAGTCTAACAACCTCGTCTTCACTTTTTTGGATATTAGTATTTGATAAAATTAATGGTAATAAAATATTTAAAAAATTAATATTCCCTATTTTCTCTCCATAAAATCTATAGTAAATAAGTTCATCTCTCAGTCTATTTTCGTCTATATATACACATCTTTGTGTTTTATCATCTATTAAGGATTTCGTATTTATTATAATTAAATCTTTAAGAGCCCTACTTGCACTACTAAAAGAAGATGTATAGACTTTTTTTAGTAATTCATCATTCATAAATATATCCTTTCTAAAAAATTGAATCTAAATATCTTGCTATTAAAAAAAAAGAGACAGCCCGTTTAAGAAGCTGTCATATATAGGGGGATAGTAGTGTACAAAAATCATTGTAATCTACTATCTATATATTATTATACGATACTACTTTTTTATATGTAAAGCATCAGTTTTCGACATCCCTATATTTTACAGTTATACAAATTGCGTACTAAGTTCAATTTTATTCTTTTTATTTCAACATTTTATCGTATTACATTCTTTCTGGAGCGTGCATTCCCAACAGTTTCAGAGAATTTTCCAAAGTTTGTTTTGTAGCTAGAACTAATGCAAGTCTAGCTTTTCTAATTTCCAAATTTTCTACTAAAATTGGATTGTCATGATAAAATTTATTAAACGCTTGAGCCAAATCTAACATAAATCTAGTCACTATATGTGGTTCATTTTTCTTTAGAGCAAGTAAAATATTTTTATTAAATGATTCTATAACTCTAAGAACTTCTGCACTATCTTCATCAGCTAACAGACTATAATCTATATCAGAAGTTATTTCTTCTTCTGCTTTTCTTAAAACTGAACAACATCTAGCATGCGTATATTGAACATATGGTCCAGTCTCACCATCAAAGCTCAATGTTCTTTCCCATGAGAATGTGTAATCTTTAATTCTACTATTAGACAATTCTTGGAATACTACTGCACCAACACCTACTTGTTTAGATATTTCATCTACATTTTTGGCATTTGGATTTTTAGCTAATATAATATCCTTAGTCTTATCTATAGCTTGATTTAAAGCATCTTCTAAAAATACTACTCTTCCTTTTCTAGTTGACATAGTCCCTTCTTCAAGAGCCACCATACCAAACCCAACATGAACTAAATCTTTTGCCCAATCGTATCCCATAAGCTCAATTACTTTAAACCATTGTTGGAAATGTAAGTTTTGTTGAGAACCAACTACATATATACACTTGTCAAAATTATAAGTTTCTTTTCTATATATTGCAGCAGCTAAATCTCTTGTCATATATAATGTTGAACCATCATTCTTAGTAATAAGTGCTGGTGGCATTTTATATTCTTCTAAATCAACAATCTTTGCACCTTTAGACTCTATTAGAAGATTTTTCTCTTCTAATAACTCAATAACTTTACCCATCTTATCAGAATAGAAACTTTCCCCTGCCAAAGAATCAAATTCTATATCTAAAAGTTTATACACTCTGTTAAATTCTTTTAAACTCTCATCTCTAAACCATTGCCATAATTCTTTTGCTTCTTCATCGCCATTTTCTAATTTAGTAAACCACGCTCTTGCTTCATCTTCCATTTCTGGATATTGTTCAGCTTCATCGTGGAATCTTACATATAATTTTAGTAATTCTGGAATTGGATTAGATTCTACTACTTCCTTTTCTCCCCACTTTTTAAAGGCCACTATTAACTTACCAAATTGAGTTCCATAGTCACCTAAATGATTTATTCTTATAGTCTTGTATCCTTGTGAGTCATATATCTTATATAGGGCGTTACCTATCACTGTAGTTCTTATATGTCCTATATGGAAAGGTTTTGCTATATTTGGAGAAGAATACTCAACTATTACAGTTTTATCTTTACCAAAATCACTATGACCATAATTTTCTTTTTCCTCTAATACTTTTTTGATTACAGTTTCTGCCAATTGAGACTTATTTACAAAAAAGTTTACATATCCGCCTAATTGTATCACCTTTGTTATCTCTCCACTTGGCTCTATACTTTCTGCCAATTCATTTGCTATCATGTTTGGAGCTTTTCTAAACACTTTAGCTAATTTAAAGCATGGAAAAGCATAGTCACCCATGTCCTTGTTTGGTGGAACTTCTATAAGTGCCTCTATCTCTTCTTTCGATAAATCTTCTATTTTTTCTTTAAGGCAATTTGATATTGCTACCTTGAAATCTTGCATCTTGTTGCTCCTCTCTACATTGTACCTGGTTTATATTGTGCTTATCTCTTTATGTTAAATCAAATTTCGTGTTTTTTCAAGTATTTCATTATGTGATAAAGTACTTTAAAAATTGTACCTTTTATACAAATTCTGCTTACATTAAAAATACTATTTTTACATGCAATTTTTTATTCCTGTATTGGTTTTCTACAAATCTTTTTCACTTTTAACTTTTATGCCTTCTTCCTCAAGTAGTTTTGCTGTGACACCTTTTCCTGAAATTTTTTTACCAGAAAAACTTCCATCATAAATTAAATTACACCCACAAGATGGACTACCTTCTTTTAATATTGCTTCGCTACATACATATAATTTTGCTATTTTTAAGGTCTCTTTAGCACCCTTTACGAAGTTTTCTGTCACATCCTTATTATCTTTGGTAATTACCTTATTATCGACTATTTCAGCAGGTGGTCTTGGTGTAGATAGACCACCTAACTGTTCTGGGCATACAAGTGTAAATTCTTTGTCTTTTAAATATTCCTTAACTTTTTCATTTTCATTATTATCGCCACTATATTTACAATTTATTCCTATTAAACATGCAGATACTAATATCATAAAAATGTGCTCCCATACAAATTATTTTAGTTTAACAATTGTTACTCCTGCTCCACCTTCTCCATATTGACCACCTCTTTGTGATTTTACATGTCTATTCCTTCTTAATACATCTTGTAGTCCTGCTTTTAGTACTCCTGTACCAATTCCATGTATTACTGTTACAGATTCCAATCCTGCCACATATGCATCGTCAAGATATTTTTCAACTTCCATTATAGCTTCTTCTAGATTTAATCCTCTAAGGTCAACTTCATTTTTTATATTACCAGATTTTGACCTTATTATATTTCTTGTTGATTTAGTTACATTTGTTGAAACATCCTTGCGAGTTTTTTGTAAAGATTTAAAAGGTAGGGTCATCTTCATTATACCAATTTGCACTACTGCTTCTTTTCTCTTTTTATCCACTGACACTACACTACCATTTTGGTTTAGAGTTATTACCTTGACTTCTTCGCCTGGCTTTAGGTCTTTTATCTCTTTATTTGAAACCTTTGGAACTATCATGCTTTTTACTGTTGGTTGAAGACTTCCCATAGAACTAGTCAATTCTTTTCTAAGTTCTTCTATCTTACGATTCTTTTCTTTTGAAGCTCTTTCCTGTTCAAGATTTCTAAGTTCCTTTATTATAATATCTACTTCTTCTTTAGCTTGTCTTATAATTGAAAACGCTTCTGACTTAGCTTTTTCAACCATCTTATCTCTTTGGCTAATCAATTTTTCAAGCTTTTCATCATATTCTACCTTTAGTCTTTCAATCTCTTCTTTTAATCTTTCCGCTTCTTCTCTGTCTTCTACTGCTTTGATTCTATTCTTTTCAACATTCTGTAGTACATCTTCTAAAGCTATGTTATCTGTATTTATATATTCTTTAGCACGTGAAATTACATAGTCACTTAGTCCAAGTTTTCTAGAAATCTCAAAAGCATTCGATTTTCCTGGAACACCTATAAGTAGTTTATATGTTGGACTTAATGTTTCTATATCAAATTCAACTGCTGCATTTTCTACACCAGATTTAGTAAGAGCATAGTTTTTAAGCTCACTATAGTGAGTAGTTGCTATACATTTAGCTCCTACAGAATTTATATCTTCTAATACTGCTATTGCAAGGGCAGCTCCTTCAACAGGGTCTGTCCCTGCTCCTAATTCGTCAAATATAACTAAAGAGTCTGCTGTTACGTTTTGTAGTATTGATACTATATTCGTCATATGAGATGAAAATGTCGATAGACTCTGCTCAATACTTTGTTCATCTCCTATATCTGCAAATACATTATCATATACACACATACTACTTCCATAATCAGCAGGTATATGAAGTCCACTTTGTGTCATAAGTGCAAATAGACCCACAGTTTTTATTGTAACAGTCTTACCACCTGTGTTTGGACCTGTTATTACTAATGTATGGAAGTCTCTTCCTAAATAAATTGTATTTGCTACTACTTTTTTCTTATCTAACAAAGGATGTCTTCCATTTTTTATATTTAAATATTTATCCTCATTTAAAGTTGGTTCTATACCTCTCATTTGTATCGAAAGTTTTCCTTTTGAAAATGCAAAATCCAATCTTCCTAGTATCTCCTGATTAGAAATTAAGTGTTCACTCACTTCTCCAACCATAGCAGAAAGCTCCGATAAAATTCTTTCTATCTCTTCTTGTTCTCCTAATTTCAACTGTCTCAATTCATTGTTCATTTCTACTATAGTCATTGGCTCTATAAAAAGTGTCGCACCAGAAGATGACTGGTCATGTACTATACCAGCAACTTGCGACCTATATTCAGCTTTTACAGGCACTACAAATCTATCACCTCTTAGAGAAATTATGGCATCTTGTAAGTATTTTTGATAAGTAGTTGAACTTATTATTGAATTTAGTTTCGACCTAATGGATTGATTTTTCTGAGATATTCTTCTTCTGATATCTCTAAGTGTACTTGAGGCATTGTCAGATATCTCTACTTCACTAATTATCGCATTGTATATCTGGTCTTCTATGTCTTTATACACATATAGAGAATTTGATAGAGATTGTATTATTGGATAATTGAAATCTTCTTCATCACTGCTAGATAGACTATTTTTCAATCTCCTAGCTACTCTTAGAGTATCTGCTATCATAATTAGACTTCCTGGGTCAAGAGATGCTCCTATATACGCTCTCTTTACCTTGTCTTCTATATCATGGATACCTTCCAAACCTACTGAACCTCTCTTTATAATAATTGATTGAGCTTCACTAGTTTCTTCTAGCATAGATTTTACTTCTATAAAATCAGTATTTGGGACTAAACTTTCTATATATTTTAGACCTAAAGAAGATGAGGCTTTCTTCTTTAATAAGTCTATTATTTTATTGTATTCTAGAACTCTTAACGATTTCTCATTCATTTTCTATATTCACCATCCTCGATATTTTAACTTTTTTATTTAATTTTAAAAATGTATGTTTTCAAGCATTTCCAATAAAAACTGCAAGTTTTATTTCTTTTTCATTTCTAAAATTATTATATTTTTTCTCTTTTAGATATATTTTACACATATTTTGTATTATACTATGTATGTAGCTATCTATATATTATACATAAACATGCTTTATTTGTAATATAATCTGTTAAAAAATCTTCTTTAATATTTTTAAAGTAGTTTGTTTTAGCATGTTTTTAAAGAATAGCTACTTATATAGATAAACTAAGGAGGAACATAAGTCATGGGAAACGTATTAGAAGGATTAAAACCAGAAAATGTTTTTAAAAACTTTGAGAAAATATCTCAAATTCCTAGAGGTTCTGGAAATGAAAAAGGTATAAGTGATTATTTACTTAACTTTGGTAAAGATTTAGGTCTTGAAACTATTCAAGATGAAAGCTTAAACATAATAATAAGAAAGCCTGCTACAAAAGGATATGAGAATTGTCCAGGCGTAGTTCTTCAAGGACACATGGACATGGTTTGTGAAAAAGAAAAGAATGTTGAACATGATTTTCTTAAAGACCCTATAAAATTAAGAATCGATGGTGACATGATATATGCTACTGGAACTACTTTAGGAGCTGACAATGGTATAGCTGTTGCTATGGGTATGGCTATATTAGAAGACAACACTTTAGAGCATCCAGCATTAGAAGTTTTAGTTACTGTTAATGAAGAAGATGGTATGAATGGTGCTGATGCATTAGACCCTAGCTTAATTAAAGGTCAATATATCCTAAATATGGACTCCGAGGAGGAAGGATACTTATTAGTTAGTTGTGCTGGTGGTAAAACTTGTGTTGTTAGTTTACCTGTTGAATACAAAGAAGTTGAAGCTGACAAGCAAGGTTTATTAGTTGAAGTTACTGGACTATTAGGTGGACACTCTGGTATGGAAATTGTTTTACAAAGAGCAAATGCTAATAAAGCAATAGCTAGAGTATTAAGCGTATTAGATGTTGACTATGATTTAGCTTCAGTTGATGGTGGAACTAAGCACAATGCTATACCTCGTGAAGCTAAGTGTGTAATAGCTGTTAATAAAGCTGATGTTGAAGTTGCTAAAAAACAAATAAATGAAATTTTAACTGCATTTAAACATGAGTTCACTACTTCTGACCCTGGTATGACTTATTCAATAGCTGAAACTTCTGTAGAAAAAGTTCTTGCTAAAGATTGTAAAGAAAAAGTTGTTCAAATGTCAAGCTTAACTCCTCATGGTGTTCAATCTGTAAGCCTTGATATAGAAGGATTAGTTGAAAGTTCTACTAACTTCGCTATAATTGAAACTAAAGAATCTACTATTGAATTCTTAACTTCTGTTAGAAGTTCTGTTATGTCTATTAGAGATGAGATAGCTGATAGAATAAGACTTTTAGCTCAAGCTTTAGGTGCTGATTATGGTCTTACTTCTCAATATCCAGCTTGGGAGTTCAAAAAAGGTTCTAAATTAGAAAAAATATGTAGTGAAACTTATGAAAAATTAACTGGTAAAGTTCCTACTGTTATGGCTCTACATGCTGGTCTTGAGTGTGGATTATTACTTGATAAACTTCCTCATGCTGAAGCTATATCTATAGGACCAGATATGTTTGATGTTCATACTCCAAATGAACATGTTAGTATCCCTTCTATAGCTAATGTTTGGGATTATGTTATAGAAATATTAAAATCTATGAACCAATATTAAATCTAAAGTTTATTTGGATTGAGTCTTGGATACAATTATAGATTATAAATAAATCTATATTACACTTAGTCTATAAATTAACATTATAAAAGTTTATAGGAATAAAGCCTAATGATGCATTTTTATATTTGTCATTAGGCTTTATTATTTTACTATATATTTTTATTTGATAGATTTTTTTTTCTTTAAACTTATGTAATTCTCTACAATCAAGATATTAAATTATACTACTTAATATCTTGTACATATGTAGATTAACTCCATTCATTTTCTGGTAAACACATACTTATATGTTCTTTCATTATATAGATTATATAAAATGTATATAAAAAATTTTCCTATTCAGTAATTTTAAATCGATTTCTACCCTGCTTCTTCGAATTATAAAGTGCATCATCTGCCATTTTGTATATCTCATCATATGTCTGTCCTTGCTTTGATATTACACCGCCCATACTTACAGATATACTATTGCCATTTGGTAATTTAATGCCATGGATTTTATCATATAAAATATTACACTTTTCTATAAGACTTTCTGTATCCTTTACATTTTTAACATATATGCTAAATTCGTCACCCCCTAGGCGACCTACTATGTCACATTCATCAAAACATTTAACAAGAATATTTGCAACTGCAATCAGCATCTTATCTCCAACAAGATGACCATAAGTATCATTTATATCTTTAAAATAGTCAATATCTAAGATAAGTAAAGCTCCCCTTTCATTATGAGATAAATCATCTAAACTTTTTGTAGCCATATCCCTTATAGAAGCAGCATTAAAAATATTTGTTAAACTATCTCTTTGCGCTTTATCTAACAACCTCATTTTTTCCTCTTTTTCACAATCAATATTATGTAATTTGCCTATTGAATACACAGGAACATTCTTTTCATTATGAATTATCTTTGATGTAATTCTAACCCAATGAAACTCTCCATCAGGACAAACACAATACATTTCTGTTGAACCATTTTCTTGTTCCCTAATCAACTTAAAAAATTGTTCCCTATACTCTTTTTCAATTTCATTTTCATATTCATCTTTACTATGACTTAAACCATTAAAGACATTAACTCCATTTTCTTGCATAGCAATCGTAATTTTATCTGCTTGATAATCATATTCAAAGAAATACTCACTTGCCATCTCATATACTTCAGTATGTTTTTTAAGTTCTAAAGAAATTCTCTGATTCATACTTGTACGAGTACGAAGACTCCAAGCCATAATTATAATAATACATAATGATATACTAGAGACTATAAGAATAGTTTGAATTGGATTTTCCTGCATAATATGAATTAGAGAAAAATTTGATATATATGTAGTATTCTTATAAATAATTGATTGCATGTTTTCAGTAGGCATACTATTAATAGCCTTATTTAATATACTATATAATTCCTGTTTGTTCTGTTTAGCTACACCAAAACAAAAACGATGTGGTTCATAGTTTTGTTGAATTAGACGAACATACTTATACTTGGGTTGATTGACATAATACTGTATAGCATATCCTTCACCATATGTATAATCGGCTCTTCCACTATTTACAGCTTCAATACACTCCTCTAATGTATCATACCAAATAATATTATTAGATGAATATTCTTTATAAGAAGTATCTTTTGTAAGAGCTAAACGTTTATTTTCTAGACTATCTTCATTAATTTTATTATTAATCATCATAATATACTGTGTAGAAATAAATGGGCGAGTCATGGCTACATGACGTTCACGTGCCCTTTCATAATCATAAGACATACCAGCTACAATATCAATCTTAGAATCTTTTATCATATTGTCCAATTCTTTCTGAGATTTCACAGGTATCATATCAAACTTTAAGCCAGTTTTATCTGAGATATAATTAAGTAAGTCTATTGAAATTCCCTTTAATTTACCTGTTTTATCATCTGCATATTGAAATGGTGGATTTTTTAGTAAAACTCCTACTTGCAAAGTTTCTATATTTTTTATATATTCAGATTCCTTATTGGATAAAACTAACTCTTTATTTTCTGGTGTAAAATATTTCTCATATAATGTCTGTGAAAAATATGGGTCTGTTTGCTCAATATTAGAGATTGCTGAGTTGAGTTGTTGAGATAATTCTTTATTGCCTTTATATGTAATAAAATAGAATGGTTTAGGAGAAAATTTAGCTATAGTTCGAACACCATCTATATGATTCATACTGACATTAAGCATTGCATCTGCCTTTCCATCCTTTAATGCCTGTAACTGTTCTTCTCCTGTTTTACAAGGCACCAATTCAGGAGATATTTGATTCATTTCACAATATCTATCTAATTCTTTAATCTTATTAATTCCATTCTCTGGCACTGCAATACGCATGGTCTTTGTAACTTGTGAACTCACACTGTCAATATCTACATTGTCTTTAAGCACTTGTAATACTGTATTTACAGTCCCATAACTAGAACCTGCATAATCATATATTTTCTCTAATTGTTCATCGTATAACATTCCACCCATTAAGTCAACTTCGCCTTTTTCTAACATCTCCATAGATTTAAGAAGAGAAGTGTTTGTATCTCCTCCAACCCGAACAAACTCATAATTCCATCCAGTATACTGAGCAATTTCTTGTAAGTATTCATAGTTATATCCAGAGTATCTACCTTGTTCATCTACTTCATTTAGACCTTCTTGAATAGGATAAGCAACACGTATAGTACGATTATCATTATTCATGGCATTAATATCAAAAGGAAATATACAAAAAGTGAATATGGACACAATTATAAAAGTTAAAGAAAATAACTTTTTCAAATTCACTACCGCTTCCTCCATATAATAATATTTACAGTGTATACACTGTATAATTTTCTGGGTTTTAAAATATAAGTTAGTATAAAAAAGGACATAAAATTTCGTAAAAAATTTAATATCCTCATTCATACATAATATAATTTGATTATACTCCATTTAACTTGCCTTTACAATAAATTTGATATATTAGCAAATTATTTATCTTAATTTGATATATAATATTATTTTTAATTTATATTATATCAAGTTTAGCATCATTTCTATTTACAGTTCTTTTATATTTTACATTTGGATAACCTAATATAAATGAAGTTATAACTGCCTCATTATCATTCATTCCTAATAACTCTTTTATCTTTGGCTCTATATTTGATGCCATAACAAAGAATCCATTGTAACACATTCCTAATCCTTGCGAATAAGCCATAAGCTCCATATTAGATGCAGCTAATCCTCCATCTACATATACACTTCCACCTAAAGAAATATCACCAACAACTACCATAAGTAATGGTGCATCGTAAAATAAAGAATCAATTCCCTTTTCTTTATATCCTTTATACATTCTCTTAAATGTGTTTTTGTATATAGAACGAACAGGGTCTTCATCATCAGTATTTAGTGCCATATTGTAAAGCCCTTCTATTGCCAATTCTTTTACTTCTTTTAATTTATCTTTTACCAATATGTATCTTAGAGGCTGTCTATTTCCACCTGTTGGCGTATATCTACCAGCTTCTACTATATTTCTTATTTTTTCTTCTTCTACTTCTATGTCTTTGTAGTCTCTTATACTTCTTCTAAATTTTATGAAATTCATTAAGTTTTCAGATTCTAAGTCAAAAGTCTCATGATTGTATTCTAATACTTCACTCTTATCAAATCCCTGCATTTCTATAGAGTCTGTTGGGCAAATTGCCATACAGTGACCACAATTAATGCAAAGGATATTTTTTACCTTTGCTTTATTTTCTCTAACTTTTATTGCATTTACAAGGCAGTCTGATTCACACAAGCCACAACCTACGCATGTTTCTAAATTTATGTCTATCATTCTAGATTTTTCCTCCATTTAAAAATTTTACTTTAGTATAAAGCAAATAGTTGTCTAAGTCAATTTTTATTTTTTTAACAATATTAACTCCAAATCAAGTCTAAATTGAAAATATGTATACAAATTAAGTTAAGAAATTTACACTATAATCTTCCAATTTTCCGTTATTGTATATTATCTTTGCACTAAAAACCTTACCAGTCTTAGCCCAATTCAAAAACAATCTGTCACCTTCCCACATATTTAAGTCAAATATTTTATCATTGTCTACCCAAATTAATTTTCCTTCTTTACAATCATCCAAATCTTTTTCGGATAAGTCACCTTCAAAATCATCTGAAAAATATAAGAACATGTACCAGTCCTCATCATTCTTAAACTTTGGAAAAGTTATCAATCCTTTATATGTTAGCGAGTTAAGAGTAAGCCCAGTTTCTTCTTTAACTTCTCTAATTACACAATCTTCAGGAGTCTCTCCTTGCTCAAACTTTCCTCCAACTCCTACATATTTACCTTCATGTATATCATCTTTCTTTTTATTTCTATATAACATTAAAGTCTTTCCATCTTTTTCTATATAACAAATAGTTGTAAGCTTCATACATCCCGCCTTACTTTCTTTTCCTATTTTTTATTCGTATATTATTGGTATTATTCATTTTCATTACTCTCAAGAACATCACTGATATTCTTCATTGCATTAAGAGAAAGCTCTGCAAATTCATCAAATGGAATCCCTATATCTTCTATACTTCTCATTGCATCTCTATTTACATTTGAAGCAAATCTTGTTTCTTTCATTCTTTTAATTACAGACTTTGTTTTTACACTAGTAAGCTTTTTATCTGGATAAACTAACGCTATAGCAGTTATAAAACCAGTTATAGGGTCTGCTGCATATATAGCTTTTTCCATTAGACTAGTTCTTGTAACTCCCATTCCATCATGATGACCAAGTATTGCTCTATACATCTCTTCATCACCAAAGTTTTCTTTTTTAAGCAGTTCCACTGTTGTTGTAGCATGTCCTTCACAGATTTCCCCTGGCTTTCTCCCAACTATATCTGAATCTAAATCATGTAAAAGGCCTGCAACTGCCCACTCTTCTTCTTTTTCTGGCTCTAATCTTTTAGCTAAGTCTCTCATAACTGCTTCAACAGCATAACAATGTTTTCTCATTCTATCAGTCTCTAAATACTTAAATAAAATTTCTAAAGCTTCTTCTCTCATTTTCATTATTCCCCCTATTTTTTCATGTATATGATATTTTTATATTTTAATACACATAAATTTAAGTTTATTTATATATTTATGTATATTTTTCATATTATATCTATTCTACACCTTTATAGTAGTGTCCTGCAACTGTTCCAATTTCATCCAATTTCTTATATAAATTAGTAGCCTTTTCTCCAAGCTTAAAATCATTACTCAAAACCTCAATATGGGCTTCAATAACCTTTTTAACCATCTCACTATCTTCTACTGTAAAATCTATTCTAAACACATCTATTCCAATTTCATCTAACTCATATAGATTATCCAACATACAAGTTACCTTTGAATTGTAAATCGTACTTCTACAGAATATATCTTGTGTTATTCTATAACTTGCATCTGTAAAATCTCTTAAGGCATAGCTACTTTCCTTACATTTAGCAACTCTCTTGTCCTTTTTACAATCCCTAACAACAACTCCCATAGGGCAGTATTCCGTAATCATCATAGGAGTATATCCATATATTACTGCTTCAATTTCTACATCTGTATATTTTAAAGTTTGTTTGATTTCATTTAGATTTAATTCTTGTGATAAACAAACTGTACCTGCTCCCTCATCTTTGAAGTGATTTATACTTTCACTATTAAATGCATTTAAATAGCAATCTATATTTAAATCTTTTCCTTTAAAATATTCTAT
Source organism: Clostridioides sp. GD02367 (assembly GCF_045900275.1). Lineage (NCBI taxonomy): Bacteria > Bacillati > Bacillota > Clostridia > Peptostreptococcales > Peptostreptococcaceae > Clostridioides > Clostridioides sp. GD02367. The sequence goes on along the minus strand of NZ_JBJODK010000005.1, from coordinate 201,037 downwards.
AGAACCCCAGTTACCAATTTGAACCTTATTGATTCCTTTTATATTATCTAATGTTTCAAATTGCTTATATTCCTTATTTCTAATAATTCGTGGTACTGAATATATTAATCTACTTTCAGTATTTTCAACACTAGAACTCTTTTCACCAGAAGTATTTATGTTATTTACATTTGAAACTATTGATTCTTTAGAAATATTTGATACCATTTCTAAGGCTTTTGATAATGTATTTATATCTTCATAATAAATTAAATCCACATTGTACTTTAATACTGCTTCTAATTGCTCTAAGTTCTTGACTTTAACTCTAATTTTAGGGACTGTATTAAGTCTTTTCTGTTTATTTACTCTGTCTGGTTGGTATTTTAATCTATTCTCCTTAAACTTTCTACCTTTTATTTTTATTCTTTCTTGGTCTAAAAGCTCAATGCAATCTCTTCTCATTTGATTTAGAACACTTATAGGCATACTTACACCTTCATCCAAATCAATTTCTATATCTTTTGATGTATAAGGAGTATTACCAAGCTTTTGGATTTGTGTCTCTATTTTCTCCTTGCTTAAAGCTACTTTTATAGCTTTTTCAACTATCTTTTCTCCCTCTACAATTGATGTATTCCCACAGAAATCACTTATAGAAAGCACAGGCTTTTTACCTAGTTTAATACTTGCTTTTGCTTTTATATTAGTTTTTATTAACTCCTTATCTTGTTGGAATGTAGCTTGTACTCTATCCATCAACTCACTATCTGAAGTTTTAAATATAAGCTGATTTCTCTTTGCTTCTCCAACAAAATCTAATTCTATCAAATCGCCTTTATGTGCTATTGTAGTTATATCTCCATCTTTTATTATCCTTCCAATAGTACCTCCACCTAGATTGATTCCATCACCTTTTTTAAGTGTGTTTTCTAATATGACTCTAAGCCTTTTGCTTCTTCTATTGTAATCTAAAACTTTTCCAACATATAGACCTTGATTATTAGGTCTATTGGAGTTCATTACATCCTTACCAACTTCACCTAGTATATATCCTTTTGTAAACTTTCTATTAAATATAGTATACAAATTATTTATTATTTCATCAGAAATACTTATTTTATTCTTATCTACAAATTCATTAATTGCTTCTCTATATCCTGAAACTACAGTAGCTACATATTCAGGCTTTTTCATTCTTCCTTCTATTTTTAGAGATAATACACCTGCTTCAATTATTTTATCTAATTCCTCTATAGTACTTAAATCTCTAGGACTCAACAAATAATCTCCATCACTCTTTACTACTTCACCTGTATTTATATCTATCAACTCATATTTTTGTCTACATGGTTGTGCACATCTACCCCTATTTCCAGACCTATTCCCTATCATACTACTCATAAGGCACTGACCTGAGTAACATACACATAAAGCCCCATGCACAAAGACCTCTATATCTACAGTCGTATTCTCACAAATCCATTTTATCTCATCCACATTTAATTCTCTTGCTAAAACAACTCTATCAAAGCCAACACTTTGAAGATACTTAACATCTTCTAATGAATGAGCTACCATTTGAGTACTTGCATGTAGTTCAAAATCAGGTAATAGTCTTTTTATAAGCCTTGCCATTCCTATATCTTGTACTATTAAAGCATCAATATCTATATCATATAAAAATTTTACATATTCTACAAAATCCTCTATTTCATACTGTTTTATCAATGTATTCACTGTGACAAAAACTTGTACTCCCCTTATATGAGAGTATTTAACAGCATCAATTAGCTCATTTCTATCAAAGTTGTTTGCAGATGCTCTTGCACTAAAGTCTTTACCACCTAAGTACACAGCATTTGCTCCATTTTGTACTGCTGCTTTTAATGAATCAAAAGAGCCAACTGGTGCAAGTAATTCTATTTTTTTCATATTTTTCTCCTCTATTTATACTTATTAGATTAATATAATTATCTATAACACACACACTTACATTAAATTTATACACTACTTACTATATTTAACTTGATATACTATTTACCATATACAGTATATCAAATAATAACTCATTTTTTATCAATTTACACTAAGTTAGTTTTCGTTAAATGAATCATCCTTATTGATAAACATAACTCCAAAGACTACTGCCAAAATAAAGAAACATACTAGGATTGACTTTTCCACAAAAATCTTTGTAAAAAAAGTTCCTAAAATAGCCCCAGATATAAAGAATACAATAATTGCATAGTACTGCAAACTCTTTTTTATCATAAAAACATTCTTGGTCTGTATATAATGAAATAATGTTTCTGTAGCACTTCTTAAATTTCCAGTACACATTGTAGTTGCAAAACTGTTTCCATTTACTTTTCTAAAACTCTCTACCTGCATTGAACAAATAAAAGATATAGCAACATTTACAAACATATTGAATCGTCCTCTAGGTACAAAAGAAACTACAAGTATTGTAATCATTTCAATTATAATGATAACTTGACGCCAATGAATCTTAGAGTTATCTTTAAAGTACTTTCTTATCTTCTCTGCTATAAATACACCTAACATAAATGCCAAAATAGGAATCAAGTAATAAAAAGATTTTTTTATATTCCCTTCTGCTATATTAAGCCCTAATAAAACTATGTTTCCAGTCTGTGCATTGGCAAAGACCTTTCCTCTTACTACATAAGTATAAATATCTAAAAATCCTCCTGTTATTGCCAATAAAGAACATAAGAAGAATGATTCAGACATCTGGCTCTGGCTTGTCATATATAAAACATCTCACTTTCTAATGATAGATACCAAATCAAAATTATTTTAGATACTATTTTTTATTAATATTAAAAAAACTTTTATCTGTATAAATATTTGTATTTGTACATTAAAAGAAGCTGTCTCAACAAACAATAGAGACAGCAAATCTTTTAATTTTATTTCACATTTTTTTCATCATTATTTAACCCTGTACATTTTAGCTGTAAATCATAAGCTTTGTTTTGAAACTCAGAAGCTAAATTCTCAGCTATTGTAGCTCTCTCATTTGCCTCTTCAAGTTGAGCACTTAGTTCCTCAATCTTGCTTTTATAAGCATCTAACTCGGCTCTAGAACCTTCTGTCGTATTACTAAGTTCGAATATTTCTTGCTTTTTATTTTCTATAATATCAATTAACTCTTTCATCTTAGCCTCAGTTTCACGACTTTCTGCTTCTTTTTCTGCTATTGTAAGCTTTAGAGACTTGATTTCTAATTGAAGTTCTTCATTAGATGCCCCAACTTTTTTACTCAATTCTTCATTAGCTTTAATCAACTTTTCATTCTCATCTGAACATTCAAATAAAAGGTCTGATATATTTAATGCAGTTAATATCGCAGCAACTGATAAGCTTAATTTCGGGTTTTGACGTGTTATTTTATCCATTTCTTTGTCAACAAAATCAGCAATACTAATCATAAACTTCTCTGACTTATCTCCAACCATTGGATATTCAACGCCATGGATTTTAACCATTACTTTGTTCATCCTAACCTCCCCCGACATTAGTTGTTAATTTGATCTTAAGTTAGCATTCAATTTTTCGCTTAATTCACTTAATATCTTATCATGCACCTTAGCTACATCTTCGTCTGTTAGAGTTTTATCCTTACTTCTATAAGTTATTGAATATGCAATTGACTTGTATCCAGCCTCTATTTGAGAACCTTTGTAAACGTCAAATAACTTGTAACTTTCTACTAATCCTTGACCATTTTCCTTTATTATATCTTCTATTTGTTTTACAAATACATCCTCTTTAACAATAAGAGCTATATCTCTTGATGTAGATGGATATTTTGGTAATGGTACATAATTCTTTGTTCTATCAGAATTATCAAATACAAAGTCAATATCTATTTCAGCGACATAAACTCTTTGACCTAGATTGTAATTTTCTATAACATCTGGATGCAATTCACCTAATGTACCTACATATTTATTATTATACACTATTTTAGCACATCTACCAGGGTGGAAGGTAGTATTATTATCTTGAGGTTCAATTTCATATCCTTTAAATCCTACATTTACAAGTATTGTTTCTATAGCACCTTTTAATGCAAAGAAATCAACATCTTTACCATACATACCTACACACATTCTATTTTCTTCTTTAGGTAACTCTGAATCTTGTGGTATGAATATATGTCCACACTCAAATGCATATACTTCTTCTATTTTATGAGATACATTAGTTGATAAAACATCTAACATGTTTGGTATTAAAGTAGTTCTCATTACAGAAGTTTCTTCTCCTAATGGGTTAAGTAATTTAACAAAGTTTCTCTTAGCATTACCTTCTGGTACTCTTATCTTATCTACTCCCTTAGGGCTTACAAATGAATATGTTAATATTTCGTTTAATCCTACAGCAGTTGAATTATCTTTTAAAGAGTCCATGAATTTTTGTTTTGAAGTTTTGATTCCTGCTGTTGTATTTCCTTCTAATTGTACAGAAGGTATGTTTTCAAATCCATAAATTCTAGCTATTTCTTCCCATACATCAGCTTCTTGCTCCATATCTGTTCTAAAACTTGGTACATCTATTTCTAATTTATCATTAGCTATTAAATTACATTTAAATTCTAATGATTCTAAAATTCCCACAAACTGTTCCATTGGTACATCTACACCTAGAAGATGATTAATTCTTTGAGGATTTACTACCAATTTTTTAGGCTCTGGTTTATTTGGATATACATCTACAACACCTTTTAAAACTTTACCTGCTCCTAACATCTCAACAAGTTGTACAGCTCTATTTGCTGCTATCTCTGCAATATTAGGGTCTAAATCTTTTTCATTTCTTGAAGATGCTTCTGATCTAATTCCAACTTTTTTAGCTGTCATTCTTATGTTTTCTGGTTTGAAATTAGCACTCTCGAAAAGTACAGTCTTTGTACTGTTAGTTATTTCTGAGTTAGCACCACCCATTACACCAGCTATACCAAGCGATTTTTCTCCATTTGTTATAACTAGCACATCTTTATCTAATGTTCTTTCAACATCATCTAATGTTACAAGTTTTTCTCCATCTTTAGCAGTTCTTACTACTATTCTTCCAGTCTCTACTTGATTTATATCAAAAGCATGAAGTGGTTGACCAAGCTCTAACATTACGAAGTTTGTTATATCAACTATGTTACTTATAGGTCTTACACCTGCTTCTGTAAGTCTTCTTTGCATCCAATATGGAGAAGGTTCTATTTTTACATCAGTAACCATTCTAGCAAAATATCTTCTACATAAGTCTGGATTGTCTATTTCAACTTTGAAGTCTATCTCTTCATCACTTTCTTTTACTTCAATTTCAGGATATTTTACTTTTGTTCCTATAGTTGCAGCTGCTTCTCTAGCTATACCTATCATACATTTGCAGTCAGGTCTATTTGAAGTTAATTCAAAATCTATTAAAGCATCTTTTAATCCTAAAACATCTTTTATATCTTTTCCCAATTCATATGAATCTTCGTGGTCTAAAATATATATACCACCTCTTTTGTACTCTTCAATGTAATGTTCATCTATGCCTAATTCAGCTGCTGAACACATCATACCATCTGATAATTCACCTCTGAAGTCAGTTTGTTTGATTTCAACTCCTCCAGGTAATTTAGAACCATTTATAGCTACTGGAATATAATCTCCTTCTGATATATTTGTAGCTCCTGTAACTATTTGAACAACTTTATCTCCAATATCTACCTTAGTTATAACTAACTTATCAGCATTTGGATGTTGTTTTATTTCTAAAATCTTTCCAACCAATATATTTTCTATCTCTTCACCATAATAATCTATTGTTTCAACTTTAGTTCCTGTCATTGTCATTTTATCAGCGAACTCTTTTACATCCATGTCTATATCAACATAGTCTCTAAGCCATTTTAAAGATACTAACATCTATATACCCTCCTAATTAAAATTGATTTAAGAATCTCATATCATTTTCGAATAATAATCTAATATCATCTATTTCATATTTAAGCATTGCAAGTCTTTCAACCCCAACTCCAAATGCAAATCCACTGTAAACCTCTGGGTCTATTCCACAATTTCTAAGAACGTTTGGATGAACCATACCTGAACCTAATATTTCTATCCAACCTTCATACTTACACATTGGGCAACCTTTACCACCACATTTGAAACAAGTAACATCAACTTCTGCACTTGGCTCTGTAAATGGGAAGTTGTGAGGTCTAAACTTCGTTTTGATATCAGAACCAAACAATTTTTCAACGAAGATATCCATAGTTCCTTTAAATTCTGCCATAGTAACATCTTTCCCAACAACAAGCCCTTCTATCTGATGGAACATTGGTGAATGTGTTGCATCTGGCGAATCTGATCTAAAGCATCTACCTGGTGCAATTACTTTTATTGGTAACTCTTGACTTCTCATAGTTCTTACTTGAACTGGAGATGTTTGAGTTCTAAGTAATACACCATCATTCATATAGAATGTATCACTCATATCTCTTGATGGATGGTCTTTAGGAGCATTTAAAGCATCAAAGTTATTATCAACAGTCTCAACTTCTGGACCTTCTGCTACAGAGAATCCCATTCCAATAAATATGTCTGTTACTTCATCTATGATTTGAGTTATTGGATGTCTCTTTCCAACCTTTAGAATTTTTCCTGGTTGAGTAACATCTATTACTTCTTCTTTTAATTTTCTTTCTTTTTCAATAGCATTTAATTCTTCTTTCTTAGAATTTATGCTAAGTTCAATATTCTCTCTTACATCATTAGCAACCTTACCAACTACTGGTCTTTCTTCAGCAGATAATTTTCCCATCTCTTTAAGTATGGCAGTTATCTCACCTTTTTTTCCTAAATACTTAACTCTTAAACTTTCTACACTTTCTATGCTTTGTGCCTCTTTTATTTCAGCTAAAGCTGCTTCACGTAAAGCAAGTAATTTTTCTTGCACACATATCACCCTTTCGTTTTTTTGTATAAAAAAAGCCCCTCAATCCCTGTCTAGGGACGAAAGGCTATAGTTTCGCGGTACCACCCTAGTAGTTTAACAATTAAAAAATCATCAAACCACCTCTAACAAACTTAACGCGTTTTTCACGTCAAAGCCTACTATCAAGTTTCAGCTCTGTTACTCCAGAGGGAACTTCTCCTGACCTCTTAGAAAACACTCCCAGCCTAGGTGTTTATCTCTTTACTAAGTTTAATCAAAATACTTTCCTCTTTCATTGTATCTACAATATTATATTGTTTATTTTAGTATTATATCATTTCCATTCAAATTATGTGACTATTTTTAATATACATCTAATACATAATTAATTCAATTATTTTTTTAAATATATTGACTATTTTTGATACTCTACTATTTAATTCAAGATTATAACATGACATTATATTTATTACAATACATTAAATCAAGTATTTTTTTATTTCATACATCAATATAGCAGAGCTTATTGCTGCATTTAACGACTCAGCTTTACCATATATAGGTATCTTAACCAAAATATCAGACTTTGATACAAGTTCTTCATTTATTCCATTAGCTTCATTTCCTATCACCAAAGCAACTTTTGAACCATAATCTATTTTATCATAAAAATTATCTGTATTTAGATAGCTTGAAACTATATTAAAACCCAATGATTTAAGCATGTCCACAGTATCATCTTGAGAGGCATTAATTATATTCATATCAAAAATAGAGCCCATAGTCGACCTAATTACCTTTGGATTATATATATCAACACATCCCTTTAGTGCTATTATGGCATCCACTCCAGCAGAATCAGCAGTTCTTATTATAGTTCCCATATTTCCTGGGTCCTGTATTCTGTCCAAAATTAACACAAATTTATCTTTGTTATTTATATTTTCTTTTAAATTTTTTTCTTTAAATGAAACCACACCTATTATACCTTGGGTGTTTTCTGTATCTATAAGTTCCTTAAAGTTTTTATTACTAGTCTTATATATCTTTGTATGTTTTTTATCTAAATCTTCTAATAGTTCCACATGTTCCTTCTTATTTTCAAAGTCATCATTGATAAATACATAATCAAGACTTGCCCCACATTCAAGTGCAAGTACTACTATTCTATATCCTTCTACTATGAACTTTGATTCTTTATTTCTGTTTTTTGACTTCAATAGTGCTTTTGTATACTTTAACTTTTCATTATCCTTACTGCTTATATTCGTAATCATTTTATCTAAATGCTAAACTTATCTTAGCATAACCTCCTTACTTTACTTTTAATTAAAATCATACTCTTCCAAATCCTACTTTTGATTAAATAAAAATAGTATCATATAACTATTCATAATTATATGATACTATCTACTTTTATTGCAATTAAATCTATATTAAATAATAAATTATCTTCTTCTAATTATCCCCTTATTTCCAGATGTTATGGCTGTTATACTAGTATTTTGACCAATTATAACTAGAATACTTCCAGCTGTAAGTTCTTCATCTGGAGAAGGTGTAACATTTATATTTTTACCTGTTTTTATAGCAAGTACAGTTATCTCATATCTAGCTCTTAATTCAAGCTCTACTAAAGTCTTACCAACCCAACCATTTGGAGTTACGATTTCAACAATTGAGTACTCTGGGTCAAGCTCTATATGGTCTAATATGTTATCAGAAACTAAATTGTGTGCAACTCTTACTCCCATATCTCTTTCTGGGAATACAACTCTATCTGCACCAATTTTATAAAGTACTTTAGCTTGTAATTCATCCTTTGCCTTACATATTATCAGCTCTACACCCATCTCTTTAGCTATAAGAGTCGCCATTATAGATGCTCTTATATCAGAACCTATTGCAACTACTGCCACATCAAAGTTACCTAAACCTAATGATCTTAATGCTTGTTCATCAGTAACATCTACTATAAGTGAGTGAGTTACCTTATCAGATACACTTTGAACTGAATCTTCATTTTTGTCTATTGCCATTACTTGATGTCCTAAAAGATGCATAGTAGATGCAACAGAGCTTCCAAATCTCCCACACCCAATGACTATATATTGCTTCATCTCGAAACTTCCTCCCTAATACACAATTTGTATAATATCATTTAAATTACTTATTATGCATATAAATTTTATATATAACGTATAATTTTTATATATACATATATTAATTTAATTTATGTTTTATTTATTAATCAAACTTATTTGTTCACACTACTATATCTAATTCCACTACTTTACTAATAAATTTATATTTTAACCAACCATAATCTTGCCTTCTGCATATCTGACTGGTTGGCTCTTTCTTCTACCTCCAGAAAGTATTGCCATAAATAAAGTAAGAGAACCAACTCTACCCATAAACATAAAGATTATTATTATAATCTTTCCTAAAGCATTTAGGTTTGGACTTCCAGCTAAACTTGAACCTACTGTAGCAAGTGCTGATGTAACCTCAAATGCTGATTGAACTAATGTAAAATTAGGCTGAGTTATTGAAATAATCAAAGTTCCAAAAATAACTGCTGATATACTAATTACAAATATACCCAGAGATTTTTTTATAGTTGCTGGAGCTAATCTTCTTTCAAAGGCTTCTATATCTGATTTTCCTGATAGAAAACTTCTAACAGTAATTATCAAAACAGCCAGTGTTGTAGTTTTTATACCTCCACCAGTAGATGCAGGTGATGCTCCAATAAACATCAAAATTATCATTATAAATATACTACTTTCTTGTAAAGTAGCTAAATCAAGTGTATTAAATCCAGCAGTTCTTGCCGTTACTGATTGAAATATTGCTGATAATACTTTTCCCTTTAAAGGCAAGTCCGCCATAGTGGCTTTTTGATTAAATTCTATAATAAAAATGAATAATGCACCTACTATAATAAGTGTCGCAGTTGAAAATAAGACAACTTTAGAATGCACATTTAATTTTGATAATCTTCTTTTTCTTACAATATCAAGCACGACTGGGAATCCTAGCCCCCCAAACACTATAAGTGTAGAAATAGTCATTGATATTGTGAAGTTATTTACATATGAATTTAGTGATGTAAATGGTCCACTTACACTTCCCATTAAATCAAATCCGGCATTACAAAACGCTGATATTGCGTGAAATACACTATACCATATTCCTCTAGATAAACCAAATTGCGGAATAAAGACAGTTGATAAAATCAATGCACCTATTCCTTCTATTGTTATGGTTATTATTAATACAAATCTTGTAAGTTTTACAAGACCTGACAAATCAGCTTGATTCAGTGATTCTTGTATTAATAACCTTTCTCTTAGTTGTATTTTTTTTCGTGCCATAAGTGAAAACATTGTGGCTACAGTCATAAATCCAAGTCCACCAATTTGTATCAACGTTATTATAACTATCTGTCCAAATAAACTCCAATAAGTTGCCGTATCTACCATAACTAGACCAGTGACACAAACCGCTGAGGTAGCCGTAAATAGAGCATTCAATAACCCTATACTTTCTCTACTCTGCGACGCTATCGGGAGTGTCAACAACAATGCTCCAATTACAATAATCGCTGCAAACCCAGATACCATTATTTGGGTAGGTCGCATTCCATCTGCGTAGAGAATAAGTCTTCTAACTATTGTTTTCAACTTTCTTTATACCTCCTTAACATAAAATCACTACTGTTAAGACCCTTAATTTGTTTATTTTTAGAGCTTTCCTCTAAATTATTATTCTATTATAGTATAAATATTGTATAAAGACAATGATATGAATCTTTATAATTCTTGTTTGGAATATTGCAAATTTTTATATATATCTTTTAATTTGAATTTTACCAAAAACATCCATATTTTTCAAATATAATAGGTCTAAGACTATCATAGTTTTTACTATTTTGTACTTAAAATTTATTTATCATTTTATTAATATAAATTTCATATACTTTTTTGAAGTTAAATTTTTTATATTATTTATAAGCTTGTATATATTTTTATGTTAAATTTTCTTAACATGCATTTTTTATATTTAATATAGTAAAATAACTAATAACTATATCCATGATTGGAGGATTTTTATGATTAAATCCAAGAAGAAAATATTTGTTTCTCTAATTTTAATTGCAGTTTTTATTATATTTGCATCATACATAAGAAATTATACTAATAACTCAAAAAAAGATTCAGTTAGAGGAACTATTCCCTTTGAAAAAATGGAATATAATCGTCCAGATATAAAGTCAATTTGCGAAAATATTAACACATATAACGACAAACTTTTAACATCTAAGACTGCTAAAGAACAATTAAATTTATTTAAAGATGTTGATAAGATTTATCAGGATTTTTACAGTACACTTACTATAGCAAAAATTAGAAACAATATAGATTCATCAGATGAATTTTACTCTAAAGAATATAAATATCTTATGAGTAAATCAGTAGATGTTGACATGGCATACAAAGATTTCCAGGATATATTTGTAACTTCTAAGTTTTCTAAAGAACTAGAAAAGGAGCTTGGGAAAGATACATTTAATTATTTAAAAAACATTGGAAAACTTAATTCTAAAGAAGTTGAAAGTCTACTTAAAAAAGAGCAAGACTTAGTTGTAAAATATGAAGACCTTTTATCTAAGTCTACAGTACCAATAGATGGTATAGAGACAGACTTTGAAGAGGCTTTATCAACACCAAATCTTAGACCTGAAGAATATGTAAAGATTTATTCAGATTACTTAAAAAAATACAACCCTATATTTGGCAATATCTTTTTAGAGCTTGTTCAGACGAGAACTGAGATAGCAAGCAAGTTAGGATTTAAGAATTATATAGATTATGCTTATATGAACTTAAATAAAGATTATTCTCAAGAAGAAGCAAAAAAATTTAGAAAAGACGTTAAAGAGTACATAGTTCCACTATATAGAGAGATTTCATCAGTACCTTCTGATTCTTCTATATATACTAAGGTATATAAAAATCGTTCATTTAGGAAATTTGACAATGTACTTGAAGACATATCTCCAAAATTAAAAGAGAGTTTTAGCTATATGAAAAAATATGACTTATATGATTATTCTTCTGGAAAGAATAAATCGCCTGGAGGATATACTACTTATATAAATAAGTACAATGCACCTTTTTTATTCAACACATGGGACAATTCTTTTTTGGGTGTTACTAGCTTTGCTCATGAGTTTGGTCATTTTTATAACTATTACAATAGCATTAATCTAAATAACAAAATACAACCAAGTATAGATATATGCGAAGTTCATTCAACATCTTTAGAGATTTTGTTTTACAAGTATTTTGATGACTTTTTTGGTAAGAAATCTGAGGCTATAAAAAAAGAACATTTATCGATTGTTCTAAATACTATTATTGATGCTTGTCTTTATGATGAATTTCAAGAGATTATATACAAAAATCCATATATGAGCTTAAATGATATAAATAAATTATTTTTTGACTTAGAAGAAGAATATGGAGTGGCAAATAATGTACTTAAAGAAAAGAATGCTCCTTTTTGGATACTTGTATCTCATAACTTCCAAGTTCCTTTTTATTACTTGAGTTATGGTCTTGCATCTGATATATCACTTCAAATATGGCAATTGTCACAAGATGATTATAGAAAAGCAGTTAATGTGTATATGGATTTTTTAAATCAAAATACAGATGCTGGTTTTAAGGATGTAGTAGAAAAAGTAAACTTACAATTACCCTTCCAAAATGGAAATTTAGAAGAAATAAGTTCTACTTTATATGATTATTTTGGCATAGATAATCCACTTGAACTAAAAAATGCTTCTTAATCTGAACTACTAAATTTATAATACTAAATTTACAATACTCAGTTTGATATTCATTTTGATATTCATTAATACTGACCATACAATTACTATTTAATAATTAACACTAAACATCTAATTACAGTGTAATAAAATAAACTGATAAAACATCAGAAACTCCAATCTCTCTAGACTTTAGATTTTCTGATGTTTTATCTATTAATAATGATTGATTGTATTATTTATTTTTATTGATTGTATTATTTTTTTACATACATAATTAAAAGAACTATTGAAATCACTAAAAATACACCTGTAATAATAGCACTATTCATATGAAATTTAATAGAACTTGCATCGGTCACCTTATTATTCTTAATCCAAAATCCACAAATCATTGTTGAAAAAAAAAGTAAAGCAGTAATAATACTTGAACCAATAGTTATAATTTTCATTTTACATCACCATTCCCTCTAATAATATTTTCTACTAAAATATCAATAAAGCTATCTCGCTGATGTTTATTCTTTACATCTATACCACTATACAATTGAAATGACTCTGGTGATAAAGCAGCAATCTGTATTGGCGAAATAATTTGTAAAGCAATAGTTCTCAAACTCATCTCATCTTTTTCACTTCCAAAAATTTTACGAAGCATAGGTACAATATAAAGTTCTGCTTGCATATCACCATTAGATATACATTGATTCAACATAAAGGTAAGCATCTTTTCATAATGCAATCCAATATCACACAGTTTCTTTAATAAACTTTTCAAATCTTCAATAGGCTTTAGAGTATATACATTGTCATCATATAACTCTTCTATAACATTTGACATTACCTCCCCTATTGCAATGCTCAACAAATTATCCTTCGTTTTAAAATGATAATTTATTAAACCAACCCCTACATTTGCACGTTCAGCGATTTGTCGAACTGTAACCTTATCAATATCATCTACTTCATCCAAAATATTCAGTGTAACTTCAATTATACGTTCTCTTGCATCCTTATCATTACTTTTCATAGTAGACCTCCAAAACAACCAACATTTTTAGTTCTGAACATGTTCAGTATAATATTTTTTTTAATATATGTCAACAAAATTTTAATTGACTCTAACACTATGACATAGTTTATATTAATAGTAAGACACAAACATCTTTATAAAGGAGGCACAAGCATGTTTAAGATAGGAGATTTTTCAAAATTAAGTAAAATTAGCATTCGTATGCTACGTCATTATGATGAAATTGGACTTTTAACACCAAGCCATACAAATAAATCTAATGGATATAGATACTATAGTGTAGACCAACTTTCAACTACAAATCGAATCCATGCACTAAAAGATATGGGATTTAGCTTGTATTCCATAAAAGAAATTTTGACAGAATACAACGATAAAGAAAGCCTAATAAAATACCTAAATATCCATCACTCACAAGTAAAAGAACAATTAGAAGATATACAGAGAAAGATACTTAAAATAGAAAATACTATTAAAAGAATTGGAGGTAACGATAATATGGACAATTATGATGTAACTATAAAGAATTTTTCCCAAAAATATATGATGACTCTTAGAAAAGTTATATCAACTTATAAAGATGAAGGACTATTATGGCATCAGTCGTTTTTAGAGACAAAGGAACAAAATATCCAACTTGAATATCCCAATCATTCTAAGGCAGTCTTTTATGATACAGGATATCAAGAAGATTATGTAGATGTTGAAGTACAGGTTGCTGTATCTGGAAAATATAAGGATACTGAACATGTTAGATTTAAGACTGTCCCAAGCGTGACTGCTGCAACTGCTATAGTTAAAGGAGATTTCAATCAACTTACAGATACTTGTGAGGCTATTGGTAATTGGATATCAGACAATAATTATGAAATGGATGGTCCTATGTTTAATATTTATCATATAGGTCCTGATAAGGACAATAATCCTGATAATTGGGTAACAGAGGTGTGCTTTCCAGTTAAAAAGATATAAATCTATCTTATATTTTAATTGGGATTAAAAAAAACAAACCTATTATGCCTTGATATGTTGTTGTTTTAACCAAACCTTCATCACCATCTTTTGTGGTAATAGTTTTGCTAGTACATGACTTAACTTTGTATTGATGCCATACACAGAAATATCTTTATTTTTCTTTGCATCTTTCAAAGCTTTTATGGCAACAACATCTGGAGTTACTATACTTGAGAATTTTTTTGTTCCTTTTTCAGCCTTAACTATCCCTCTTTCAAATAGATTTGTACTCATCCACCCTGGACATACAGCAATTGCATTTATGCCTTTATCCTTAAGCTCAACATTTAATGCTCTTGTATAATTTCTTACGAATGCTTTAGTTGAACTATAAATATTTTGATATGGTAATGGCTGGAATGATGCTTGAGAAGAAACATTTATAATATGGCTACCTCTTTTCATATATGGGATACATATAAGCCCCATTGCTACAACAGCAGTAATATTTAAATCAATCATATTAATAGATTCATCTATACTCAAATCATTATATGAACAGAATTTTGCAAAGCCTGCATTATTTACAAGGTACTTTATACATATATCTTCTTTATCTAAAAAGGTACCAAGTTCTTTTACTTCTTCTAGTTTTGACAAATCTTTCGAAAAAATTTTTATCTTACTTCCAAATTCATCTATTAATTGATTTAATCGCTCTTTGTTTCTTGCAATTGCCCATATTTCTGTTATTTCTTTTTCATTTACTAATAATTTCAGAAATTCTTTGCCAAACCCACTATTCGCACCAGTTACAATTGCAATGTTCTTCTGACTCATAATTTGTCTCCTTTTCTATTAAGTTTATATATTTAGACTTATATTTTGCAAATTAAACTTGCTCTATTCAAGAGTTATATAAATACTTATTGCAAAAGTGCTATTGAGTAGTCAGTTGACCATTTTATTGCTTTTGTTTGAAACTAAATGTATGATATATATAAATATAAATTTAACTAAAGGAGATAATAAAAATGAAAAAGTATGAATATGTTACTTTAAGCTATGAATCTCAATTTCTTGTAACTGGTGTAATGAAAGAACATCGCACAATTATCGAAGAATATGCAAAAAAAGGTTATCGTTATATTGGATTTATTCCCATAGAAATAAATGCCCATGGGTTCACAAGAAAAATTGATTTAGTTTTTGAAATCGAGGAATAAATACGTAAAAATTTTGAAAATATATGATTTTATAGATGAATTAATAACTTTTATGGAAAATAGTAAAGTAAATGATTTAGCAAAGAGTGCAATAATTCATTTCTATTTTGTGTATGTTCATCCTTTTAGTGATGGTAATTGAAGAACATCAAGAGCATTATCGTATCTATATTTAATTAATAAAGGATATGATACTTTTAAAAAGAAAAGGATGTATATAAAGTTAATAAGAAGTACTTGAAAATTCTTGATATATATTAAAAATTTATCATAAAATATTTTAATAAAGAAATGAATCCCATTATAAGGATTCATTTCTTCATGTTATTTATAATATATTTTAAGAAGTGTATTTATAATAATATACAGTTTCTTTTCCGATACGCTCAGAGCCAATATTCGCCCATTTTTCTCCATAGGTAGATTTTATCTGAGAAATATCTGAATCTGTTGATTTAACAATCAAGCCAACCTGAGATTTAAATATGCCCTTTTTCTTATTAACATCTCCAAATCTCAACGTACCACCATTCAATAGTAATAAATTTCCGTTTTCATGGTGTTGCATTGTGCTAATTCCATTGACAATTTCTGGTTTAGAGGAATCAATAAATATATAATCATTAAAGTTATTTTGTAATCTTAAATTTCCACCTCCATTGTCTGCTTTTATTATATAATCCTCAGCATCTATATTACATTTCAATGTAGCATTTGGTATTTGAAGAATTTCAAATACATAAACTTTGTGCTCATATTCTAATTCATCATCCCAGTTATCTTTATTATCACTAACTAAATTAATATGGCAATTAGTAAAATAATTTCCACTAAACAGAGAATATGCTTTTTCATCTTTATCTTTTATTTTTAAATAAGTATCATAATCAGTGTTATAATAACGTTGACCACATCTTCTTATAATACCAGATATACAAGTATCTCTTATTGAATCAAATAAAAAGCCACAATGACCACATTGATCGATTGTAATATTATTGATTTTATAACTACCATATCCTTCAAGATTCTCAATTTGACTACTTTCTAGACCAACTTCTTGTATTTTTTCAATATTTACATTATTTATGCTAGTACCAGTCATAATTCTCATTCCATTTTTACATTTATATATTCTACTGTTAGAGATAATTGCATCAATACCTGCATCAACACCTAATCCACAAGAAGAAACTGTAATGTCATTTGAAATTGCATAATATGGTATCTGAATTCCTATACCTGAGAAACCACTTATATGAAGATTTTCATAATGACCAAGACCTCTAGTATTATCCCTTAGACCATCAGTTGTAATCGCTGATACACACTCTAAATCTTCACCATTATCATTTTTCTTAATTAGCATTTCATAATGATAATGTGGATTTCCTTTTGTTGGGGGTTCATCGTGAACAAGTATCTCACAGCTGTCAGAATAAAAACTTATATTTTTAATACATTGTTTTCTTTTTACTAATGTAATAATACTCATGTTAGGGATTCCACTTGTTATAAATTGTGTAGCAGATGTTGATGAATTAGAATCTCCTAGTAATGTAATTTCTTTATTAATAGTAATACCAGTTTTAAATAGGTATTTACCTTTTGGAAAATATAAAACACAAAAATCTGTTTCATTAATAATCTTTTGTATAAGAGGCCCTACATCTTCTGAACCGTCATTTTTAATACTATTCTCTCTTTCTAATACGTTAATCCATTTTTCATACTTAAATTCTTCCATAATATCATCTATTCCTTTCTTATTCACTTTCGATGTTACATGATTTTTTTAGCTATCAGTTCGACTATATTAAACTCATTAAAACTAGAATTTTAGAAAACTACCTCGTTGAGCTTAATAAATTTGCTTATTTATCTATCATTTTATGATAATGAACCGTATTTTCAAACTCTACCTTTTTACCAATTTTTTCCCATTTTCCACCATAAGAACTAGCAACTTCATCACTTGTTACTTTTGTTGTTGTTAGGATATCGCCTATCTGTGGACTATACATTTTAAGCTCTTTATTATTGCTATTTATGTACATATCACCCTTTTTTATCTTGATTTTATCACCATAATCCTCTTCAGATACACCAATCCCATTGATGCTACTAATCTCACCATCATGGAATATAACTGTTTGTCCTTTGTTATTGTATATTAAATTTCCTTTTTCTGACTCAAGAACCATATCAGTAGCATCTATAGTGCATCTTAATAATACATTTTTGGTTTCAAATGCCTTTATGAGATATACAGTGTGATTTTCTTTTCCTTTATCTTCCCAATTGTCTGTATTATCATTTGGTATTGTTATATTACTTGCTTCTATTGAATTTCCATATAATAAATAATATGCTTCCTCAACCTTTTCATCTAACTTTAAGTAGTCATCATAGCTAAAATTAAAATAATATTGCCCACATCTTGAGACATTACCTAATATTTGGGTATTAGATATTGAATCAAATTTGAATCCACAATAGCCACATTGGTCAATTGTGATATTTGTAATAAAGTTTGAGCCCTTACCAACATTGTTAATAGCAATCTTACCTACTTCTTCAACTCTCATACCATTGATAAATGTTCCAGTAGAAATTTCCATTCCATAATCACATCCCCAAGTCTTTCCATTAGTAATTATCGAATTTTCCCCTGCACTAATACCATGATTACATGAAAAAACAGTAATATCATTTACTGTAGAATTATTAGACATTTTAAGTGCAATTTCACCAAAACCACCAAAATCTACATTTTCATAGTGACCAGACCCTTCTGGTGCATTTTCACATACAATTGCTGATATACATTTCCCTTTGTGTTCGCTTTTGAATGTTATTTCATGATGAAATCCTGGTTTACCATTTGCAGGAGGCGCACTATAACTATTGGTATTACAGTTATTTGATTGAAAAGAAATACTTTTAATACAATGCTTTACTCCCTTTACTGTTATTATTGTGAAACTTTCCATTGTCCCATTTTCTATCTCTTTTTCATCAAATTTACCAGAAAATTGTGTCGCTCCTGAATAAAAATCTTTATGATTTGGATTATTCGACCTAAAATAGGTATCTCCACATAGTGTTAAGCGCTTATTAATCTCTATACCACTTGTAAATAGGTATTTCCCTCTTGGAAAATATATAATGGAATCTTCTGGTGCAGCATTTATGATTTCTTGCACTCTATAACTTACATTTTCTTTTTCAGTATTACAAACTCCATAATCTAAAACATTAATCCACCCATCTGTTTCTTTAATTGTTATCGGTTCTCCCATAATTCACTACCTCCTAATTTTAGAATTATTCTTCTATTTTTTTATAATAGTACATAGGATTACCAGCAAGTGTTTTTACACCTATTTGCTCCCATGTTCCACTGTGTAATTTACTTATTTCTTCTTCAGAATCTAATATTGATGATATGACAGTATTCTTTCTTAATCTAGGAACTATTAAGTCCTGTACACCATTTTTTATACTAAGTGTATTGTCACTTATCTTAAGTAAATCACCCTGATTTGTATCAGAAATCTGAACGCCACCTACAGAACAAAGTTCACCATCATAAAACTTATAAGTATTTCTACCATTTTCCAATAATAAGTTACCTTTTGCACATTGTACAAAACTATCTGCCTCAGCATCGCATTCTAGCATTACATTAGTTGTCTCATTTGCTTTGATTACATGTATCTTGCGCTCTAAACCATTTTCTAGAGTATCAACATTATTATTCAGTAATACAATATTACAGTTCTCTAAAGAGTCTCCATAAAATATTGAATAAGCATCTTCTTTTCTATCTGTAATATTTTTGTAAGTATCATAGTCAACATTTTTATAATATTGAGCACACTTAGTAAATCTTGCATTTACTCGGCTATGAGCCATCTTGTCAAACTTAAATCCACAGTATCCACAATTATCAACTGAAAGGTTCATCATAAGATTGAAACCAAGCCCTTTATTATTAATACCTATTTCTTGAATGTCTTCTATTTTTACGTTGTTTACACTGACACCAGTCGTAATTTCCATTCCGTTTTTGCATCTATAAATCTTACTACTAGAAAGCATGGATTTCTCTCCAAGTTTTATACCAAGTCCACATGAAGTAACAGTGATATCATTTGCAGTAGCGTAAAATGGGACTTCTATTCCTGTTTTTGAAAAGCCAGAAATATATAAATGCTCAAAATGTGATAGACCTTGTACTCTTTCCCCTTCTGTGATAGCAGATACATTTTCAGGTAATTTACCTTCTATTTCTCTATTATCATAATAAAAGTTAATATTTTTGATTGTTTGATTTGTTTCTGTCAATGTAATAATGCTTATATTAGAAACTCCTCGAGTTATAAAATTTGTTGCTCCTACAAGAGATGGTTGTTCTTTACCTTCTACTTGCTTTGGAACATCCCCTCCATAATAAGAATTTCCTTGAAGTGTTATTTGTTGGCTAATTTTAATACCTTTTTCAAATAAGTAGTCCCCATTTGGAAAGTATATAACAGAATCTTTTAGTGATTCATCAGAAACAATCTCTTGTATCATATCACTTACATCTTCTTTTCCAGTAATGTCTATGTTGTTGTTTAGTTCCAGCACATTAACCCAGTCTGGAGTTTTAGTTTCAATTGCCATAATTAATTCCCCTTTTTAAAATTTAAATTATTTGTATCTACAGGAATAAGTGTATTTTTACTATAACTAGAGCAAGTAAGTATATTTTTATGATATTTGAGACAATCGTTATAATGAAATATCTTGGATTTCAATAATTAAGATATTGAATAAACGGATTGAACATTGCATTCATAAATAAGTTGATAGGTTTTCTCTTTTTGTAATAACACAATTCCTGTTATCTTATAGTACTATGAGAAAACCTCTTAAAAGTAGTCAATTCGTTTATAAAACGATTATATTTTGTTTATAAAGTGATTATATATAAATAATTTGTAATTCTAAGATTACTAGAATTAACTAGTCCAAAACTACTTATATACAAGATATTTGCAAATACTCTTAGCATATAAAACGAGATGTATCTTATTTTGAACTTTCTATGATGATAAATCTAAAAATATTAAATATTCCATCATAATTAAGTGTTCTGTAAAAAAATAATTACTTCTTTATGAATGGCAATTCTATATATTTGTTTTATTTTATGTATGAGATAATCAATAAAAACAAAGAAAACCATTGATGAAGAATTATTGTAATGAAAGAATTAGCTATCAAAATTTTAAAAGGGCTTTATGGTTTAAAGGGTATAATCCTTTAACACAAGTTATGAGTGTTCTCGGAAATGCTAAAGCACTATTACATACTGTTTATAATATATGGCTGGTTGTTTGTGGTATTATTCTTTTAATAAGGTAGATGTTGTATTTGATGAAAACTTAAATAAACTAGAGGCTAAAGGTTATATAAAAGAGAACCAAATAAACCAAGATAAATTCAAATCATGCATAATTAATTAAAAATGAGTTATCTGAATATGATATATACTATATCACCTTTAGATAACTCATTGTTTTAATCTTCTTAATTTAACAGTTTCAATTATTAAAATACATCATTTTCTATTTCTACACATTTAGTATTCTTTTTCATGTCATCCAGTACCTTTAGTGCACTAAAATCAATTAAATTATGTTGTTTATATTTAAATCCGATTTCTCTTAATTTTGAATTTAATAAAATAGCGAGCAATAGTATTCCAAAAGAAAATAAATATTTCGAGGAGATGTTAGAAGCATTATAAATACTAAAGCTCAGAAATAAACATATGAATATACCAACAATAGCCAAACTGATACACATTACTTTATATTTTAATCTTCTATCTTTAATACAAACTCTTATAAATAAATCTTCATTTAATATTTCTTTAGCTATTTGATAATCTTCCATATTGCAATACATCTTTTCATATTTTTTCTTATTTAGTTTATCATATTCTTCTACTAATTTTCTTTCAATGTCGTTTTTAGGTTCATATATATAAGACAATTTATCTCCTCCACTCTATTTATTTGCTTCTATATTTTTAATATAAGCAAATTTAGACTTATACAATTTAAATTTATCATTTTCTATAACTATTTTATCATTAAATGCCTTAAAATGTTTTGATATTTTTATAAATATGCATCGTACTATATTTATGTATAACACTTTCATCGTTCTCCATTTAGCACAACATCCATTATAAAATGTGTTACAACACACAAAATATCATCACATATTCTTGATTAAATTTGTAATTGAGATAAATTATTTAGAAATAAATAGTAGTAAAGACTTGCAAATCATACAATATGTGCAATATGTAATACTAAGGTAGCATAGATTTGCAGATTAAATTCCAATTCTACTCTTCTACTACATATAAAAACAATGTAACAAAAGCTAAAAATGAACAAATAACTCCAACAAAACAAAAAAGATAAAAAAGCTAAGTACTCATGTTATGACTTAAAGTACCTTGCTTTGCCTATATCTTAAAAAAAATTTACAACCTACAATCTATTCCAACTCAAATGCCCCTGTATAAAGACTATAATAAACGCCTTTTTGATTGATTAAATCATCATGAGTACCTCTTTCTATTATACGTCCCTGCTCAAGAACTATAATTGAATCTGAGTTTCTAATAGTAGACAACCTATGTGCTATTACAAAAACAGTTCTACCCTTCATAAGATTATCCATACCTTGCTGTACCAACACTTCTGTACGTGTATCAATAGAAGATGTAGCTTCATCAAGAATCATTACTGGTGGATTTGCAACTGCTGCACGGGCAATCGAGATTAATTGTCGTTGACCTTGCGAAAGACTAGCACCATTTTGTGTCAATATAATCTGATATCCGTTTGGTAGCCTAGTAATAAAATCATGTGCATTTGATAATTTAGATGCCTCAATGCACTCTTTATCTGTAGCATCCATTTTACCATATCTTATATTATCCATAATTGTACCTGTAAACAGGTTGACATCTTGTAATACAACCCCCAATGAATGGCGTAAATCTGTCTTTTTAATTTTATTGATGTTAATACCATCATATCGAATTTTTCCATCTGCCAAATCATAAAAACGGTTAATCAAATTTGTGATGGTAGTTTTTCCAGCTCCAGTTGCACCGACAAATGCTATTTTTTCTCCTGCTGTTGCTTCCAATACTATGTTTTGTAGCACTAATTTCTTTTCTGTATATCCAAAATCTACATCAGAGAACTGAATATTTCCTTTTAAAGGAGTGTATGTTATTGTACCATCATGATGAGGATGTTTCCATGCCCACACCCCTGTATTGTCAGTTGTTTCTATTGCTTCACTATTATTAAATCTAGCATGCACTAGTGTAACATATCCATTATCTTGTTCAGGTTCTTCATCAATTAATTCAAATATACGTTCTGCACCTGCCAATGCCATAGCCATCATACTAATCTGTTGCGCAATCTGTGATACAGGCATACAAAATGTCTTTGACAGGTTTAATTGCTTGTAAATAAAAAAGAAGAGCCTTATATAAAGGTTCTTCTCTTTTATTTCAATATATATTATTACCTTACTTCATTATTACCCTATTTCATTTTTATTGACTTACTATATTTATTGATGACATTCCATTTACCATTTTCTTTTCTTAATTCAAGGCTTATTTTTGAATAACAATCTTCTCCAGATTGTGTTACTATGACCTTATCTCCAAACTCATTCTTATAACTATGTTCTTCTATCTTATTTTTCGTATGACCTACCACAATAGCATCTATTCCGTCTACTGACATTGCAAGTTTTTTTATTTCGCTACTTGGATTTTTCAGTGCCATATTATTATCTGAATGAACAACTGCAACGATTACATCTGGATTTTCCTTTTGCATAACTCTTATCCATTCTTCTGCATCTTTTACTAAATTGTTGGTATACAATTCTTCTGTTTTTTCAGGAGTATTTAAAGTTTTTGAATCTTTTTCTGAATTTAAATCACTAGAATCTTTTTTATCTTTGTCTACAGTAAGACCCAATACTCCAACCTTTATACTCCCCTCCCTAGTTTCCACTTTATGCATTATATATGGTTTTACATAATTGTCTCCAGACTCATTGTATATATTAGCTGACAAAACTGGTATCTTCATTTCCTCAAAATTTTCTATAATAGAATCTAAGATAGATTTTTTTTCTTTAAAATTCTTTTTATCCGATGTAAGCTCATGGCTACCAAGTACTACAGCATCATAACCAAGGTATACAATTGGCCATTCATTTATTTTTTTATGGATACCTTTCTTTGAATTGTACTGCCACTCTTTAGACCACTTAGTCATTTCCTTTGCATTGGTATCCAGAAAATCCCCAGTATCAATAAATATAGGTTGGACATCCCTATCTCTTTCATTAAACAGACTGACTGCCATTTCATCTGAAAAATTTTGATGTAGACCAGATGTTGTGATTATATTTACTTCCTTTCCAAATATTTTTAACTCACTGTACTTATCTTTTATATACCACTTCTCATTCTTCTTATCCAACTTAAAATTAATTTTTGATATACTATTACCATGAGCTCCAGGTTGTGTTACTATTACTTCTTCACCCGACTTATTTTTATATGTATGCTGTTCTATTTTTTCATGTGTATGCCCTGCTACAATAGCATCTATACCATCTACAGTAGTTGCTAATTCCTTTATTTTATTTCCTGGGTTTTTAGGATTTTTAGGTTCTTCACCTGAATGCACTATCGCAATTATTACATCTGGTTTCTCCTTTTCCATAACTTTTACCCACTTTTTAGCATCTTCTACTAAATCATTTGCATAGAGCTCTCCTTTATATTGTTCTTGTTCTCCAAGTTCTCTAGCTTTTTTATCTTCCTCAAAATTTTTAAATCTTGAGCGCTCACCTACTTCCTTTATAGTCAGACCCAGTATTCCAACCTTTACATCTCCCTTATCAGTCTGTACACTTTTCATTACATATGGTTTTACATAGTTTTCTCCAGATTGTTTATATACATTTGCCGACACTAATGGTATGTTATTATTTTCAAAATCAGAAACCAGTTTATCAAGGCTTTGTTTATCATTAGAAACAAATTCATGATTTCCAAATGTAACTGCATCATATTTTAGTTTTGCCATTTCTTTAGCTAAGGGAACCTCTCCTTCACGTGGTTCAGCTATTTTTTTATACTCTGGTATCCCATCTTTAAATCTTACCAGTTTTTGTCCAGTAAACCACTTATTCATTTCACCACTTTGCATATCAAAAAAATCACCTGCATCTACCATGAGTAGATTCTCATCATATTTTCTTTCTTCCTCCACATAAGATACCAAATTATCTGGAATAATTGAATGTAAATCACTTGTAGCAAGTACATTAATTTCTGTATCTTTAGTACTTTGACATCCTGTGAGTAATACTATTAAAAATATTATTGATGTCACTATAATAAATTTTATTTTCATAAAAGCCTCCCCCTTAGATTTTGGATGATAATAAAATTTAATACCATGCTTTATCTTTACTATATAAGTTTGTACTATTTATTATACTAAAAGAACTATATGTAAATTCCTTTTTAATGAAATCTACATATAGTTCTCAATATTTTTTATTCGTAAAACAAAACCTACTCTAGTAAACTCAGATTATCAATTAAGATTTCTACTAGTATACTCACATATATTTACCACATTTAAATACTCTTATCTACTCATCTTATCCATACCACTAATATTAGCTACTTTACTGTATCTATAAGTTTTATAAAATTATTCAACTGCTACTGTTTTACTAGACTTATCATTAATAACCCATGAACCTTTTTCTTTATTTACTTTAAAAGTAATTTTAGAATAGTATTTACCATGTTCACCTGGTTGCGTCACTATAACTTTATCTCCAGCTTTATTTTTATAGTCATGTTCATCTATTTTTTCATGAGTATGACTAGCTACAATCGCATCAATTCCATCTACTGTAGTTGCTAGTTCCTTTACTCTATTTCCAGGATGTTTTGGGTTTTTAGGTTCTTCCCCTGAGTGCACTACTGCAACTATTATATCTGGTTTTTCTTTTTCCATCACTTTTACCCATTTCTTTGCTTCTTCCACTAAATCATTTGCGTACAATTTATCTTTGTATTGAAATTGCTCTTGTAAATTTACATTTTTAAGACCTTTCCCTACTTCTTTTATAGTAAGCCCTAATATTCCTACTTTTATATTCCCTTCATTTGTTTCTACATCTTTTATGATATATGGATTAACATAATTTTCTCCAGATTGTCTATATATATTCGCTGATAATACAGGAATTGTTATTTGTCCAAAGTCTTCTATAACAGCATCTAAAAGGCGCTCATCTGACCAAAACTCATCTTTCTCAGATACAAACTCATGATTTCCAAGTACTACTGCATCATACATACCCTGATTCATAGATTTAACCATTGGACATCTACTAATCGTTTTCCTGGCATTGTTATCTCTTATATTTTTCCACTCTTTATACCATTGAGTCATTTCCCCTGTTTGAGGGTCTAAAAAGTCACCTGCGTCTACTACAACAGGCTCGATTGGATTACTTCGTTCATTAACAAGACTTACTGTCAATTTATCAGAAAAATGTGAATGTAAATCTGCAGTAGCAACTATACTTACCTCTTTATCAATTACTTTTAACTTGCTAGACTTTTCTTCTATCTGCCACTTATCATCCTTCTTATTTAATTTAAAATTAATTTGTGACACACTGTCTGCATGTGAACCTGGTTGGGTAACTATTACTTCTTCATCAGACTTATTTTTATATGTATGTTCATCTATTTTTTCATGAGTATGACCAGCTACAATTGCATCTATTCCATCCACTGTAGTTGCTAATTCTTTTATTCTATTACCTGCATTTCTAGTCGTTTTGGGTTCTTCACCTGAATGTACAACTGCAACTATTATATCTGGACTTTCTTTTTGCATTACTTTTACCCATTTCTTTGCATCTTCTACTAAATCATTTGCATATAATTTTCCCTTGTACTCTGCTTGTTCTCCAAGCTCTCTTGCTTTTCTATCTTTTTCAAAATCTTCAAGACCAGGGCTTTCCCCTACTTCTTTTATAGTAAGACCTAGTATTCCTACTTTTACATTCCCCTTATTTGTCTTAACATTTTTCATTATATATGGTTGTACATAGTTTTTTCCAGATTGTTCGTATATATTTGCCGATACCAATGGCATATCATTATTTTTAAAATCAGAAACTAGTTTATCAAGATTTTGCTTATCATTTGAAACAAATTCATTGTCTCCAAATACCACAGCGTCATACTTCAAAGGAGCCATGTCTTTAACTATAGGTACCTCATCTGTACTTCGCTTAATTATATCTTCATATTCTGCCCTACCACTTGTTTTAATATTGACTAGTTTTTTTCCAGAAGTCCATTCCCACATTTCTTTACTTTGTGTACCAAAAAAATCACCTGCATCTACCATAAGTAAGTTTTCATTCTTTGCTCTTTCTTCTTTTACATATGAAACTAAAGAATCTGTCATAATTGAATGTAAGTCAGCTGTAGCTAATATTTTAACTTCTGCATCTGGTGCTTTTTTTTCTATATTTTTAGTACTTTGACAAGCCACAAGTGATACAATTAAAAATATCATAGATGTTATTATAGCAAATTTTATTTTCATAAAATCCCCCCTCTTAAATTTTTAGATTATAATGAAATTTAACATCATACTTTATTTTAAACTATAGCATTTTATATGCTTCTGAGCAACATTCACTTAGTCACATATTATTATATTTAAAGATATACATTTTATTTTCTATGTTATTGTATTTAAGTATCTTTTATATCGTTATATTAAATGGAAGGATTACAACTTAGATTTTGGGTATGCAAGTATATTTAAAACTACACAAGATTGAACAAGGTTTAAAATCAGATATGTAAGAATACTGATACTAAGCTCAGTTTCTACCTTAGATATGATATTGACATTACAATTGATGAAGCTCTAAAGAACTACATTGTACCACTTCACATCCTTGTGTGAAAGGGTACAAAGAAGTTCGATTTTATTTATACTAATCTTTATAACTTACAAATTCATTCATTATTTTTTAGGATTTACAAGTTCATCAAGTAACTTTGGAAGTAGTTCATCTATTTGCTCATCATTAAACTGGCAAGTTCCAACAGCTTTATGTCCCCCACCACCATACTTAAGCATTAGACTACCAACATCCACACTAGAAGTTCTATTTAAAATACTATATCCAACGGCTACAGAACATCCTTTTCCACCTTTACCATTTACAATCCAAGCAGATATATTTTGTTCTGGATACATACTGTAAATCATAAAACGATTCCCTGTGTAGATTGTCTCAACTCCACGTAAATCAGAAATGATAACATCGCCTTCTACACGTGTATATTTGGCAACCATCTCTTTAAATTTACTTGTTTGTTCAAAATAAACGTCTATACGTTCTTTTACATCTGGTAAATCTAAAATTTCTTTTGTACTTAAAGTTCTACATGCATCAATTAACTTCTCCATTAATTGATAGTTAGATATAGTAAAGTTTCTCCAACGACCAAGACCAGTTCTTGGGTCCATAAGGTAACCAATCAAAATCCATCCAGTTGGATTTTGTACTTCTTCTATTGTAAGATTTCCTGAATCAACTTTATCTACTGCCTCTAACATTTCATTAAAATGAGGAAATCTTTCACTTCCACCATAATACTCATAAATAATTCTTGCACAAGAAGGAGCAATACGACTTTCGCCTTTGTACTTTCCTAGAAGTTCATTTCTCTCAAACTCACTAGAATGATGGTCAAACCAAAGACCACACCCCTCAACAAATGGTACATTTGCAAGACAATCATCTTCTGTTACCTCAACCAGGCCATCCTGTAAGTCTTTAGGATGAGCAAATTTCCAATTATCAATAATACCTGCTTCTTTTAATAGTGCACCACATACCAATCCATCAAAATCAGAACGTGTAATTAACCTCATAATTTTCATCCCCTTTACTTTAAATATGTCATATATACAACAATCTTTTCCTTAGATATATCATATCACTTTATATGTCACCTTGATATACATTTTATTACATACAGTGAAATAAAAATACTAAAAAAATAACAGCTTGGTATAAAGATTAAACTGTTATTTTTTTAGTATTTTATTGCTCTTCATCTTCTTTAGGTGGTGTAATTATTAACCCTATAGAGTGCATTTTTCTTCCCTCTCCATTTGAATTATTTCTAAGAGGTTCTAGTATACTAGCAATCTTTTTACTTGCTTCAGTTATCTCATCAACACTAGCATATACTGGACAGACAGAAAATCCTGAACCATCTTTTAGAATATCCTTTTCCTCTCTTTTGGCATACTCATAAAACTCTTTTAAAAATACCATCATATATTGAGTAAATAGTTGTGCATATTCTTCTCCAGAATTTTCATTTATAATAGTCTTTACATCATCAGCTATGTCTAACTTCATAGCATATACTTTTTCAACAGTTCCTCTTATTTTATGCTCTTCAACTACCTTTATAATATCATCTTCTAGCATTTTATTAAGATAGCGATAAAGTGTAGCTTTTGATATATCTTGAAATTTTTCTCCTAATTGTTTTGCTGTAGTTCTATTATTTGAAAAAATCTCAAGTACCAACTTACATTTAGTTGGATTTACAAAGCAATCCATCAACTTATCATTCATATTATATACCTCCTATAATATTATTAATAAGATAATATTATCATGTTGATAATGTTAATTCAATATTGACTGGAAATTTTATACACTAGTTTAAGATATCATATTTTATAGTAAATTAAGAACAGTAATACCACTTTCATAGACAGTTTCTTTTTAAAAAATAAAAAAAGCCCTTGAATTATTCACATAACTCAAAGACTTTACGTTTCATGATTTAATACTAAGCTAATTTTTCTTTAGCAACTTCTGCTAATTTTGCAAATCCTTCTGGGTCTTGTATAGCCATTTCAGATAACATCTTTCTGTTAACTTCAATACCAGATAATTTTAATCCATTCATTAATCTTGAATAAGATATTCCATTCATTCTAGCAGCTGCATTTATTCTTTGTATCCAAAGTTTTCTGAAGTCTCTCTTCTTTAATTTTCTTCCTATATAAGCATTTTTTAATGCTTTCATTACGAATGTATTTGCTGGTCTATATAATTTGCTTCTAGATCCTCTGAATCCTTTTGCAAGTTTTAATATTTTCTTATGCTTTTTACGAGCGTTCATAGCTTTTTTAACTCTTGCCATCGTTATGACCTCCTTTATATCCCTCTTCTATAGTTATTATTTATAATCTGTATCTTAGTATGGTAATAATTGTGCTATTCTCTTAGCATCTCCATCACTTACTAAAGTTGATTTTCTTAAGTTCATTTTAGTTTTTGCAGATTTTTTAGTTAATATATGTTTTTTATAAGCTTTAGCTCTCTTTAACTTTCCAGTTCCTGTTTTCTTTAATCTCTTTGCTGCACCTCTATGAGTTTTCATTTTAGGCATGACAAATTCCTCCTCTCAGTTAATCATCTATTTTTTTGGATCTATAATTACAACCATATTATTACCCTCAAATGCAGGGGCTTTTGTTGGTTCTCCAAACTCTTTTATTATATCTAAAAACTTAAGCATAACTTCTTTGCCTATGTCTTTATGTCCTAATTCTCTTCCTCTAAATCTAAGTTCAACTTTGACTTTATCCCCTTTTTTAAGGAACTTTATAGCATTATTAGCTTTCGTATTTAAATCATTTTGTTCAATACCTGGTCTAAGTCTTACTTCCTTTACAACTATATTTTTTTGCTTTTTCTTAGCTTCTTTGTCTTTTCTCGCCTGTTCATATCTAAACTTTCCATAATCCATTATCTTACATACTGGTGGATTTGCATTTGGCGAGATTTGAACTAAATCTAAGTTTTTGCTAGTAGCCATTGCTTGAGCTTCTTTAGTAGGCATTACTCCAAGTTGTTCACCTGTTGATGAAAGGACTCTTATTTCCTTGTCTTTTATTTGTTCATTGATTGCTAATTCTTTGCTAATTGTAGGACACCTCCAAATTTTTTATAAAATAAAAAGCGAATGATATAATCATCCGCCATATAAGTTACCAAATTTAAACAAGCTTAAACTAATATTAAGCTTTAACTTATATTTACCTTACTAACCTTCGTTGTAAGGTGAGAAGCGGACTTCTTCTTTGTTTTATTCTTACCTTATTTACTATATCACTTAATCAAATTATTTGCAACTACTTTTTTTAGTTTATTAAAATTTAATTACTTCTTCCTAATAATCATTATATGTACATGCTTCCTATTTTGCTATTAATTTTTAGATTTCTACTCTAACTCCTAAATTAATATTATTTTAAAACTACAACTGAAAAACTTACTTAGCCAATTTCATACATAATACTATACTCCACATCGCTTAATCTATACAATATAACATTTTTTATCATATTTATTTTATCTTGATTTGTCGTATTTTATTAAACATCTAAAAACAATCTGCATATATACATGAATTCACTTTTTCATACATTTCGCAAATTTATTTTTCTTTGGATAACATGTATATTTTTTCCATTAAAAATAAATAATAAAAAATAGTAAATATGGAAAATATAAAATTGATTAACAATAATTAATTACCTGAGGTGTGAATATGAAAATGCTAAACAACTTTTTTAAGAAAATCAACAATCCAGTTCCTGTCTTTGCACAAACAAAAATGGAAAGAGAAAATCAAACAGATGATTCACTTTCTACAAAACCAAAGACTACATTCAGAGATGTTGCTGGATTAGACGAAGTAAAAGAAGAACTATTTGAAATAGTCGATTTTATGAAGTCACCACAAAAATATCAAAAAATGGGTGCTAAGATACCTAAAGGGGTATTATTTTATGGCCCTCCAGGAACAGGAAAGACTTTACTTGCGTCTGCTGTAGCTGGTGAAACAAACTCATCATTTTTCAATGTTACAGGTTCAGAGTTCGTTGAGAAATATGTAGGTGTAGGAGCAAAAAGGGTTAGAACTTTATTTGAAAAAGCTAGAAAAGAAGCTCCAAGTATAATATTTATAGACGAAATAGATGCTGTAGGAGCAAAAAGACATCTTGAGAGCAACAACGAAAAGGACCAAACATTAAACCAACTTTTAGTTGAAATGGATGGATTTAATAAAGATTCCAATGTATTAATAATAGGTGCTACCAATAGACTTGACTTATTAGATGAAGCTTTACTTAGACCAGGAAGATTTGACAGACACATTCATATAGGTGCACCAAATTATCACACTAGATTTGAAATTCTAAAGGTACATACAGATGACAAGCCTATAGATAAATCTGTAAATCTAGAACTTTTAGCTAAAAAAACTCATGGTTTCAATGGGGCCCATCTTTCAAATATAGCAAATGAAGCAGCTATATTTGCAGTTAGAGATGACAGTGAATACATTACATCAGAACACTTTGACAAGGCACTTGAAAGAGTCATTGCAGGGCTAGAGTCTAAAAACTCTGCACTAGTTGAGAAAGAGAAAAAAATAGTAGCTTATCATGAAGCTGGACATGCTCTTGTAAGTGATATAGTGGGAATTTGCCCTATACAAAAAATATCTATAGTTCCTAGAGGACAAGCATTAGGTTATGTTCTTCAATTACCTGATGAAGATAGATATATTTATACTAGAGATGAATTAATTGGAAAGATAAAAATACTACTTGCAGGAAAAGCATCAGAAGAATTAATATTTAACCACAAATCTACTGGTGCAAAAGATGACTTAAAGAAAGTTACTGAAATAGCTAATCAAATGGTTTGTGAATATGGTATGAGTAACTTAGGATTTATGACTATTGATGGAAATGATAAAACTTTCTTATGTGATAAAATCCAAAAGGAAGCAAATCGTATAGTTGAGGTTTGTTATAAAGAGACTTTAGAGATATTAAAGGATAACCTTGAAGATTTACATTCTGTTTCTAAATTCCTATTTGAAAAAGAAACTATGACTCATGAAGAGTTAAAAGATTTAATAGGAAAAGAAGCTGTAAACTAGTATAAGACAATTTAATAGTTTTTTCAAAAGTAATTATATTAGATTTAAATGACTTTTAAAGTCAAAATATTTCAAATTAATTATATTAAAATAAAAAAGCTATAGGTTTAATTTTATATTATTAAACTTATAGCTTTTTTTATTTTATATATTAATGTACTCTATACTAATTTATAAAGCATTTATCTAAGACAAAATAAGCACATATAATTACCCCTTCTCTTTCTCAAATAAGTGAGATAAAATAATTTAAAAGACCTTCTATATATAAAAGCAAAATATAAAACAAATTTACTGACAGGCTCATCTCTTTCTAACTTTAATATTATTTTCTAATATTTATTTCTTCTATTTACTATTAAATTTTATTTAATTTATAATCTTACTTTTTATCAGCAGCTTTATTTTCTTCTTTAGTATTACTTTTTTGACCTTCTTGCACTGATTCATTTCTTATTACTTTTGATTCAGCCATATTTTTATTTTCTTCTGTATTATTTTTCTTAGCATCTTCTTTGTTTTCAGCTTCTATTTCTTCAACTGTATTTTGATTTTCAAATCTTTCATGTTCTCTATACTCACCATCTATTTCACAATCTTTAGCACCAAATTCTTCATGCCCTTTATGCTTCATATGGTTTCTTTCATCACATTTTGGTTCAAATCCTTCATGACCTTTTCTGCAATATCCATGTTCATATGCTCCTTCAAATCCTCTTGGGTCAGCGCCTCCATGACTTCTACACTCTTCATGACTATGCTCTCTTTGGGCAAAACTTCCTTGACCTCTACATTCTCTGTGACCATTCTCTCTTGGCTCAAATCCTTCATGACCTCTACACTCTTCATGGCTATATCCTCTTGGCTCAAATCCTCTGTGACCTCTGAAGTCTCCTTGGTCATACTCTCTTGATTCAAAATTCCCATGACCTCTAAATTCACCCTGACCATAGCCTCTTGATTCAAAACTTCCATGTCCTCTAAATTCACCCTGACCATGTCCTCTTGAACCATGTCCTTCATGACCTCTACACTCTCCATAACCAAATCCTTCACGATGCATCATTTCAAACACTCTGCATCCTTCACACATATGATTTGGATTACTATGATGACCTTCAAATCCTCTAAAGTTTTCTTTTTTATCTCTGTAATAATTCATATTAACTCCTCCTAATTAATTCGATTTTTTTATTAATCTATCTTCTCTTTTTTATTAAGGTACCTTATCTATTTTTAATTATAAAGGTACCTTAGTTTTTTGTCAACATTATTTTTAAGGTACCTTATGTTTATTCATTTAATTTTTTTCAAAAAAAGTGAACCATTTATAGTAAAATCTTATCTAATAAGTGAAAGGCAAAAAAGTAGCGCTACAATTTGCATAGAAAGGTAGGAATTCCTTTGAATAAAACTACATTTATAAATAATATCCTTGAATCAGAACAGACTTTGTATCGTGTATCTAAGTCTATTTTAGGAAACGACCAGGATTGTGAAGATGCCGTCAACAATGCTATTTTAAAAGCATATGAAAAGTTAGATTCTCTTAAGGAAGAACAATATTTTAAAACTTGGTTGATTAGAATAGTGATAAATGAATGTAACTCATTAAGACGTAAACAATTGAAATTTCTATCATTTGAAGACGTATTTAAAAATAAAAAAATCGATGAAAAAGAAGATTATAATGATTTGTATATTGCTATTCAAAGTCTACCTAAAAAGATTAAAGTTCCAATAGTCCTTTACTATATTGAGGGTTATTCAGTTGATGAAATTAAGGAAATATTGGATATACCTCAGGGGACTGTAAAAAGTAGATTATCGAGAGGAAGAAAATTATTAAAAACTAAATTAGAAAATATGGAGGTAATCATATGAATAAAAATAGCTTAAATAATTCGTTTCCAAAAGCTCCAGAAAGCTTTCATAATAGTTTAAATAAAACGCTAAATAGTTTACCAGAAAGAGAGGAAAATTATAAAATGAATAATAATAAAACACATAAATTACCATTTGGAAGGGGTTTAGTGGCAACTTTAGCTATCACTTTAGTATTAGGTACAACAGCTCTTGCAGTAGGAGAAATATATAGTATAGTTGGAAAATCAAGCATTAAGCCTACCTATACATCGATTCCAACTACTGAACAGGTAAAAAAAGACTTTAACTTTACCCCTAATCTAATTTCCGAATTTAGTAATGGATATAAATTTAAAGGGGCATATACTATAAAAGAAAAAGCACTTGATAAAAAAGATAATGTTTTAGGAGAGTTAAAAGCACTTGAGTTTGAGTATAAAAATGGTAATGATGAAATATCTCTTGAAACAGCAAATAATGTGCTTGGAAAAGATTCTGATAAAATGAAAGTTGTAGATACTTACAAAGATATAAATATTTCTTATGAAACATCAATGTACAAGTTTGTGCCAGAAGATTATAAAATGACAGAACAGGATAAACTTGATGAAAAATCAGGTAAATATACATTTAGTGAAGGAACAGATAAAGTAGAAGTTAATGAATTTAAGTCCTTGACTTGGGAACAAGATGGAGTCTACTACTCTTTTACAATTCAAGATTCAAATTTATCTATGAATGACTTAGTTAAAATGGCTCATGAAGTAATAGATGCAAAATAGGTATAATTAACTATAAAGTGTTCATGAGTTTATTGTATATAACTTTAGTTTTCTTATTAGTAAATATAGTCGTATCTTCCATCTTTATATTTTCTTTAGATTTAATATATAAAATTTTAGATATTTAACTACTCTAAAAATTTAACTAATCTACAAAAGTTATTACTAATATTAAAAAGCCCTTAAAAAGTCCATTCATATGGAATTTTAAGGGCTTTGACTTCATTATAAATTGTTGTATCAATTCTATTTGTAAAGACACAATAAACTACCCAGTTTAGATTTTAAAAACTTTAACTTCATTATAATTTTATATATGAATTTTACTTGCAAATATACAACAGGCTACCCAGTTTAGATTTTAAAATACTTAACTTTATAATAACTTATTTTATAAATTTTAATTACAAATATATAATAAATTCATAAAAAACAGATAAATAAGATAGATTATAAATATCTGATATTCTTAAAATAAAAATCAAACTATAATTAAAAACCTGTTATTTTAATAAAGGAGTTATTTCACCTAAATAGTATATATTTAGCACATGAAGAGCTCTTGTACAACAAGTGTAAAGAAGCAATCTTTCATCTTCACTATTGTACCTTTCCTCACTTGCATCGTATATTACAACTATATCAAATTCAAGTCCCTTAGATAAATATGAAGGTATTACTAATACACCATTCACATACTCATCATCATCTTTTATTATAGCCTCTACATTAATATGATTTTCCTTTAAAAACTCATACACTTCCTTAGCTTCATGGGCTGTCTTTGTTATAATACCAATAGACTTATAATTTTTATGTTTATAAGCTTTTATGTCTTCAATAAGCTTTTCATTCATATAATCTTTTTCTTTAAAACCAGTAACCCTAGGCTCATCACCATGTCTCTCAACATACTCATCATCTATCGCTTTTGTAAGAAGTTTTCTTGAGAATCTAGTAATTTCCATTGTAGAACGATATGTTTTACTTAGATTTATTATACAAGTATCATTCTTCAATACATTAGGAATATTATTATAGTCTCCAACATTCATGAATGGGTTAATTGATTGATTAATATCTCCTAATATAGTCATATTGGCAGATTTAAAAAGTTTATAAAATATTTCATATTGTAAAGGAGTATAGTCCTGTGCCTCATCTATGATTACATATTTAATCTGTGATGTATTTGGAATACCTCCAAGAGCTCCCTTTAGATATAGAAGTATCACTTGGTCTTCATAATAAAGACTCTTTACACTCAAATTATCTATTGTATAAGTTTTTATATTATCTATAATATTCTTATCATACTCAACATTCGCCTTTTCTAAAAACATATCTAAATTCTTAAATAAGTTTTTATAAGTGTCTATCAAATCTAACTCTGTCATTCTTGAAATTTTAGAATAAACTTCTTTCAGATGTTTTTTTACAATAAAAGTACTTTTCTCTATCATTTCTTCTTTTTCTATATAATCGCCAGATGCTTGAAGCTCTTTAAATATTTCATCAATCCAAGCTTTTTCATATGGCTCAATTAAAAATATTATTCTTGCTTTTATTTTCTCTAATCTTTTCTTAATTGGTAAATTTGAATAGTCATTAGAAAACAGTGTTTGTAACTCCTTAGATGAAATTATCAACTCACCTCTTACAATAATATCTTCAAAACATCTATCATCTGTTTCTAAATAATTTAGATACTCTTTTAATATATTTGTGAACTCTAAAGAAGTTTTAAACTCTATATTTTCTATCCTGTCCTTATATGTGATTTTCCCATTGTTATTAAGAATATACTCCATCATTTCAGCTGGGCTTTCTTTTTTAAATTCATCGCCCAGTTCTTTATGCATATAGTCTTTAAATGTTGTCTGACAAATGTTATCTTCACCAAGTTGTGGCAGTACGTTTGATATATAATCATTAAATATGTTATTTGGAGAAAATATCATTATATTTTCAGAAGTTATTTTATCTTTATGTTTATACAATAAATATGCTATTCTATGAAGTGCTATAGATGTCTTTCCGCTTCCTGCGGCACCTTGTACAATTAAGTTCTTATATTTCTCATTACGAATTACTTGATTTTGCTCTCTTTGAATGGAAGTAACTATAGTTTTCATTTTCTCATCAGAGTTTTTACCTAAAAGCTCTTGCAAGACATCATCATCTATATTTAGATTACTATCAAACATATACTCAATTTTGCCATCTTTTATCTTATACTGTCTTTTTTTAGTAATTTCTCCAGAGATTATCCCCTCTGGACACTCATAGCTTGCTTGTCCAATTTCATAATCATAAAACATACTTGAAATAGGGGCTCTCCAATCATATACAAGAAAATCATAATCATCATTAATAAGATTTGACAATCCAATATAACACTTTTGAGACTCAGTTTCACAAACTTCTGTAAAGTCAATTCTTCCAAAATAAGGAGATTCAATCATTCTTTCATACTTATCTTTGAGTTTCTTAGTAAATTCATGGCTCCTTTTTTGATGTTTCATAACATCCATAAATGACATAAATTCTGAAAGTTGTTCTAATCCATTTTCCGCAGAAATAGAACCTAAGTCATTCCATAGTTCCCTTTGAGTTTCTATAGCATCTTTTTTTAGCTTATCTTCTTCATTACGCTTTTCCTCAAGTTGTCTATTAGCCTCTTTAAGAGTTTTTTGTAACCATTGATTTTCAAGATTTGACTCAAAATCATTTAGATTCATATTATAATCCTCCTCAATTGAAATTAACATTTAATCCACTATATCAATTATATAGAAATGAGGATATATTCACAGTCTTAAAAAAAAATTTTATTTATGATATAATTATAGTGGGAAAGAAAATAAAAATTTCTCTAAAAGCATCTAAAAACAACTTACTTAACTGCAAAACCACTATTTTTAAACAATAAAATAGGATAGTATTTTTTATCACCATCCTATTAATTCTCAATAAGTTTTACATTAATACAAGCTCCATTTGTATAACTTCTTCTTTTACAGGTCTATCATTCCATGTAAATCCACTAGCTATTGTATTTACCTCAACAAACCCTAAAGATTTATAAACATGAATAGCTCTACTATTACTTTTTAACACATCTAGCTCAATTTTTTTATATCCATATTCTTTTGATAAATCAATAATTTGTTTTAGAAGGCTACTCCCAATACCTTTTTCTCTATACTCTTTAAGAATACCCATACCTAAGTAACCAACAGTTTTGGTTTTAGGCAAAACATCACACCAACCAACACATGTATCTGATTTTACCTCAATTATAAATAGTTGTGGAAAATTTTTAGTTATAACATTCTTTATAAATTCAACTGTTTCTTCAAAAGGAAATGCTTCGTCCATAGCTAGATATTTCCTCTCTTTTGCAATTTTACCAAAAGTTTGCCAATATGACCAAATATACTTTTCTTCTGACTTTATAAATTTTATTCCTTCCATCAACTCAACATTTCCCCTTTTTTAATTTATTATTATAGTTAAATAATTTTTTCTTATTCTAATTTATAGTGATATATAAATTACTATATATGATAATATATTAGATTAAAATAGCTTTGTATATTTCTATTTATGTGTATCTATTAAAATAAGTTCTTTGATAGTTAAAGTAATATAGATGTACTAGCCCTTTGACTATATACTTAAACATCTCACAGTTTAATTTAAAGTATAATAAAATATATAGAAAAAATTATCAAATAATACTATAAAATTTTTAATCTTCATCAATATCCTGTTCGCTTTCATTCTTAGAGCTATTTTTTCTATCAAGTTCTTTTTCCGTAAAGAACTCTGGATGCTGTTTCATCAATTGCTCTATAAGTTCTGGGTGTTGTTTTACCATTTGTTCAAACAAATCTTCTCTATTTGGAAAATCTGGATATCCTTCATGTGAATTAAATAAGTTTTGAATTGCATCTCTACCAGCAAATCCACCTAAATACTGTCCATGATGTGGTCTTGGTGGTGGTTGCATATGTGCCTCATCAAAGTTATTACCATCCTCACTTTTTATAGTTCTTTCTAGTTCATTAGTAATCTTTGTAAGAATATAACTTAAAGTACTCTTTTCTTCTGGTTCCAATACATTAAATATTTGATTAGTTGGGTCTTCTCTCTGCTCATTCTTATTAATTTCATCCATTCCTTTTGATGTCAATTTTACTACCATTACTCTACGGTCTTTTTCTGAGTGTGTACGAGTGATAAATTGTTGATTTTCTAATTTCGAAAGCAACTCACCTAAAGATTGAGGTCTCATATCAAGTAAGTATGACAGTTCTTTTTGAGTTATTTCTGGCTTTATTTTTAACATGGATAATACTCTACCTTGTCCTCTATGCGTCGCTCTAAAAAATCCATGTGATTTATGATTTTGAAGGTGAAATTTATGTAGCAATGATTGCACTTTAAAAAATTGTTCTAGTAAATTTTCTTCTTTTGTTTCACTCATTATTGTTCCTCCTAAATTAATTTATTTTATAATTACATATTCTTATTTATTATGTTATTTATTTTATAATTTCATATGTTGTTTATTTTAAATCTATAATTTTAAAGCTACTTTACTTGTATCGAGTATAAAAGTAAGCCTTTAATTTGTCAATGTTAGTTTATAATAAATTATAAATTTCCTACAACTGACATATCTTCATTTAACTATATTATATCCTATTCAAAGTTTATATCCTATACTTGTGCTTTTTGTATCATACCGTCATATTTTTTAAATAAAAATACCCAATTGACATAAATAATCTAATTGGGCATAAACAATTTAAAAAACTACTTTAGATTTAAATTTTTCATCTAACTTTTACTATTATTAACTCTCGCTATCAAGGAAATTGTATTAAAATACTTACCTGCCTCTACTTCCAGCATTTTTTTATCATTCTTAGCATAAGAATTATCACAGTTTAACCAATCATTCCAAGCTTCATCATGACAACTTAAAGCTTCACATTTTTCTACAGTTACAGACTCAGATTCTGACCAAAGCTCATTCCACCATTCAATTGAATGGAAATTCATATTATCTTGCCAAAATGGAATAAGTTCATCTGGTATACAATTAACAAAATCTTGTTTTAATCCAGGCATTGCCATAGCAATTACTCCTCCATCTTTTACAAGAGGTGATATGTGGTTTTCTAAAAATCCTTCTTTATTACCAAAATAGTGATAAGAGTGTACACTTATCACTGCATCAAAAAAACCTTCTGCATAAGGTAATTCATGTGCTTCAGCTTGTATAGGAAATATTTTATCATCTAATTTAAATTGCTTAAATCTTTCATAGTTCTCA
This sequence comes from Clostridioides sp. GD02367, assembly GCF_045900275.1. Classification (NCBI taxonomy): domain Bacteria; kingdom Bacillati; phylum Bacillota; class Clostridia; order Peptostreptococcales; family Peptostreptococcaceae; genus Clostridioides; species Clostridioides sp. GD02367. The sequence goes on along the minus strand of NZ_JBJODK010000005.1, from coordinate 159,827 downwards.
GTTGGCTCTATCCATAAATCAGTTGCAAATACAGTAGCATCAAATTCATTTGCTAAAAATATAGAAGATATCCCTCTCCCACATCCTAAGTCTAAAATACGCATTCCTTTTTCTAGTCTTATCTTACTTGTCAACTCTTCCAATATCTTTATACAATTAGGTCCCATCATATTTTCCATGAGAAATTTCTTATCGTATTTATTACTCTTTGTAAATATCATGCTATCTTTCCCTTCCCTATCAATTATTATTTATTAAATTTCATATCTGATTTTCTATTTTTTAGATGAGTAATAATAAGTCATCTTTTTGTCCATTTTGGGATAGTTACTTTAATGAATAATCATCCTCTTTTTTTTAGATAACTACTTTTTTAAAATAACCACTTTGTCTAAACAACTATTTTTTTATGTCTTTTTAAATAACTACTTTGATAAGCAGTCATGTTTTGATACTTAATAAGTTTTAATTACTTCTACTTTAATCTATATACTAATTAACTTATTTAATTTAGTGTATATTTGACACTTTACCTTTTATTATACCATTTATTCTCATAAATATAATAATTCTATTTTTTCAAAATAAATATTTATAATAATCCGAAATAAATATTTATAAAATCTAATTAATTGTAAATAATATCAGAAAAAATATCGAAAAATAAACATTATAAATAGTAATTGTAAGTTTGTTTCTAAATTCATAAGACTATAATCAACTGTAATATTGCCAAGTATTATTACGAAATATCTACCTAAAAGAGCATAAAAATAAGCAGTCAGTAAACATAAACTTTTACCAACTGCTTGCTTTTATTGTTTTATATACTATTAACTTTATATCTGTTATATACTATTAACTTTATATCTGTTATATACTATTAACTTTCTATACATCATACATTATTAATTCTACATATATACTACTATCAAGCTTCTATATATTCTATAACTTACATCCTATAAATCTTCTAAATAATTTTTTCCTTCCAAGAATTCTGCTTCTATCCCTAGTTTTTTAAAATAATTAACCATAGACATACAGGCAAATTTTTCTGTAGAGTAATGAGTAGCACCTATAACATTAATTAAATTATCCTTTGCTATTCTATGGAACTCTAATGCTGGTTCAAAATGCTTTAAAGGTTTAGTAAATCCAGTTATATATAAATTTATACCAAGTTCAGCAACTTCACTTGCTACAAATGGATAGCTTCCTCCTCCTGCTGCAATAGCAACTAGACCATCTTTTAGTCCCGATTCTCCATAAGCATACAATTTCACATCATGACCAACAGTTTTTTTAACTAGCTCTTTAGTCTCTTCAATTGATTTTAAGGATGTCTTACATATAACTCCTACCTTGATTTTATCATCATACTTACAAAATGGTTCGACGATTTCTAAACCTAGAGCCTTTGCAAAACTGACAGAAGTTGAATATTCACTATAATTGTCTAATGGAGAATGTAACACATAAAAAGATATTCTACGATTTTTCATTTCTTCCATATAAGATAATGGTATGTCGTGAAATGGGAAACCTTCATCTGATGCTATATACTCCATTGCATGATGTGAAAAAATCAAGACATCTTTTTCATCTTTATCTATAATCTGCTTAATTATGTATTTATCAGGAAAAGTAGTTGTATATACTTTATTGATTTCTTTGGCATTGTCTAGTACCAAGCCTATGTATTTTGTTTTAAATTCTGGAGTAATAAAATCATTGTCAAAATTCATAAAACTCCAATCGTCATCAATATTTTTAATATCAAACTCCAATGCTAATTTATTATAAAGTTCAACTGCTTTAATAATAATCACTCCTTTTCAATAATATTTGACTGATACGTATTGAACATAAATTTATACAATTACATTATCATCTTACTTAAAATTTAATAAAATAAAACATAAAAAATATTATTTAGTACTTTCACACTGCTTTACAAATTCAATTGGATGTTGAATTATCTTAGAAGTTTCTTCTACAGAATAACCTTCAGATAAATACCTTCTAGCTATGACTTCCATAGACTCTCCTATCTCAATAATATGCTTATCAGGGTCATAAATACGGACTACTCTCTGTTGCCACTCATGTTTTAATGGCTGATGAACAAACTCTATATCTTTATAAGAATTTAATTTTTCAATAAACTTATCAAAATCATCAACTTCAAAATAAAGCTCCATATTATTTGATTTTCGTACAATTGTATCTGGATTAATCCCTGTAAGCCATGCAAAATCTTCTTGTATAGCAAACCCTCCACTAAATGTTACATTTTTACCTAAATCTAATTCAACTTCTTGTTCAAATAGCTCTTTATAAAACTTTTTTGACACTTCTACATCATTTACTGCTAATAATGAAACTTGATATTTCATAAGTTCTCCTCCTGATTTTTAGTACGCTTTTATTTTATCAATATTTTTATTATTTATTATATCAGTTTAAATACGAAAACTGCATGTCATATTTGTAAAACTTATATAATACATTCTAAAAATTAGTATTTTGTATTTAAAAAGCTACCTCAATTACACTTATCTAGTTTAAGTAGAGGTAGCTTTTTTAAATTATCAGAATATAAATTATTAGTTTACGCTTATATTTAATCTGATTTGGATTTATATTGTAATCTTATTATAGATTTTATCTATATTACTTAAGTAGTCACATAGATTATATAAATACACCATATGTCTCAGATTGATAATCTAAAGAAATATGTTAATCTATACTTTTTTTTCATTTTTTTGTAGACTCTTTATCCATTCTTCAATAAATAATAGCTCATCTTTACTCAAATTAACATTATCATGTAATGATAACAATAAGCTTTTCATAGAGGAATCATGAACATTTTTAAAGAACTCTCTTGTTTCAACATTTATATATTCTTTTTCTTTAATTAAAACTTCATAATGTGTATATTTATCTACCTTTTGAGAATTTAGAAATCCTTTTACTACCAATCTAGATAAAAGAGTCAAAGTCGTTGTTTGCTTCCACTGATATTTTTGCTCCATCCCTAAAACAATATCTTTTGATGTTACTTTGGAATCTAGTTTCCATATAAATTTCATTATCTTTAATTCTGATTGTGGCAACTTTTTTATAGGCATAATAAACCTTTGCTACTCAGAATACAGACAAGCAATCTCCGTAATAAATTTTTTCTATTAAAAAATCTTATACTGATTTATATAAACTTGATTTATAAGATATTTTTAAATCTTAAATTTAGCTATTTGTACACAGTAAATATATATAAATAGTGTCAAATTTCTTTTGTGTTATATTGCTTAATTTTATGAAATATTTTGTACTCAGCTATCTATTTTTGGATACTTGTCCAGTAGCTCTCCTTTCTTTTGTATTTTTTAGTTTTAAATATTTGTATTTCAGCAAATCTCATTTCCTTTATTCTTTGGCTTCTTAACTTTTAAACCTTCAAAAAATAATGTCTATTCTAATCTTAAGACTATAATTTCAGTTTCAATTAAAAAATTTTATATAATTGTATTTGATTACTTTAGCAGTTTTTTTATTTGTATCTTAACTTTTTCAAATCATTACATTAATTATGTTATAAATAATTAATATATTTCAACATATATATACATTTATGTAAAATATATATGGAAATAACACAAAAAACTCTACTTTAGTAGAACTTTAGAACACAAATTATGACAATTAAAAATACTTCTCTTTTTTTAAATAAATAAGTATGTTATAATAGATTCAAAATAATTGTATAAAGACTATGACAATTACACAAAACATCCTATAATTAAAACCTTCTTCAGCATCTCATTATGTTTTTCTTAAAATTAAAAAACACTATACTCTAATTCTATTTTAGTAGAATTTTTTTGTCAATAATAATATTAAATATTAGGTAAAAAATGGTAAAAAATATAAAAAAAAGGAATTATATAAAGAGTTTAACAACCTTACAATAATCCCAAAATATTATTTCTATGAAAATTTTGATACCATAAGTAACTAAGCTTTAAGCGCATAAAACAAAAGTTACTCTTTATTTAATAAAACTTGACAAGAAAAGAATTTATCATTATTCTACTCTAATAGAGTTTCTTTGTCAATAAAGAATAAAATTATTTTCAAAATATTTTCATTTTTCATTCTTATCTATTATTATTTTATAAAATTTTACTTAATCAAAGGTAATTTTAAGATTGTTTTTATTCCTTGACAATCAATACTTGTGATATCTAGCTTACCATCATGTGCATTGATAATGCCTGCAACAATCAAAAGACCTAGACCATGATTTTGACCTTTAGCATATGCTTCACTTAATCCATTTTGAGCTTTTAATAAATAATTAATCTTCTCTTGACTCATTCCTTTTCCATCATCTTCAACAATTATATAGCAAAAATCCAAATCCGATTTAGAAATCACCTTTATATTACATCCTTGCTGGTTATGAGTTATACTATTTTGTATTAAATTACTAATAGCTCTCTTTAACAATTTTTTATCTGCATTGATAATAATATCTTCATTCAATATATCAAGCTCTATATAAAAATCATTATCCAAATTATTATTTATAAATTCAGAAACGAGCTCTCTCAAAAACACAGAAACTCTAATCTTGTTACAATCTAATGGTTGCATATTATATTCAAGTTTAGACACCAAATTAAGGTCATTTACCAATTCTCTAATCTTAATGCCTTGATTACATATGATAAATGCTTGCTCCTGTTCTCTTTGAGAAAGGCTACTGCTTTCTTCAAGTTCTCCAGAGTATCCAATTATCATTGAAAGTGGTGTTCTTATATCATGGGATATTCCTGCAATCCAGTTAGTCCTAGCTTCTTCTTTTTTTCTAAGTCTTTCATTCTTCATTTGCAACTCTTTAGATACAGTATTAATAGATTTTGAGATATCACTCAGTATTCCTTTTTCTTGGAGAACTACTGGCTCTCCCTTTGACATAAGCTTTATACCAGTAATAATTGGCTTTATAGATTTGACCATTTTAAATCCTATAAATGAAGCTAGTAAAAATGTAATTATTGCATTAAATAAAAGCATACCTATTATTAGCATAGGAAATTGACTTATTTCATCAATAGTATAGGTAAGGTTAAATTTAGTATACTTATCCTTTGGATACCCTGTTACTAAGGTTCCACTTGGATGTTCCCATACATACACAGGATAATCTTTTAAAAAGAATCTTGAAAACTTAGCTACATCCGTCAAAGTATAATGGCTTGGGATTTCTTTTGGCAAATCAAAGCCCCATACCCTATCTCCATTGTTAGCAATTAGCATTGCCCAGACTTTATTACTATGTAAAACTTCCTTACTAGAATCATCTAAAGTAAACTTTCCATCTTTTAAGATTACTTTATCCTCAAGCATCATCAAAGTTGCTCTTATTTCCTTACTCTCACTTGCATTCAAATCACCAGAATATTTAGATACAAATGTCACATATGAAAATGCAAATAAACCTAATATATTTAATATAATAAAAAGCAATGAAATCAAGATACTTGAACCTATAAATCTCCTTAATATATACTTTATACTATCCAAAATTAAATCACTCCTCTTGACTTCCTTCATTCTTATCTAAAATTAATTAATCATCAACTTATATCCAAGACCTCTTACTGTAAGAAGATGTTTAGGAGAAGATGGAGTATTTTCTATCTTTTCTCTAACTCTTCTGATATGAACCATAAGAGTATTTTCATATCCATACATATCATCTCCCCAAATAGCTTGACACAATGAGTCACTGGTAACAATTCTACCTTTATTTTCATACAACTTTAAAAGCAATGAATGCTCTTTAGCTGTTAAAGAAATCTCTTGTCCATCTTTTTCAACACATGCACTATTTAAATTCACAACAACAGAATCTCCCAATCTAAATACTGGCAACTCCTCTTCTTCTATAGGAACATATACACGATTTAATATACCTATGAGTCTTAATGTAAGTTCCTTTGGTAAAAATGGCTTTACTATATAATCATCAGCCCCTAGACCTAAACCAATCAATCTATCCTCGTCTTCACCTCTTGCAGAAAGAAAAATAACGGGTATCTTAGATGTCTCTCTGATTTTTCTCATAATAGAAAAACCATCTCCATCTGGTAATACAACATCTAAAATCGCACAGTCGGGCTTTATATTTTTAAATACTCTAACAGCCTCCTCATAACTTGATGCTAAAAATATTCTATTAAACCCCTCTTTTCTTAGGATTTCATCTATCATTTTTAATAATTCTTTATGGTCATCCACTACAAGTATTTTTTTATCTTTTATTGATTCCATAATCATCACCCTTTTTTAGTATATCACATCCCTTTTTTCATGACTTTCCCTCAATGAACTATTTAAGGTTATTGTAAGGTAAACGTCAGCTATCTGAAATGTAGTCAAGTTATTATACTAATACAAGCTAAAAAAAAATAATAAACACAGATTAAAAAAGGGGATGAAATATATGGAAATGATAATTAAGACACACAGACTTTCAAAGGAATACAACAAAATATTTAGGGTAAGGGATATAGACCTAAGAGTTCCAAAAGGTGCTGTATATGGCTTTCTAGGCCCTAATGGAGCAGGTAAATCTACCACACTTAAAATGTTACTTGGACTGGCAAAGCCTACACAAGGAAACATTAATATTTTAAATAAGGAGTTAAATGAAAAAAACAGAATATCGATTTTAAAGGATATTGGCTCATTGATAGAATCTCCGTCATACTATGGACATTTAACAGGTCTTGAAAACATGACTATCATGCAAAAACTCTTGGACTTGCCTAAAAAAAATGTAAATGAAGCACTGAAAATAGTAAGACTAGAAAATCAAAAGGACAAAAAGGTTAGTCAGTACTCTTTAGGTATGAAACAACGTCTTGGTATTGCTATGGCTATAATGAAGTTTCCTAAATTATTAATACTTGATGAACCTACAAATGGGCTTGACCCAGCAGGAATTGAAGAGATTAGAGAATTAATAAAGTCACTTCCAGAAAAATATGGTATGACAGTTCTAATCTCTAGCCATCTTTTGAGTGAAATTGACCAGATTGCTACATCAATAGGAATAATAAATCATGGTGAACTTGTTTTTCAAGATAGCATAAAAGAACTTCATGATAGAGGTCAAAGTCATATCGCTATCAAAACACAAAACCTTATATCTTCACAGAAATTATTGAACAATAAAGGATATATGTCGCTCATACAAAACGGATACTTGACTATTGAAAATTTAAACGACTCAGATGTAGCTAAAGTAAATAACATACTTGTCAATTCAAATATTGATGTATTCAGAATAGAAGAACATAAAAAGAGCTTAGAAGATATATTCCTAGAACTTACTGGTAAGGCGGTGACTTTATAATGAAATATCTTGGTCTAGAGTTTTACAAACTTAGAAGAAAGAAACTTTTTCTTATGACATTTTTATTTGTAGTTGTTGAAATATTGTGGTGTATTATGAACTCAAATAGAACCATTACACGTAATCCAGATATGTTAAGTGGATTTGAATATTCATATATTATCATGAATTTTGTAACTCTAAATGGCTTATTCTTTCCTATTTTAATATCAATAATTACATCACGCATAAGTGATATAGAGCATAAAGGAGATACGTGGAAACTTCTAAAATCTTCTGTAGCTCCTTTAAATAGTATCTATTTCTCTAAATTCTTATGCACTACTATATTAATATCTGTATCTGTGTTAATGCAATTGTTATCTATTATACTATTTGGATGTTTTAGAGATATGATTGAACCCTTCTCTTTAATTTTACTTCTAAAATATACATTTGGAACAATACTTGTAAGTACTGCTATAATCGCACTACACCTGTGGATTGCAACTGTAATTCCAAATCAAATGATTGCAATTACATTTGGTATGGTAGGTAGTTTTATAGGTTTAACATCAGGACTATTTTATCAAGGTATTCGTAGATTATTTATATGGTCTTATTACTTGGAATTGTCACCTTTAAACTATGCATATGATAATGCCAGTGGACCATCCGTCTACAGAATTGATATGAATCTTTTAATTACTATTATAATCTTCTTAATTGGAATGTTAATTTATTATATTGGAAGAAATCATCTATTAAAAAAAGAATTATAGGAGGGGTTTAAATGTTAAGGAAAGCAGTCTTGGGAGAAATCCTAAAGTTAAAAAATTCTTTTATATGGTATGTATTGATAGCTTTACCACTTATAAGTGTCTTAATTGGTTGTGGTAATTTTTATCTAAATCAAGGTATTCTTACAAAACAATGGTATAGCTTATGGACTCAAGTTAGTCTTTTTTATGGGGAATTTTTCTTTCCTATCTTAATAGCAATCTTTTGTGCATATATTTGTAGGCTTGAACATATGAATCATAACTGGAACAATATAATGACATTACCAATCAATCTAAAAAATATATTTTTATCTAAGCTTGCAGTAATTTCAGTACTTACGGCTATTACACAAATTGTTTTTGTTATCTTTTATATAGTTGCAGGAAATATGTTTGCTTTTCCTGATAGTATCCCTAAAGAACTTACTGGTTGGATTGTTAAAGGTTGGATTATTTCTATTTCAATAGCTTCTATACAGTTATATATGTCTATTAAGATTAGAAGTTTTGCAACTCCTATTGGAATTAGCCTTTGTCTTTCTTTATTTGGTATGGGGTTACTGATAGCTAAGCCTTCTATTGGTATCTTTTTCCCTTACTCTATGCTAGGAAGTGCAATGGGAATTATAAAGCAGTCTGCTTTAAGTATTAATGATACTATGGTTTCAATATTTGTTGCATTCATTACTACTCTAGTATTTTCTGAAATTGCAAATAGAAATTTTAAGAAAAATGATGTCATTTCTTAATGGTCAATATATTAGAATCAAATATATTAATAATAAGGATTTATAATAAAAACCATCTATTAAAATTCAAATATTTATTTTACCTAATTATATTTGAATTATAATTAGATGGGTTACTTATTATATATTATATTTATTTATATATTGTATATTTATTTTTGTAAAGTAATTATTATCTTAAGGTTATATAATCTTATTTTTTATCGTAATTATTTGTATGTCACCTTAAAATATTTAGTGTTAGAAAATGACTTTCATCATGTAATATGGTAAAATACAGGAGAAGCCTATATATATTTTTATGAGGAGGGCATATAAATATGTTTGCATTTGGATTTAATTTAGTAATCCTTTTATTAGTACTACTGTTAACAGTAGGTATATTTGTGGGTATTATAAAAAAAAATAAGCCAATATTAGTTACATCATCAGTTACTTTATCAATAATACTTATTACTATAATTGTAATATGGAATCTGATTCCCGATACATGGTAATAGGCTTATTTACATAATTATAATTTAGACATAATTATATAACTCGCAAAGAGTTTTAATATTGTTTGGAGGCAATTAATGAATATCATAGATTATGAAGATAAGCAAATAACAACACTTTGGAATGAATATGCAAACACAAGAAATAGTGGCCTTAAGAAGTTAGCAAACAAAAAGCTAGACCTTATGATTGAGTACATATTGACATTACCTGAAATTAAACAGAAACACTTTATTACATATATTTGCAAAGAACGTTTTGATAAGAATAATATAAAAACATTCCAGCAACCTCTAGTTGTTAAGTTGATTTTTCCAATAGTCAAAGAGGCTATTTTAAATGAGGAGATGCCTTTTGTTAGATGGGGATACCAGTTAGATATTCCTATTTCTTTGAATAGTGAAGAATATATATACTACTCTTCTGAAAACATGTTAAAAGATGCTTTAAAGTTAGATAGTAAAGATATTAAATCCGTAGAATTATTATTAAATAAGTATATAGATGAACTATGGTTTGCTTCTCATCATATACAAGAAAGCGTTATTTTAAGTACTAAAGCAAATATTAAGTATGATTTAGATGAGATGGACAAGTTACTTACAAAGTATGAAGAAAACTTAGATTCATATAGTGAATACTTAAAGGAAAAAACTTATTATCAAGAGTTGTATAACCTATGGTTTCAATATGATGAAACCAATAAAGATATTTCATTCCCTGAGTGGTTAGAAGTTAGAGGATATAATTATTCTTGGTGTAATGTCTTTTATTATAAAAAATAATATATACTTACTACTCTACTACTTATTTAGATGTTACGTGTTTTTTATTTAATAATTATGTACCTATCAGTTAAAGGCTATATGTTTTTTATCTAATAGTTATATGTATGTTATTTAAAAGTTGTGTGCTTTTTATTTAAGAATAATACGTATGTTATTTAAAAACTATGTGCTTGATATTTAAGAATAATACGTATGTTATTTAAAAACTATATGCTTGATATTTAAGAATAATATGTATGTTATTTAAAAACTATATGCTTGATATACTTAAAGGTATAAATGTACATAATAATATTATTATTTAAATTTATTTAACAATATACTAAAGATTTAGTGTGAAACTAACTATTATATTATATAATGAAAGTTAATTAAATATAGCTAAAAAATTATTGAATATAGTAAATAAATATTTGACCTTGAGAGGTGTAATTAAAATGATAATTAGACAGGAAAAAGAAAGTGATAAAAGTAAAGTGTATGATGTTATTAAGTCTGCCTTTGAAAATGAAGAAGTTTCTGACCATGATGAGCATAATCTTGTTAATCGTTTAAGAAATAGCGATAACTTTGTTCCAGAACTTTCAATAGTAGCTGAGTATGATGGAGATATAGTTGGTCATATCTTATTTACAGAAATAAAAGTTGGAAATGATGTACTTTTAACATTAGCACCTGTATCGGTTTCTCCTAGTATGCAAGGTAAAAAAATTGGTACAAAGCTAATTGAAGAAGGACATAAAATAGCAAAGGAAAAAGGATATAGAGGTTGTGTTGTCTTAGGTCATGACAAGTATTATCCTAAATTTGGTTATCAGATAGCAAGTAAATTTAATATAATGGCTCCATTTGAAGTACCAGATGAAAACTTCATGGCTATAGAATTATTAGAAGGTGGGTTTAAAGGAGTCTCTGGTGTTGTAGAATATGCGAAAGAATTTTTTGAATAGCCTTTATAATTTAGTATAGCAAAGACAATAACTTTATGTGTGATATTTAGATGACTCAAAATCAATTATTTGAAGCTACAGAGTCATCTAAATTTATTTTATAATACTAGTACTAGAAAGGATGTTTGAATATGTTTGAATCAAGATGTGGTGTCTGTTGTAACAGTTGTACAAGAAAAGAGCAAGTAAATTGCACTGGCTGTCCAAATATGGAAAAGCCATTTTGGGGTGGAGAATGTAAGGTTAAAACTTGTTGTGAAGATAAGAAGCTTAATCATTGTGGTGAATGTAACACTTTCCCTTGTGATATGCTTTTAAATAAGGGTAAAGACCAAGGTTTCGACCCTATGATAAATATTGAACAGTGCAGAAAATGGCTTGAAGAAGCAGTTTCTAATTAATTATCTCAATCTATTTTGTTGAATAGTATATTTAACTAGATGGATAGATATTTAGATTGATAGATTTACATAAAATTTACAACTAAGAAAGAGTTAAATATTCGCTCTTATCAATATTTAAAACGGATTTTTAACTCTTTTATTGATTCTTAAATTTTTAAAAGTTTTTTTAATCTTTCCAATACCACCACTTTAATTTTTCTGATTCTGGATTTTCAGTTGATGCAAAATATACTGCACATCTATATACATATAACTGACATCTATCTATATGTTGTCCACACATTAAGCATTCTTTTTCATACATTTCTGTTGGATTTGCATCTTTAAGTGATTCGATTGTTGTATACCCTAACATTATTAAAGATTTTTCTGTTGCTTTCCCTACCCCTGGAATTTTTTGTAACTCACCCATAATACACCATCTTTCTGAAGTTTACTCTTCATATAAAATTTTCAGTCTCTAAAAGTTTTTCACTATTCTTTTTTTTAAGAAAATATCTTCCAGAGCATCCTATTATGTAACATTTTGATTCCATAAAATCTTCATAAGATTTACCCATATATTTTAAATTTTTTCTACTTTATCATATTATATTTATTGTATCATATTAATGATTTCCCTTAATAAATATATCTCAGTATTATTATTTATCAGCTTTCTTTCAACGACTTATGCACCTTATAATCTTTAAAACTACATTTCCAAAGTCCTCTTCCCTATTTATCCAAACTACATTTTCTTATTTATTTCTAAAGATAGTATATAGATATTCTTTTTCTAACTTATATAGTGATACGTGTAACTATTTATACAATTATATATATAATAAAATTTAGATTTAATGTTTTCTTTAATTGTCACATATTATTTATGTCTTTGTTTAAAGATATACTTTGTATCGCTTTATTAATAATTGAAATATTACATTTCATTTTAGAACTATTGTATTTCATTTTGAAATGCAACATCGTAAAATAAAGCACTACTACTGATACTATCTAAGAAAAGGTTTTTATAAATTCTTATTGAATCGATTCGATTCTCAATTAAATCGTAATAAATTACACAAAAAAATAAAAAAATAGTATTAATCTGAAAAGTTGGCATATTTTGTGCTTTTATAACTTAGTATAAATCTAAAATCAAATAAGGAGAAAAAAATGAATAAAAAACAGTTGATGAAATTCTTACTTGTTGCAGCTATACCAATAATCGTATGGAGTTTACCTGCACCACAAGGATTAAAAAAAGAAACTTGGGATATTGTTGCTTTATATCTAGGTTTACTAGCAGGTCTTGTTATTAAACCATTTAAAGAACCAATCATCACTTTAATCATTGTAGGTGTAGCACTTATGTTTATGGACGAGTCAATACTACTTCATGGATATTCAGATAAGATGACTTGGTTTTTAGTTGTTGTAACTATTGTTTGTACAGCTTTTGTAAAGACAGGATTAGGAAAACGTATGGCATATAACCTTTTACTAAGAGCAGGAGATTCTACCTTAGGGCTTGGATACCTAATGATGATAAGCGATTTAATACTTAGCCCTGCTACAGGTTCAAATTCATCTAGAACAACTATTATATACCCTATATTTAGAAATATAGCAGAAGGTGCAGGTTCTAAACCTGATGATGAGCCTAAAAAATTAGGTGCATATTTAACAGTATTAACATATGTAGTATCTCAAGGGACAGCAGCATTATTTTTGACAGGTATGGCAACCAATGCGATAACAGTTTCTTTGGCATCAAGTATGTTAGGTGTTAACTTAACTTGGGGAACTTGGTTTATGGCATCAGTCGTACCAGCAGGTTTATTCTTACTAGTAGCACCACTTATAGTATATAAGATATACAAACCAGGTTTAACTCATTTAACAGATATTAAACCACAGATAAGAAAAGATTTGGAATCATTAGGTACTATTACAAAACAAGAAAAGATACTAGTTGTATTCTTTATTCTTGCAATTCTTGGATGGATGTTTGGTGAAAAAATACCTTTTATAAACTTAAATATGCAGGTAGTAGGATTTGTATTCTTAGCATTAGTCCTTATAGCAGGTATTTTAGATTGGGATGATGTTATTGGTGCTAAAGGAGCATGGAATGTATTTATATGGTATGGTGCATTTTATGGTATTGCCGGTTCATTAGCTGATGCAGGGTTTTACAATTGGTTAGCTGATAAATTGGGTACTGTACTTAATCTATCAGATATAAATGGATTATTAGTTACAATAGTTCTATTATTAGTAAGTTTAGCAGTTAGATACTTCTTTGTATCAAATAGTGCTTTTGTAGCATCTTTTTATCCTGTACTATTTGCAATAGTTTTATCTACTAAAGCAAACCCAATGATAGTTACATTATTATTAGCATTCTTTGCAAGTTATGGAGCTTTATTGACTCATTATGGAAATGGAGCTGGTCTTATAGCCTTTGCATCAGGATATGTATCTCAAAAGGACTTCTGGAAAGTAGGTACTATCATGGTAATGGTTGCATTAGCAATATTCTTAGTAATAGGTTTACCTTACTGGAAAATAATTGGATTATGGTAAGTACACATTAAATTTATATATTGGAGATGAATAATTATGCTAGATTTACTTATTGTAAATGGTCATGTAATAGACCCTAAAAACAATGTAAATGGAAATAAAACAATTGCTATATACAACGGAAAAGTAACTGAATATAAACATGGTGATAAAGCAAAACACACAATAGATGCAAGAGGTAAATTTGTTTTTCCTGGGTTGATTGATGCACATGCTCATATGTTTGCAGATGGAACTGAAATTGGCATATATCCAGATAGTACATATCTTCCAACAGGTGTTACTAGTGCAATTGATTGTTCAGCAGGAGTAGCAAATTATCAACTATTTAAATCTTCAATTGTGGCTAGAAGTAAAGTTAATATAAAAAGTTTCTTGCAAGTTTGCTCAGCAGGTTTGGTAACTACTAGCTACCATGAATGTATTGACCCAAAATATTTTAATCATGAAAAAATAGAACGAATATACAATGAAAATAAAGATAATATATTAGGTCTAAAAATAAGATTAAGTGAAAATTTAGTAGAAGGTCTAGGAATAGAACCATTAAAAGAAACTATTAAAATAGCTGAAAAAATAGGATGTCCTGTTGAAGTTCATTGTACAAATTTACCAGTTCCTACAGAAGAAGTATTAAACATATTAAGACCAGGAGATATATTTGAACATGTATATCAAGGCGTTCAAAATACTATCCTCGACTCAAGTGGAAATTTATATGAATGTGTGAAGAAAGCAAGGGAAAGAGGAATCATATTTGATACAGGAGAAGGTCGAAAACATGGGGATTTTGAAGTCATGTTAAAAGCAAAGGAACAAGGGTTTATAGCTGATATTTGTAGCACAGATTTGGTATTGGCAAGCATGTTTAGAAGACCTATATTCTCTCTACCAAACCTTATGTCTAGATACATATGTATGGGAATAAGTCTATATGATGTTGTAAAAATGACAACACAGAATCCAGCTAAACTTATGAAAATGGAAAATCAGATAGGATGCTTATCAGAAGGTGCAAATGCAGATGTAGCAATATTTGACATCATGAATATTAAACAAATTTATACAGATTGGAAAGGTAGTAAATTCGAGGCAGATAAATTATTAAAAACAGAAATGACCATAAAAGATGGATTTATAGTATATTGTGCCCCAGATTACATATATGAAAATTAATTAGGAGGAAGAAAATGGGTTGGAAAATATTATTGCCACAAGAAATAATGCAAGAAGGTAGAGATTACTTAGAAGGTAGAGGACATGAACTAATAACTGGTTCAGGTATGGATACTAAAGATATAATAAATGATATAAAAGGTATTGATGCAATTATAGTTAGGTTATCTAAAATAACAAGAGAGGTATTTGAAGCTGCTGATAACTTAAAAGTAATAGTACGTCATGGTGCAGGATTTGATACTGTAGACTTGGAAGCTGCAAAAGAATTTGGTGTTCAAGTATTGTATTGTCCAGTAGCAAATAGTACTTCTGTTGCAGAAGTAACACTAATGTATATGTTATATTGCTCTAGAAATTATACAAAAGTAAGAAAAAGCTTTATAGAGGACTATTATAAAGCTAAATTAAGAACTCCTAAATGTGAGCTTGATGGAAAAACTGTAGGAATTATTGGATGTGGAAACATAGGTTCAAGAGTTGCTAAGATGTGTATGGATGGATTTAATATGAAAGTGGTTGCATATGACCCATATAAATCATCTAAAGATTTCCCAAAAGGCATAGAAGTAACTAGGGATATAGACAAGATATATAAAGAAAGTGATTTTGTTTCTGTTCACTGTCCAACAACTTCTATTACTAAAAACTTTATAGGAAAAGAACAGTTTAATATGATGAAAGAAACAGCGTTTTTTATAAATGCAGCAAGAGGAAGTGTTGTAGATGAACAAGCCTTATATGAAGCATGTAGAGATAATATTATAGCAGGTGCTGGTTTAGATGTATTACAACAAGAACCAGTTGATTCAAAAAATCCTATATTGTATTTAGATAATGTTGTGGTATCTCCTCATATAGGAGCAGCAACTAAAGAAGCTACTAATAGAGCCTCTTTACACTCTGCAATTGGAGTTAATGAAGTATTTGAAGGTAAAAATCCTACATGGCCAGTAAAATCAATAGATTGGGATAATGCAACTATATACAACGATTAGTAAATAATAAACACTTATTAGGAGGAATTTAAAATGACAATAGGAAATAGAGTATATTTAAAAAGAGACTTACCAGATAAAGAACTTGTAAAAAGATTCAGTGTATTACCAGCAGCAAATGTGGGAGATTGCATGTATAGGTCAAGTGCATTAAGTTCAGAAATAAAGTTAATGTCTTCACCACAAAACAAAATGTGTGGAGTTGCATTAACAGTAAAATCAAGACCAGGAGATAATTTAATGCTTCATCAAGCTCTTAATATAGCTCAAGAAGGAGATATAATAATACTATCTAATAATGGAGATAGAACACAAGCTATTATGGGAGAGATAATGTACAAATATCTTGCAGATTTCAAAAAAGTAGCTGGAATAGTAATAGATGGTCCAATAAGAGATATTGATGTTATATCAAAGTCTAATTGTCCAATATATGCTACAGGAACTACTCCAGGTGGTCCATATAAAGAAGGTCCTGGTGAGGTAAATGTTCCTATATCTATAGGTGGGATTGCTGTTAATCCAGGTGATATAATACTGGGAGACCAAGATGGTGTAATCGTAATTCCTAAAAATGATGCAGTAGACCTTATTGAGAAAGCAGAAGCAAATGCTCAGCAAGACCATGCTAAGGTGGTAAAGGCTTCTGAAGGAACTGCAAATAGAGATTGGGTAAAAGAAACGTTAGAAAAAAAAGGTGTAGAAATTATAGATGATGTTTACAGAGCATAATAATAAATGACCTCTACTCTATATCTATAAAATATTTATACATATAAATTTCAAAATACGATTAACTATCAATTTAGTTAATCGTATTTTTATTTTATTTAATTATTATTTTACTTATAAAATACTAGTACTTAATTATTATTTTATTTAATTAGAAAGCTCATATTTTTTAAGTTTACGCCAAAGAGTAGTAGTACTAATCCCTAGTTGACTTGCAGTGGCAGATTTTACTCCATTATTTTTCTCCAGTGTTTCAAGAATTAATTTTTTTTCATAATTTACAATCTTATTATCCACCAAAGTAGGAGAATAATCGGTTGTTGGTGCTGAATTTGTATCCTTTCTAAAATGTGGTTCAGAAATTAAGATGTCAGAAACCAAGTATTCATCTATAAAATTATCATCACACATAACGACCAATCTCTCCACTATATTTTTTAACTGTCTTATATTACCAGGAAAATCATATCTACTTAATAGTTTAAGTGCAGAATCAGATATTGAAACTGGTTTATTATATTGAGATATAATAGCATATGTCAGTTGCTCTATATCTTCTTTTCTCTCTCTAAGAGGAGGCAAATCCAATTTCAACACACAAAGCCTGTAAAATAAATCTTCTCTAAAGTTGTTATTGTCAATCTGCTCTACTAAATTTTTATTAGTAGCTGTTATAACCCTTACATTAATAGGTACAACTTTAGTATCACCTATTCTAGTAACTTCTCTCTCCTGCAATACTCTAAGCAGTTTGACTTGTACATCTTTAGAAATCTCTCCTATTTCATCTAAAAATATAGTTCCATTATGTGCTAATTCAAATACACCTGCTTTGCCTTCGTTTCTTGCACCTGTAAAAGCACCTTTTACATACCCAAACAGTTCACTTTCAAGTATGTTCTCAGGTATCGCTGCACAGTTTATAGCCACAAAAGGTCCATCAAATCTATTACTGTAATTATGGATACTTTGAGCAAATATTTCTTTACCAGTACCAGATTCTCCAGTAATTATAATTGTGGAATCAGATTTAGCAAATTTCTTTGCCATGTTTACTGAGTGCATTAATGCATCACTCGAACCTAATATATCATTAAAAGAACTCTTTGCACAATGAGATTTTGAAATCAGACTTTCTCTTATTTCTTTTTCTGTAGATTGAATATTTTCTATGTCTTGTATAATTGCAACACATCCAAAATGTAAATTATCAATTATAATCGGAAAACAGTCAAATGTAAGAGAAGAACCTTTAAAATTAATTATGTTATTGCATAGAGAGTGTCCATTTTTAAGTGAATCTAAAATATCACTAGAGGTTAAATAATCTTTTATAAATTTATCAACTTGGTTAAATAGTAATCTTTTTGCTTGATTATTTATAAAAAGTTGTGAGTGATTTTTATCAATGGCGATTATCCCACTATGAGTACATTCTAAAATTTCCTCTGTAATAGAGTTATTTATTCTCTTTTCAATTCCTATGTTATATAGATGAATTGCTTCATTGATAGATGCATGAATAGAAGATTTTTCTACTTCAGTTTCTATACAAGGTTTATTATATTTAGAAGTGATTTCTTTTGTTGTTTTACCACCTATGAAAATTTCAATACCATCATCAATTAATTCTTTTATTGTATGTTCAAACTCATAAAGAGAATTTAACTTAGGTATTTCTAAATCAAAATTTGAGATTTCTTTGAATCGTTTAGCTGTCTTATATGATGATTCTAGACCTATAAATCCTATTTTTGAGGAATACTTAAGTGCTTTTTTATATGAATAAAATATATCTTCGTATTTGTATCCAATATCTACTATTGGTATTGAAACGTTTTTGCGCAATAAATCAACATTTTGACCACGAGTAATTATTACTTTAGTACCTAAGTTAATTAGATTGTCTGCTAGTTCTATGGTTTCTTTACCTGTAGCAATATATGATGGAATTTTTATGTGTAATTCTTCAAGCACTTCATATACAGTATCTGAAAATAGCTTAGAAGGAGCAATAACTACTATCTCATTTTTCATATTACAAAACCTCCTTTTATTGATTCCTATATAACTGGTTTCTTATTTTATATTAAATTTACACAGTTAAAAAGAGCTTTATAACTGTAAATAAACCATTATAAAACTCTTTTTAGATTATATACAAACTTCTTCCCAGTTTATCACCCAATTTTCCAATGAGTCTATCTTCTCTGCTGTTAACTCCTCTTCATGAAATGACACTAATAAATTCTTTATAAAAATATTCTTCAAAAGGCTTTGTACATTTCTTGATATAAATTCAAAGTACGAATTTTCTTTGATTGCAACGGTATAGTATGTACATTTACTCGTTTCTTGTACGTATAAGAATTTTTTCTTTGATAATTTTGATAGAGTTTTTAAAGCTACTTTCTCTGGTAAATTATGCTCTTCTTGCATATAATCAATAACCTCATATGAATTTGTTTTTATATCTAAATTCCAAATAAATTTCATAATAACTAACTCTAATTTTGATAATTTTTTTAAACACATAGTTATCACTCCACTTCCTTATCTATATAATTAGATATTACAGTAATAATTTCACAAAATCAATTACAATAATTATTATATATCGTAAAAATAATAAAAAAATATTTATAAGGTAACAAAGTTCACAATTATTATATTTTTCAACTTAAGTATTATAAAACTTTCAAATTGTAGTATATAAACTATTATCTAAAATACTTGTAATGCTATATTTAATATCTAAATCAAAGATACAATTTAGAATAAATTATATCTTTTACTATGTTTACTTGACAGTGTTTTTTTTAGAGTATAAAATAGTACTTGTTAGATAACAATTACTATTTTAAGGAGTTGAGCTTATGCCACCTAAAATAAAAACAGATAGAGATGCAATCATAAATGCAGGATTTGAAGTAGCCAAAAATGAAGGTGTTACTGTCATCACTGCTCAGAAAGTTGCACTAGTACTAGGTACATCAGTTGCCCCAATTTTTCGAGAATTCCAGACAGTTGAAGATTTGCGTGTTTCTGTAGAGGAAAAAATCCATACATTTCATACTCAATATATCAGTGATTATCCTTCTCAATATATCGGTGATTACTCTTTAGATGATTCTGCTTTTTTAACTTATGGACTTGGATATATTAACTTTGCCAAAGAATACCCAAATTTGTTTGAAGCTATTATGCAACATAGTACTATAAATTATAATTTAAATGAACAAGCATCTAAACAACTTGATTTTGTGGTGAATAGTGCTGCTAGTGAAGGTTCGCTTAGTTTTGAACAGGCAAAAGAATTATTTTATAATATATGGATTTATACTCATGGTATTGCTTGTTTAGTCTACAAAGGAAGTCTAATTCTTACAGTTGAAGAAGAAAAACAACTACTTATTACTGCTTTCAATGCTTTTATTACAAAGTACAAAAAGTAATAGCACATATCATTAAAAATAAAAGTAATATTATCCAAATATTAAAAATATAAACTAAAAGGAGACTTATTTATGAAAGGTTTCTATACTTTTGTACAACTATGTAGTATTATCATATTTGCTGCATTGTGTTCTTTTACGCCCACTGCCATATCATACTTTCTTCTTATAATTTTGATTATTAGAATGATTGTATTTATACGCACTACAAAAGGAGAAAAAATACAAGATTTTCAAGAACCTCAAAAGATTTTGTTGGTTATTGATATGCAAGAAGCTATGTGTGGAAAAGATGGAATTTATCCTCAAAAAGAGGAATTTGTAAGTAGTGTAAATAGAATTATCATTGAAGCTAAAGAACAAGGACAAAAAATAGTATATATCTGTCAAGAATTTCATCACTTTGATTTTCTATTTTGCCTTATTTCAATGGGTGGTTGCCTTTTTCAAGGGTCAAAGGGAGCTTCCATTTGTAGTGATTTAAAGGTCGAAAATAATGAAGTGTTTGTTAAACATCAGCAAGATTCCTTTACATCCAAAAGTTTTAGTGAATCTCTAAAAGAAAATAAAGTTGATACAATCTCAATTGTTGGATTAGACTCTTCAGCTTGTGTTTATAAGACAGCATTAGGAGCAATAAACAGAGGGTACCATGTTAATATCATAAAGAATGGTGTTCTTGGTAAAAGTGTAAATTCTACAGAAAAGGCTTTAAAAAAATTATCAACAAAGGGTGTTTCAATTTATTAGCTCAGAAATAGTAAGTTTTAATTAATGACAATTAGTGAACTAAACTAATTGTCATTAATTCTATAAAATCATAATTAAACTAATTTGTTAACTCAAAATACTAATATAGTATTATACCACATTTCCTAAAGCTTACCTACCTTAGTTGCAAAATGTGTTACACCTAAACATCCAATGGCTTTGACCAATACTTCTTGAATGATTACCTTTTTTATAACATTATACTTTGTTTTATTTTTTAATAAAATTTAACATCATACAATCGTATTACATTAGCTTTATATTTGACTTTGTAACTTAGAAGTGATAGTTTAAATGTATTAAATATACTTTATCTAAGGAGATGTACATATGGTAATAGTAAATATAACATATACAGTTGAACTAAATAAAATTGAAGAAAAACTAGATGCACATATAGAATTTTTAAATAAATATTATGCAAATAATAAATTCATATGCTCTGGAAGAAAAAATCCTAGAATAGGTGGAATAATTTTATGCAATGCTGATAAAGAAGAAGTTAATAAAATTATCCAAGAAGACCCTTTTTATATTAACAAACTTGGTGATTACGAGATTATTGAGTTTGAACCATCAAAGATTAATAATAAATTAATAGTTGAAAAGTTAAAAGATTTATAGATTACATAAATGAGTATATTAATTTAATATTAAAATTAACTACTAAAATGCCCTTATAATTCTAATGAATGATTATATGGGCATTTATTTTGTGCAAAATACACAATACGTAATTATTTTTTAAATGAGTTTTTAAAAATCAATTATCGTGTTATAATTTAATAATTGATATGAATTTTCAATTAAAATTAATTTTCGAATAAAGGAAGTCTACATGGAAGAAGTAAATAAGTTTCAGAGTTTTATTATTTTAGGAATGGTACTTCTAGGTATCTTAATGGGTCAAATAGAATTCATACAAATATATTCAGAATAACTTCAAAGGCATGTGATTTCCAAGGATATTTTTTAAACATAGCTATAGTTGCAATGTTCGCATCTCAAGGAAAAATACTACTAGAAAATTATCAAATCTTATTTATTTTACTAGTACCAATATTAATATTTTTTATTATAAACTTTATTTTTGTTAGAGTTATAAGTAAAGCAATTAATCTAAGTTATGAGGATAGTGTATCCCTAAATTTAACTACACTTGCTAGAAACTCTCCAATAGCATTAGCTATTGCAGTAGCTACTTTTCCAGATAAACCTTTAATATCGTTAGCACTTATAATCGGTCCTTTGATAGAGTTACCTATATTATTTTTAGTTACTAGAATTTTATTAAAAATAAAAGGTATGAACAATATGATTAGCAACTAACTTCGACTTTAGAGATATGTTTGTAATAAATTTAATAACCTTAGAACTTAAAGATTTAATATCAAAATTAATATCCTTACAACTTAATAACATCTTTAGAACTTAAAAAAATCCTTAGAATTTAAATAAATAGATTCTAAGGATTTTTTTATTACTTATCTTTAATTTTCCTGCTTCACATTCAGGCATTATTTTAAGTAATTTAAGAAATTATTGTAGATTATTTTAAATCACATAATACTATTTGATAATAATACTATTCAATAACTATATTTTTTAATGCCTCAGTTATATTGTTTTGAAACAATCCGCCATGACTAAAAACTACTTCCTCTATATCATAATTACTTATATTTTTGATAGCATCTGCCAATTCTTGTTTGTTGCTATGCATCACATCAACTGGCTCGAGTTCCCCATCCTTTATCTGTAACAAATCACCAGCAATAAGTACTTTAGATTTCTTTAAATAAAGGCATATATGACCTCTAGTGTGACCACCTGTATGTATGACTTCTACTTCCTCGCCTAAATTTAAAACTTCATGGTCATCCAAAGATACATCTACTTTAGTATATGATGACTTAAACCCAAGTCCCATAACATTTAACATACTAAGCATCTTATCATCAATATTATTCACCATTTGTTCTAGCATATAAAGTTTATAAGGAGTCTCTTCCCCTGTTATATAGCTAATTTCACTTTTGTATGCGTATACTTTGATATTATTTTCAGACTTTTCTCTTAAGTAATTTATGTTTCCTATATGGTCTATATCATGATGAGTGATTATTATATTTTTTAATTTATCGAAGCTTGTATTACTTTTTTTAAGAGCCTCAATTATCAACTCTCCTTGACCTGGAAGACCAGTATCAACAAGAGTTGCCTCATCTTCTGTATAGATTACAGGAATATACATAACTTTATTTTCTCCCAATACATGTGATGAAACTTTTAAAACATCTAATCCTTTTGTTAAGTTCATAATATTTCTCCTTATAATTACTTAATTAGAGGTTAATTTAATTAAAGAAATTGAAAAAACATAGATTAGCCTCTAGTTATATTTTATTAATAAAAAATTGTTAATACCTAGTATATCACTTAAGTTGAGGGATTACTCGACTTGATTTTTTTGTTATTTTGTGGTATAGTAATTAGTATAGAAGCAAGTAATTACAAGCTTTACAACTACTTTTATTTTTTCTTATTATACTTTGATTTACTCTGGTATTGATATTATTAAAACTAAAAGTACATTAAAATAATATGAAAAAAGATTACACTACATTATAGATGATTATTTATAAAGAACAGAATATTATTTAATTAATAAAAAACATTAGCCATATGACTAATGTTTTTTTAATTTATATGCATATTGATTCAGTTATGTAATGCTTTAGATTTCTGTTTTAACAAGGCAATTTTTTGAAAATAATTTGAAATACAGCTCACAATACACACAATCATCCCCATAATTGACAAATAATCAATAAAAAACAAAATTATTGAGCGTTCTTTATCAAAGAATACAAATTGATTAACAAGAAACATATAATCTATAATGTTTTGCTGTACAAATGCATAAATACCATAAACAACTACCACAGTAGAAATGCTTCTTAAAATACAAACTCTAATTTTTGAATTTTTAATATAAAACATACTATTTACAGTATTTATCATGATTCTCCAGTGAAGACCAAGATGTATTGACATCAGCACAACCCCCCAATAAGAAGCAAGTAAATGTACTATTCTGGCTAATGATATACCATTATGTATTGGCAGAAAAACAAAAACATGATTTGAGAGAATTATTCCACTGAGCATTAAACATACCATACAAACAAGTAATAGAATATTTACTATGAGTAGGATAATTCTAGTACATGAATACCGACCTTTTAGTATATTTTTATACCACCTATAATTTAAAATATTATGTAGAATGAATATAATAAATATCGTTAATCCTAGCCATTCGTGTGCAGATTCGCCAACCAGTTCATATGCCATTATAATTGGTAACATCCCAATCATTTCAACATCAAGAAGGATTTGTAAGGTTCTTTTTGGGGACATATTTAAGCACTCCTTTAAAGTATATAACTTTACATTTTTTCTATAGTAACTCTAACTCCCTTCTCCATATTACTCAACTCTTCTAAACCAGATTCAAAATGCCCCATAGGAATCAATCCATTGGCATAAGGTTGGTCTTTGTAATATATTGCTAGATTACCCCAAGGACCATAACATGTAATATCTCCAATATCTGGGTTATAGCCACTAGGTGATTCTTTTTGAGAAAGTTCTGTTGGAGTATAGGCAATTTTTTCTGCACCTGCAAAGTCGTCAAAGGAAACTGTTATTGGAAGCTGAACAATCAAACTTTGCGTGGTTGGATTATTTTCAAGCACA
Source organism: Clostridioides sp. GD02367 (assembly GCF_045900275.1). Lineage (NCBI taxonomy): Bacteria > Bacillati > Bacillota > Clostridia > Peptostreptococcales > Peptostreptococcaceae > Clostridioides > Clostridioides sp. GD02367. Next base: position 134,771 of record NZ_JBJODK010000005.1, on the reverse strand, counting down.
GCAATTGCTTCTTTATCATCAAATGTTAACTTAATACGGACTTCATGTTCATTTATTTTGTCATGGCTATTTACTTTGTCATTAGAATTTACTTTATTAGTAGCATTTATTTTATTAGTAGTATTTATTTTATCAGTTGCATTTGTACTTTGATTATTTGGGGCTTGAGATACATTTAAATCATTCGCCTTTGTCTTCGCTGATGATGTATTGTTACATGCTGATAAAACAAAGCTACTAGTTAATATAGCCAAAAATATAATCCATTTTCTTATTTTATGCATACAAAATTCTCCTTTTATCGATAAGTAAATCTTATTTGCTAATCAATGAGTTTCACGTTTTTCAACAATTTATTTTCTTATATGTTAGTTTTCTTAAATAGATTTTCCCATTTCGTAAGCTTGTTTCAGTATATCTGTATCATTTTTAATTGCACCAATTTGGTCTAACCCAGTTCCTCTTACTACACCAGCCAATCTTGCTTTTTCAAAACAGTCAATCCATCCCTGCAACCCTTTAAGTGCACCATCCATGGCACTTTCATTAACATCTGCTGCTGTTGCAAGTAAATAAATATCACTAAAAGTATACTCCGCTGGAAAAATTGGATTCGTTCTATCCAAAAGTGTTTTCATTTGTCCAGTCATTTCATAAAAATATATTGGACTAGCAAATACAAGTACATCAGAATTACACATTTTTTTAATGATGTCATTTGCATCATCTTTTAGTACACATTGACACGTTGTTTGGCAAGCAAGACAGCCAATACAAAAATTAATATTTTTATCATACAGAGTAATCTTTTCCACTTCATTACCTTGCTCTCTTGCCCCTCTTGCAAATTCATCTGCTAGTTCTTCAGAATTTCCATTTTTTCGTGGACTAGTAGATATGATACAAACATTTTTTCCCATACTTTTATTCCCCTTTTCGATTAATTATTATATATTTATTTTGTTAATCCAAGATTAGACAACCATGTGTTTATCTCATCTTCTGTACCATCTGGAAGTGTTTGACTAATAGCTAGACCATCTTTAATTGTAGCTTGAGGCTGTTCTTTTCTAATATTCTCAATACTGTTTGAAAATCCACTACCACCACTAGTACAAAATGGTATGATAATTTTATTTGAGAAATCATATTCTTCTAAAAAACTGTACACTGCCATTGGCATGTCACCCCACCAATTAGGATATCCAAGGAAAATTATGTCATAAGAGTCTATATCACTTCTATTATTTAAAAGTACTGGACGAATGTTATCATTTCGTTCATCACGACCTTGATTTTCAATAACACTATAATCAGATGGATATTTATTTTCCATTTCTATAAGAGATATATCACCACCAGTTTTACTTTGAATCATCTTTGCAACAATTTCAGTATTTCCTTCAATTACATTGTTTCTAATATTTATACTTGCAGAGGATACAGCTTCTGTTTCATTTGGAGTATCTGAATTACCAATACGAGAAAAATAAGCAATTAAGATACGTGAATCTTCTATTTTAATTTTTTCATTATCAGATTTTAACGATTCACTCGTTTCAGGTGTTTTACTTTGAGTAGATTCTGATTCTTGTTGTTTTTCACATGCAACAAGAAAAAATATCAATGTAGAACAAAGAACCACACCTATTAGCTTTTTGTAATAATTTATCATTTGTATATCACTCCTTAATTGTATGCTTTTTCAAAAACTGCAACACATTCTTCATGACTCATTTCACAAGGGTTTGCAAGGAATAGACCACCCATAGTATCACGAGCATTTTTTGCTAAGACATCAAGTTCTTCATAAACAATCCCATAGTCACTCATCTTCAAGTTATCAACGCCACATGCTTTTTGTAAGTTTACTAGTGCTGTGATGAAATCTTCTGGCTTTGAGGCATTCTCCATACCCATAGCCTGTGCCATTCGTATAAATCTTTCATCACAAGCATGTTTGTCAATAAAAAATTCATAAAATGCTTTTGATATCATAATTAGACCTGCTCCATGAGGAAGATTCTGATGATATGCACTCATAGCATGTTCCATTGAATGTTTGGCTATAGTGCTAGTGATTACCATTGCTTGACCAGATAATGTATTAGCAAAAGCAACATGTTCTCTTGCTTTCATATCTTTTCCATTTTTCACTGCACGAGCAAGATAATTTGCAATATTTTCGATAGCAGTTAAAGCAATCATATCACTCATAGGATTTGCAAATTTACTAATATATACTTCTGTTGAATGAAATAGAGCATCAAAACCTTGGTATGCAGTGTACTCTGAAGGCACAGTTACCATAAGCTCAGGGTCTACAATCGCTAATACAGGAAAAAGTCTATCATCTCCACCAAATCCCATCTTCTCATTTGTTTTATCATTGGTAATAACGCCCCATTGGTCAACTTCTGAACCAGTTCCAGCAGTAGTAGTAATACATACAATTGGAAGAGGATTTTTTGCAATCATTTTTTCTCCACCTGTGCCACCAAACATATAATCCCATATATCTCCATCATTTGTGGCCATTGCAGCCATTGCTTTTGAGGCATCCATTACACTACCACCACCTAGAGCAACTATAAAATCACATTTATTGTCACGTGCTACTTTAGCCCCCTCCATGATAGTAGATTTAATGGGATTTGCCTGTACTTTGTCAAACAGTACAAATTCTACTCCAGCAATTTTAAGCTGTTCTTGTGTTCGATTAAGAGCTCCACTAGTATGCGTAGATTTTCCATTTGATATGACAAGCAATGCTTTTTTCCCTGGTAACCCCTCACTATGGAGTTGATTTAGTTGCCCACATCCAAACTTTACACGTGTTGGTATAAAAAAATTAAAGTTAGTATTCATTTTATTCACCTTTCCTTTTTGTATTTTAATTTTTATTTTCGGTGTTAAAAATCAAGTAACAAAGTTTTTGATTTTTATTAATTTTACTAAGAAACACATACCTATAATTTAAGGAGCATATACCCATAATTTGATAATATGATGTACTCACTTTAAATTTTAGATAATAAAACTATATTGATTTTGTTTATCAATTATAGTATCATCCCTTTAAACTACATTATAGAATCTGACTATTTAAATATCAAATACCTATATTAAATCTGTTGTTATGCTTTATAAGCATAGTTTTTATTTCTATTTAATTATCACTCACTTTACAACCCTTTCACTTTTGATGAATCATGACATAAAAGTAACCTAATCAAAGTAGAAAAAATGACTAGAATATGAAACCATAGTATAATCTATTACAAGAAGTTAGCTGATAAATTTTGACTTTGAAAGGAGAATAAGGAATATGATATTTAAAAATACTCCTGAACTAAAAACAGAAAGACTCATATTAAGAAGGTTTACTGAGAATGACATAGGAGCTTTGTTCACAATTTACAGTGATAAAGATGTAAATACTTATTTGCCATGGTTTCCCCTTAAATCACTGGAAGAAACAAAGGTGTTTTTTGAAAAAAAGTATGTAGAAGCATATAAAAACTCTCATGGATATAACTATGCCATTTGCTTAAAAAACGACAATATCCCAATAGGTTATGTCAATGTAAGTATGGATGATAATCACGATTTTGGTTACGGACTGTGTAAAGAATTTTGGCACAAAGGTATTGTGACTGAAGCAAGTAAAGCAGTTGTCGAACAGTTAAAAAGAGATAGTATCCCTTATATTACTGCCACACATGATATTAAAAATCCACGTAGTGGTAATGTAATGAAACAACTAGGTATGAGCTATCAATATTCTTATGAAGAACAATGGCAACCAAAAGATATATTAGTTACATTTAGAATGTATCAACTAAATCTTGATGGTAGGAATGATAGAGTATATAAAAAATACTGGGATAATTCAGCAGTTCACTTTATTGAAAGAGGTGTTTAAATTATGATTATTTTAATTGCAGGTGCTTCTCATACTGGAAAAACTTTATTTGCACAGAAAATATTAGAAAAATACAAATATACATATTTATCTATTGACCTATTAAAAATGGGACTTATACGAAGTGGAAACACTAAGTTAACACCAGAAGATGATGAAGAACTTGTACCCTATCTATGGTCTATCGTTAAAGAAATTATAAAAACAGCTATTGAAAATAATCAGAACCTTGTAGTTGAGGGATGCTATATTCCATTTGATTGGCAAAAAGATTTTGATAGTAAATATATAAAAGAAATTCAGTATTATTGCCTTGTTATGACTAAAGATTATATAGAAAGACATTTTTCAGATATTAAAAAATATGCAAATGCCATTGAAAGTCGATTGGATGATTCATTCTGCACAATGGAATCCACTATTGAAGAAAATACTAAAAATCTACAAATGTGTAAAAAGTATGACTGTAATTATATCTTAATAGAAGATGAATATACTGTAGATATTAGTTTTTAAGATTATATTTTTGTTAATTTTAAAATATAACGAGATGAAAAAGGAAAAGCGGTATAACATAAAGTAGATGTTATACCACAAAACCTTAAAAGAGATATTCTTATTATTACATTATTACAAACCCCTCTACAACATAGGTACCATAATACCAGCTACTACAATCGAAATCATACAAGCCATACCACCAACTACTAATTTAGGCATTATTTTAGACATCAAATATGCTTTTTCTTCTTCCGTTTCTCCAATAGCATTACACACTTCATTTGAAATCAAATATGTAGTCGGAAATCCCAACATTTGACAGAACCCTACTCCAAAAGCAAGAGGCTTAGAACCAATAATTTTCCAACCTGGAAGTACCTTCATCACAAGGAATATACCAATAATAGAAACTGCGAACATACCTACAATTGGTACAAACAGACTAATTAAATCTCCCAAAGAAACTTTTGCTAAAGAAGGAATAACGGCTGCAAATACAACCATATTGATAAAACCTTTGATTTTCCCTTTTTCTAAAATATCTTTTGGTACAATACCAATACGAGTTACAAGAACACCAACTATAAGACATACAATAGAATAATTCACATGGATAAGCTCTGAAAGCTCATATCCCAAATAAGAAAATATAGCTATGAAAAATATACAAACATTTGTAGAATAATATTTATCATACTTCTCACAGAATACTTGCTTTACTTTTTCCCCTGTACTTTCTGCTTCTTTCTTATCATTATCGACATTGGCTAAATCAATCCCCTTTGCCTTTGCTTCATGATACTCTACTAAAAGACGATTTGCTTCTTGTAGTGCAGCTCTAGAGGCAATTGGTGTCCCAACAAACTTCTGGATTGCAAATACAACTGTTGCTGTAGCTGCTGCAAGTGTCAATCCTTTTTCTAATGCTGCTTGTGTCATGATAGTAGTGGCAGGTAATGCCCCATTTATAACTGGTATACTTGTCAACACTGTTGCTTTTCCAAACAAAGGAATACAAAGTGAAACACAAACTATAACTGCCACAATCCCAAGCCATGCTGTCAACACAGTTCTCCATTCATCTATAAACTGTCTAACATTCAACATTGTTCCCATACTAAACATAATCATTGGAACACTCCAACTTGCAGCTGCTGTCATACCTGCTCTTTCAATAATATCCCCTGGTATTACCTTTGTAACAAACAGAATCAAAAATAAAAGTAATGTCACAAATACAGCTGAAACTTTTGCTTTTGTTTTACTTGCAATCAAATCCCCAATAGCAAATAAGATTAATACAACACTAAACCATAATAACATATCACTCATAGAATAACCCCCTTATAAATATCTTTCAAACCAATCTACAATGGCATTGGCACGTACAACTCTATTAGATGGTCTTCCGTTTCTAGACAATCCATGTGTATCCCCGTGGAATAAATACATTTCCGTATCTACACCAATCTGTTTTAATGCTGTAAACATCTGGAAGGTATCTCCCATAAAACATCTATAATCCCTATCACTATGTAAGAATAAAGTTGGTGTCTTTACATTTTTTACATACTTAATAGGTGAATGGTTCCAAAGAACTTCTTCATGATTCCAAGGTGTCTTATCTCCACAAGTTTGCTTCATAATTCTATCCCCAAAGTCGATAATTAGGGAAGCTGTAATCAAGTTACTAATACCTCTTTGAGAAGCAACTGCCTTGAAACGGTCTGTATGACCAATTATCCAGTTTGTCATATAACCACCATAACTTCCACCTGCAACACCTAAACGGTCTGCATCAATCCCAGGGTATCTCTCAATACAAGTATCTACAAATTCCATAAGATGGTCATAATCAACATATCCCCATCTTTCTACCATTTCCAAAAACTCTTCACCATAACCGTCACCACCATGAGGATTACAATAAATAACATACATTCCTTTTGCAGCTACACACTGCTTTAAGTGTGTAAACATGTAACCATATGCCCACTTAGGTCCACCATGAATGAACAATACAGCAGGATATTTTTCACCTTCTTTTGCATCTATTGGTGGTATAACAAAACCATCAACTTCTTCTTTATTTTTTGCTACAAATGTTAATTTCTCAGGTAGTGAAACCTTATGACTATCCAAATATGGCTTAGAAAAAGAAGTCATTTTTTTCATTGCACCAGTAGCCATATCAATGCTATATATTTCTGCCAACTCATAATCTTTCAGCATGATTGTGTACATAGTGTTGTCATAAATATCAAAAGATGTAAAAGCATCCACTTTTGTGATGATACGTATATTACCTGTTTTTGTATCAAACTCATCAAACTCTGTCATAGTTCTGCAAATTCTTGCTCCAATAAACTTATCTCCTACGACTTTATTACTACGTCCACCACCATATACTGCATCTACATCCAGTAATGTAGCATACATCCCATCTGGGCTGGCAATCATATTTATTTCGCCAGTATTCAAGTCAAGCATGAAAATATCATGATTTTGTGTAATAGAACGGTCTAATATAGACGCTTGTAACATTACTCTATCTTCACCAATATATTTAACTAAGCTGATTTGATATTTTCCTTGTGGTATGAGTTCTCTTGTTTCACCACTATCTACATGGTACTCCCAAAGACCAGAGAAAGGTGTTGCACAATCTTCATAAATCTGACCTGAATATAAAATTCTTTTTTTATCAGGAGAAACATCTACACCTGCTACCTCACAATACTTTGGTGTAATAACTTTTGTTTCTTTTTTTCCTTCTTGATACAATTCTAATGTTACACGTCTTCTTTGAGAGAAGTTTTCCCCATCTCTTATAAAAGGTTTATCTGTAAATGTCCAGTAATCTACTCCTTCTACTGCTCTGTCTAGTTCTGCTTTTTTTATATCTGTTGGATTTTTTGTTGTAAATAACCATAATTTATTTCCAAGTGATATGGGTATGCTACAAGTTTTTGGAATAGAAAATGCTTTCTTTGCTTCTCCCCCTTTTATAGAAATAGTATAAAAATCTGTTGTACCTGCTTTTGCTTTATCTCTTTTAGATGTAAAAAGAAGCTCTGTATCAGAAATCCAGCTAAATGATGTTACATCTTTTGTTTGTGTCATATGTATTTGTTTTTCTGTTTTAACATCCATAGCATATAGGTCATGTTCATAGCAATCTTTTTCCTCATTGATATTTGATATAATATAAGCAATATGACTTCCATCAGGTGAACAAGAAATATCATGTGGGAATATATATTCAAAAATATCTGAACTTTCAATCTTTAGTTTTTCCATTTTTCTATTCTCCTTTCTTTATTGTCTTTCTTTCTGTATCATTTTCTTTTTTTCTTTGCTATTCTCTTTATCTAGAAGTACTTTTTAATTTATATTATTGTTTTTCCTTAATACTCATTTTTGTCTTTCATTAATGCATATTACTTTTATTCTTTTATGTACATTGAAAACCAATCCATCATTTCAACTAGTCTTTGTAGCTTTTGTTTTGGTCTACCTGAACGAGATAACTCGTGATTTTCTCCTTCAAAGAGACAAAGTTTTGTAGGACATCCATGAATTTTTAGTGCAGAAAACATTTGGAATGCTTCTTGCATATAACATCTATAATCTTTTTCACCATGTAAAAATAAAGTTGGTGTAACACACTTATCAGCATAAGCGAGAGGAGATTGTTTCCATTGCAATTCGTGGTCTTCCATATGAGAAGCACCTGTTTGTCCTTTGCAGAAATAGTAACCAATGTCTGTTGTACCTTCCATACCACTCCAGTTTGCAATAGAACGCTGAGCACAAGCAGCAGCAAAGCGGTTTGTATGACCAATTATCCAATTTGTCATAAATCCACCATAGCTTCCACCTTCCACAGCTAATTTTGTTTCGTCAATATCTGTGTATTTTTCAAGCACTGTATCTGTAAATTCCATAAAATCTATATAATCAATATCCCCAAATTGTTTTCTAATATCTGCAAAATCATTGCCTCTACCTTCAGAACCCCTTGGGTTACAGAAGAAAACAAAGTAACCTTGACTTGCAAATACTTGCATCTCATGCATAAAATATGGTCCATATGTTAATCTTGGCCCACCATGAATCGCCAATATAGCTGGATATTTTTTCCCTACTTCATAATCTACTGGTTTATATACATATCCTTGTATCGCCCAGTTAGAACTTCCTTTTGATTCGATATATTCTGGTACAGAAATTTTATATTCCTCTAAAATATGGTCATTTAAATGTGTTTTCTTACACAATGCTCCATTTTCTACTGTATAAACTTCAGGTAAGCTGTTTTCTGAACAACCTATACATACAATGTTTCCATCTTTTACGTCTATAAATTCAACTGAACCTGTTTGTGTAACTCTTTCCTGTTTTCCTGTTGGAATATGTATTCTTTCAATAATGCAATCCATATTTACTGTAGAAGTATAATAAATATATTCACCATCTACCTTGCTTGTCTGACCAGCACCCATTTTAACATCAGATGTTACTGTGTTTCCAATACAATGATGCTGATGTTTTGAAAGTAACTTCATTTCTTTTGTATCAATATCTACTGTATAAAAATCTCCATTTTCTCCATTTCCATAAGATAAAGCATCAGTCAAATTTAGTACTGCTTGATTTTTGTATAATTCAAAACCTTTTACAATATACTTATCTTTTTCTAAGATACAAACATTCTCATCAGTATTTGTATCAAATACATAAACACCATTCTTTAAACCTTTTACATCTTCAAATTCTTGACCCACATATAAGATTTTGCCATCATTTATTTTTATACCTACAACATTAAACATAGGTGCTGTGATTGGTTTCAAATCTTTAGTGTTACTGTCATATATGTATAGACGCTTTCTTTTTCTACTAATATATCCTTCACCATTAACAGCATAAGGAATTTCTTTGAAGTGCTCATAGTGTCTATTGTTATAAGCATTTATTTTTTTCTGCTTCTCTTCTTCTGACAATCCTTCTACAACAGGTCTATCATTATCATAAGAGTCAATAACTGCGTACAAACCTTTTCCTATAGGGTTTAATTTACCACCTTTAATGGGTAAGGTAAAAAGTTCCTTTGCTTCTCCACCATGTAAAGATAAAGCATAATAACTCATACATTGCTTACCGTTTTTGATAGCTTCTTTTACTTTTTCATTTCTCAAAGCAGGAAATAAAATAGTATTTTCATCTTCCCAAGCATATGCTCCTACAGAGTTTATAGATGTTAATTGTTTTAGTTCACCACTCTTATTGTCTAATACATAAATTTGGCTTGTGTAATTATTCTCTTTGATATCTGCTTTTTTTACAACGAATGCTGTATATCCTCCATCTGGCGATAACTGGCAATCACTCACAAATTGATATTCCAAAAATGTTTCATTTGTAAATAGCTTCTTCATAGTCTTTTCTATCCTTTCTGTAATAATTTTATTCAAACTCTCTACCACCTCTTTCATTTTTTATTTTAAATTTAAAATTTTTTATTTTAAATTTAAAATAAAAAATTTTATAAAGGCTATTTTTTTAGGAAGCCTTATGGCTTCCTGTAATATATAGAAATCTCTAAGTACATTATTCATCTTCACAAAAGCGTTTAATAGTTCCTTGAATATGACTTCTTAATTTCTCCACTGCTTTTTTTGTATCTCTGCTTTCAATAAACTTCAATATTTCAAAATGGTCTTGCACTGTTCCCTCATAATTACGATTTTTTAATGGTCGTATCAGATAATTAACTACTACAAATCTTCCTTGTATACCAACATATACATCATTTAAAATCTCATTATTAGCACCTTCAACAATAGCCTTATGTAATTTTAAATCTGTCAATGCAAGTTCTACAGATTTTTCTTGTTTATAGAACTCTTCACATTTAGCCGAATATCTTTTTATCACTTCTAGCTTTTGTTGAAATACTTCTTCTTCCTCTTGCATCATTTTTTCTAAGGCATATGTTTCAATCAGTGTTCTTGTTTCACAAACTTGCTTTACCATATCGTATTCATACTCTGGTACATACACTTTTCCATTTGTCATAATAGTAAGCACACCATCTTTATTTAACATTTTTACTGCTTGTACTACTGGTGTTCTGCTTACTTCAAATTTTTCACAAAGGTCATTTAGTAAGATTTTTTGACCTACAGAGTATTCACCACGAATAAGACTTTCAATAATCTTATGATATAAAATTTCATCTAAATTTGATTTTACTTTCACTACTATCACCTTATTTCTATTCTTTTGCCATATTATAATAAAAACATAATTTCTAAAATAGTATTAGACAAATTACACTATAAAAGCTTATTATGTCTTAATAATTGGAATAATATGTTACAAAAAGTATAGCATCTTTTTATTCTTTCCGCAATAAATAAAAAATAAAAAATTTTAAATTTAAAATTTTTTATTTTTCTATTTTTAATTTAGATTTTTAATATGTTTATATTATCATTAATATATTTTAAATTTTATACTGCATAAGTTTTATATTTATGAGTTTTATATTTGATTGATATGTATTTTGGTACTCGCCCAAGATACTTTTATTTTATTAAATAAGTCTTTGCTAATTTTAATACTTTTATTTGATTTTCTAATGAAAATTTTTTATAATAAAAACTTATACATTATGATTATACTCTACTTTAAGTATGCATACAGAAGAAAAATAGATACATAAATATTAAAATTTGATTTGAAATTAGGAGAATATATGAAACTAAATAAAGTTATATTTACAGAAGAACATGTTATAGAAATTACTAATTGGAAATATGAGGGGGAATATTCAATATACAATCTGCCTTCATGGAATGAGATTAAAAAGAATAATTTATCACTAGCAAAAGAAGATAAGAGAAAAAATTTTATAAGTTTTATAGATGACAATAAAGAATTGATAGGTTTTATAAACTTATTAGATAAAGGAAGCTCTGTATACTTTGGTATTGGTATAAAACCAGATTATTGTGGAATGGGAATTGGTAAAGAAATAATTAGTTTAGGCTTAGAAGAATGTAGAAATAAATATAGTACTAAACCTGTTGTATTAGAAGTAAGAACCTGGAATAAGAGAGCTGTAAAATGTTATGAGTCCCAAGGATTTAAAATAGTTGAGACTAAGATACAAAAAACGTATTTAGGGGATGGAGAATTTTTTGTTATGAGGTATAAATAGTTTCAAAATTAAGTGACCTATTTTTACAACTCTAAGATACTGAATATCTAATAAATTCTTTTAAGTTCATTATATATTTTTATTTCTAGGTGAAATCTGCTACTATGTATATATAGTTTTAAAGTCTAAGATAAGGAGAATTAATATGTCAAATGATATTAAATTAATAAAAAAAGAGATAAGTAAAAACCAAATAAAAAATGGTTCTTATTTTTAAATATATATGATTAAATTAGATACAATGAAACAGTTAATCTTATAATTCTTAACTATTGAATTAAACTAAAAAAAGCAGTTAATCTTATAAGATTAACTGCTTTAAAAATCAGAATTTTAGATTTTGATGATTAATATTTAATTATAACTCTCATTATAATGTAATTGACAATCTTTCAAATGCGGACTTTGCCTCTTCTTCTCCAGACAAGCTACCTATAACTACACCTGTATTTGAGTCCTTAACCCAAAGAACAAAGTTATTTTCTGTACCAGCTTTACCTTCAAATTCGTAAAAGAAATACTTATTTTCATCTTTCTCTTTATCTTCAAGAACTTTTACTCCTTTAGCAGTCTTTATACTTTGATATTTTTCATAACCTTCTTTTGTAGTAAATATCCCTTGTAATACTTCCTCATCATCTTTTTTTACAGTAAACTTTCCATCTTTCTGTGTCAATGAATAGCCATCTGAAGTGTCTAATTTTACCTTTATCTTATCACCAGTTTCAACCTCAAATGTATATGACATTGCAGAGCCAGAACAAGAAGTTAACATTATAGTAAATAAAAGCATTAGAAACAAAAGTTGTATCTTTTTATGTAATTTCATATTATACTTACCTCTCCATTAGAATAAATATCAATTATTTTTTAAAATTTTAACTTTATAAAATCTAAAAATATGTTTATTTATCCTAATATTTATTTTATTAATAAAATAGACTTTAAAAACTTTCTCTATTAATTTTGTACATCATACTTGCTTAAAATAGATTATTTAAGTGTAAAATTTAGTAAAAATATACTTTGACTATATTTAATTTTGTCATCAAATCATCATTACAATTATAATATCTACTTCCAAATTCCGATTTGGTTGTATTGTAGCATATCCATATATCAAAGTCATTGTTTTATTTTTAAATATACCCCCAAGCAAATACTTTATCAGTATTTACACTACTTAATAATAACTTACAACTAAAATATAATGGCCTATAAATTAAGCTATACGTCACCAATTTTATCTGTATCTTCAATTTTTAATGTACAAATAAACGCATCTTTAATAAAATCAATTAAAGATACTATATAATCTTTAATATTTTCTTTCGGCATCTCTTCATGAAAGATATGAATAATACCAAACACCAAAAACTTAGTATCAAGAGTCACATTTGTATAATGAAATACATTTTCTCTTACACCTTGCTCTATAATTGGAATCATAACATCAACCAGTTACTTAACAACATTGTCTAGTCTACTTGCTCTTATATCAGAATTTTCATTATATCTTTATTCAAATTCATGGTGCTTCATTTTGTATTCAAACATACGCTTTATAATGGTATTTACCTTACATAATATATTATTACTTTTATTTCTAAAAATTATATTACATATAAAAAAGAAACTACATTCCAGCTTTATACAGAACATAGTTTCTCTAAAAATAATCGAATTTGGATTTTAAATAACTAAAAACAAAACCTTACTTGTTTTTAATCTTCCAATTTTTATAGTAGATAATTTAGTTAATTAACTCTTAAATGTTTGTCTTCTTTAACAAATTTTCTTCTTATTAAGAAATATGCAACTATTACAACAAGTTCTATAGCTAAAAACATGCCGAAAGTAGCTATAGAATCTACACTCTCTATGCCATTTCTGAAGAAAATTAAAGCCACTCCTGCTGCTATAATACCTACAGCATTTTTTCTTACAGCATTTTGACCAAATCCATAAAAAGAAGGAAAACCTCCTTTTATCTCAATGAATGTCAAAATTAATCCAATAGCTATAAATAATACTCCTACAACTTCCATAATCATACTAGGCATTTTGCACCCTCCTTATTAGAAAATTAACTACTACTATAAAAATATTCATTATTTTTATAATTACATTATATCTACGATTAGATAATTTTGGAAGTATATCTGATATTAATTTTATATTTATTTAACTTAATTTTTTTATGATAAAAATGCACTTATTTTTATGCGAATCTTAATACATATTTTCAACTTTATAAAACCGTTCATCTTCTAATATATAAGTACACTCTGAAATTTAAATGCTATCTTCTTCAACAAATTCAAATAAATCTTCTACAGTTGTATTAAATATCTTAGCAATATCCATCGCTAATTTTAAAGAAGGATTATATCGACCATTTTCTAAATGTACGATAGTCTCACGTCTTACCCCTACTGACTTTGCAAGTTCTCCTTGTGTCATAAGGTGCTTTTCTCTATAGTATTTAATTTTTGTCTTTAGTGATACTGACACCTAATTGTATATCCCCCTTCTATCAAAATATATAAATAAAAATAACTTCAACAAAGATTGAATAAACAAAATGACTAATAAAAACATCCCTAAATTTAAATTCGATACATTTATATCTAGTGTTGCAAGGGATACAGAGATTATAACCAGAGAATAAAACAATACTTTTATCGCAATCCCATTAACTCTTGATAGTATGTATTTAGATGCTTCATCGACCAAATCATCATTCTTTTGGTCATAAATCCATTGACATACTACAGCTACTACCAAAAAAATTATAGGAATATACTCAATATTACTTCCTTTAAAAAAATACTTGTTTACCAACGTTGCTCCAAGACAATAGGCAACTGCTAGTGTTTCTGAAATAAGTGTTGATTTAATACCAATTTGTCGTTTAGACATATAAAATCACCCCTTAAAAAAAGTTATGTATTTATAACACCTCTTGTTATAAATATATAACTTTATGGAATAAATTTCAATGGAAATATCAATATAAATATCATTTTGCAACAAATTCTTTTATTAATTTGACTTTGGATAGAGAAACTTTGGATGTTACTCCTTGAAGAGTCAAGTCTTCTATATTCACTTCATTGAATTTTGAACATAATTCCAAGTCAAATATTCTTTGCCAACTTATCTCTTTTTCAATCTGTTCATCTTCATAAATCTCTACAGCAATATCCATCAAAGGTAAATGCCATAGGTCAAAATCCGATAACAGTACATTATCTCTGCTTATTTCTATTTCAAGTAAGACACCTTTTGTACCTTTTTCTAAGTATCCACTACATCTTAAATCAGGTCTATTCAACCAAACCCATATCATACTATCATCAAATTTAGGTATTCTATTTATCATTTGAGCATACATCCATTTATATGGAATATCAAAACCTTCTACTATAAGAGAATAATTATTTAATAGATATTTATTATTCTTATTATTATTCCAAAATTTTAAAGTCTGTATAGTATAAAACTTCATATATAATACAACTCCTTTTCAATATATTTATACTATTTGATTATACATATTTTTAAAAAATATAAATATATCTAAATATTGATTAATAGGTATATTATAAAAAAGTCTACAAAATATACATAACTTGTTTAATTTAAATTAAGTTTACATAGCAAAATCATTATATTATGCATACAAGACTCAACAACATCCTCTCCATACTTTGTAATAAAATCCTCAACTTGAGTTTCTATAAATAAATCATATTCTTCCAAACTAAAAATATAGGCTGTCATTGTATGAACACATTCGTCCATCATGTCTTTAAACATAATTTAGCCCCCCATAAATAAAAAATATTAAGTAGATATAAAATATCTAATATACAATTAACTAACAACTTTAGGTATTTAACATTCATTAAAAGTCAATTACATTAATAAATATAAAAAAGTTTAATTATTATTGTAAATAGTTATGTATATTATGTGTTAATTATTAATCTTTTTATAAAATTGTTTAATGCTCTTTTAACCAGTTTTTTTGTTTCTGACAATTGTTAGTTCCTGTGACACCTCTATTTGCCACAATAAATTAAACATTATCATTTTTCTGTTAATTCAAGTGTTTTTAAATAATCTTTTCATCTTTTAACTTTATCTTCAACTTAATTTTTATAATTACTTATAATACAAATATATGTATCATATAAAATCTCTCTCTATTGATTAATTTAAAATTTATTGTTAAATACAAAATAATCAATATAATTATACTTAATATTTATTAAATTACATTATTAAATAAATATTTACTTTATTTTACATTTTAAAGTATTGTATATTTATTTAAAATATATTATTTCTACAAAAAATAATTTTTATAAACTACTTGTTATTCTTTATCAATTATACTATATTTATTATAGCGATTGCGTAACCACAGATACAAAGGAGAAAATAACAATATGATTAACTTGTATATTGATTTAATTAAAAAAGCGGAATTATTTAAAGATATGAATGAAGTTGATATTGTGAATGTTTTAAAATGTTTAAATCCAAGTATTCATAAATACAAAAAAGATGAACATATTATAAATCTTGGAGATAAAATTAGTAAAATTGGCTTGGTTGTAGAAGGTGAAGTAATTGTTCTAAAGGAAAGTATTGAGGGAAACAGTGCAATCATATCTATAATCAAATCGGGTGACATATTTGGAGGAACATTTATATTTTCTGCTCTTGATTTATGGCCTGTCACTGTCAAATCACAAAAAAATTGTACAATTTTATTTTTTGAAGGTTTTAATGTAATACCTAGATGTACAAAATCATGTTCTTGTCACACAAAAATGTTAGAAAATTTTATAAAAATACTATCAAACAAGACACTTGTACTGAATAAAAGAATTGAATATTTGTCAATAAAGAGTGTGCGTAGTAAAATTGCAACATACATACTAGAGCAATATAGTTACAAAAAAAACAATAACATAGACTTAGCATTAAATCGTAACGAACTTGCTGATTTTTTAAATATATCTAGACCTTCTCTATCAAGAGAAATATGCCGAATGAGAGATGAAGGAACAATTGATTTCCATCTATCAACGTTTAAAATAAAAAATATGGAAGCTTTAAAAAAAGATATCCTTTTCTAATAAATATAAAATCATTTAATTGGATAATATTGCAAATATACAAGTCTTATTAATTGGATAATTTTAATTATATTTGATAATAAACTTGTTTTAGTTTTGTTCAATGAAAAAGAGGCTTATCTCTATTTTGAGATAGCCTCTTTCTTGTAAGTTTACATATATTTATGTTCAAGTAATTCTAACATCTGAATATATTTATTTTGAAGTCCAACATTTTCCATATCCTTTTCAAAAATTTCACATTCAGAGTTGATTTTGCATAAAGTTTCTTCACAAAGTTCCCTTCTTGCAAATGAATATGCAACATTATTTTCTCTATCTATGTGTCTTGATAATAAATTTGCATATGACATAGAATTGGCTAATATATCGAGCCTTGCATCCTTATTTCCATCTAAAAATTTTTTAAGTGATTCATCAAGTTCTTTTATATATAATCTTCCAAGGTCATGTTCAACAAGCATACCAAATTTAACTAGTTTTTCAGCTGGACCACCAATTTCATCAACCATTCTTGTAAACAAAAATTTTTCTTCCTTTTCATGATGGTGTTTATCTGCATAATGTTTTACAAAATCAATAATTTTGTAGAAATCATTGTAATCAACACTGTTTCCATCTAAAATATTTAAACATATGCGTCTTATAACTTTTAACATTCTTTCTATGTTTTTATGTTCTTCAATCATTAATGTGATTGCATCCAATGTATTTACACCCTCTTTATTATACTTAGATTTTTATTTCTAACATAAACATAATTTACATCTTTTTTACTTAACAACCCATTAATCCATGCATCTCTAAGAAGGTGGAAGTTGTCTATATCACCATCTACAGCCTTCCAATATTCTTCATGAATGTCAATCGAACTTCTCCATTTGACTAAATTATCATCACTTTCAATCACTTCATTTATTCTATCACATGGCATACCTTCAAGCATGTAGTCAAATATCAATTTGAAAATTTCTTGTGGTGAATATCCTTCTATATCAACATCTTCAGCTAAAGTTACTGCATTTTTATAGAATATTTCTGATATCTCATCCATGTTAATAACATTTTGATGTAATAATTTAGTAATAATATATGCCAAACGTTTTTCAACACTTATTATCCTTTCTTGAAGCCATCCATGAATATTTGAATTATCTATTTCATTTTCTAGAGAACCCACTATAGGATGTCCAAATTTCAAGTAAGACTCTTCTACAAGTAAATTACAATCAAACCCCTTTTTTTCTGCTAGACTTAGAATTTCTTTTAAGAGTTTTTCATGCAATTGAATTTTATTGTATAACCAAAAATGAATTTTTCCTAAAAAAGCACTCATATTTATAACTCCTTAAATAAGATTTTCATTTAATGATTTAATAACTTTATCTACATCTATATCATGTACTTTACAAGCCTCTTCTATTGTTTCTGCTTGTGCAGAAGGGCATCCTACACACCCAAATCCGAAACCTGCTAGAATATCTATGCTATTAGGATATTCTCTAATTAATTCTCCTATAACCATTTGTTTTGAAATTTTCATTTTTATTTACCTCCAAACATAATTTGTATTTTCTAAATTTATTATATTATTATCTTTTTTTACATTCGGTATCCAAAGTTACAAATTTAAATTATTATGAAAAGCATTATATTAGTTATTTGTATCTAAAACTTCAATTTGTAATTCAGGTTACATAATATTTACAGTATCTATGATAGATTATAACAATAAACACTTTATATCCACTAAAAAATAATGCACAAAGTTTCCTATAAATAAAAAGGAGGTAAGACTTACATGAAGATTTTAACTAAAGAACAAAGAATAGGTGACATAGTAACACAATATCCAGAATCTGCAAGGATATTCAACAATCTAAAAATAGATTATTGTTGCCATGGTGACCAATATCTTGAAAAAGTATTGAAAGAAAAAGGAATTAATGTTTTTGAGTTTCTAGAAAATTTGAATAATAAATACAAAGAATTTTTAAATTCAAAAGAGACATACATAGATTGGAAAAATGAAAATCCATTAAAATTAATTGACAATATAATCAAACAACATCACCATTTTACCTTTAAAGAACTTGATGAAATTGACCAATTGTTGCTTAAAGTTTTTAGTGTACATTATCAACACAGTAGTGCAGAATTAAAATCTGTCTATAAATTATTTTGTAACCTTAAAGCTGAATTAGAAGGACATTTAATAAAAGAAGAAGAAGAGTTATTTCCCATGATTAAAGAATATTTAGAAGAACCTTCAGTGTACTTAAGGGATGAAATAATGAAAATGATAGGTGTAATCGAATATGAACACACAGTAGCAGGCGAAATATTACAGTCTCTATATAGGGAAACCAATGGATATAATATCCCTGATTGGGGATGCACTACTTACAAATTAGTATATGACAAATTGGATAATTTAGAAAAAGATTTATTCATCCATATTCATAAAGAGAATAGTATATTATTTAAATTAATATAGACATAAATTAAAAAACATAACTTATTATACTAAATTATTGTCAGGTAATATGAATCAAATAGATAGTAATATAGCTTTTTAGTATAAACAATATACATAAAAAATTTAACTATATACTTAAATACACCATTAGAATAAACCCATAAATGATTTTATATAAAAATAGTGTGATAAAATAAATAATTCATCATTGTCATACAAAATCTAAAAAGATATTTTTAAGAAAATTTTCCTATTGTTGCAATTGCAACATACTAAATATAGTTATCCATATTATAATAACACTATAGTTACAACTTCAAATTTAATAAGATATTTTTAACTTATTTTAGCAAGATATTATGAACTTATTTTAGGAGGTACTCATTATGGTTGAACAAATATTTAAGTTATCTGTTCCTAACAATGAAAGAATTGTAAAAAAGGTTATTTCTCATGAAGATTTTAGTTACCTTCAAATAGTTCTTAATAAAGGTGATAAGTTGGCAAAATATCTATCTAATGCAAATACTTATATTACAGTTGTAAGAGGAACACTTTCTATAGGTTTAGGAAAACAAGAGATTCATCAATATAATGCTGGTATTCTTTTAAAAATTCCAATTAATACAAAAATAGATGTGAAAAATTTACACGATGATGTATTAGAATTAATTGTTATAAAAGTTCCAGTATCGTAGTAATGATAGTGCATTATTTTTTAAAAATTTAAAACAATTATAAAATAATTAGGAGGAAAATATATGAGTATGTTTTGTTATCAATGTCAAGAAACAGCTAAAGGTACAGGTTGTGAAATAAGAGGTGTATGTGGTAAAAGTGAGGAAGTTGCAAAATTGCAAGATTTACTCGTTTATGTTACAAAAAACATCTCTGAAATAGTAGTTAAAGGAAAAATAGACGTAAACTCTATAAATGAAATAAACCACCAAGTAATAAAAAGTCTTTTTATTACTATCACAAATGCTAATTTTGATGATAATGCAATTGAAAAACAGATTTACAAAATGATTGATTTAAGAACTGAATTAAATAAACAAGTATCTGATATTATATTAGATACTAAAATAAACTTTGAAATAAATGATAGGGTTTCAATGTTAGAACAGGCATCAAAAGTGGGTATTCTTTCAACTGAAAATGAAGATATTCGTTCTCTTAGAGAGCTGATAACTTATGGAATTAAGGGAATGGCTGCATATGCTCATCATGCTCTAAATATTGGTAGAGAAGATTTTAGTATATATGAATTTATATATGAAGCTCTTGCTGGCACTATTGATGATTCCTTAACAGCAGATGCTCTTGTTGCATTAACACTTAAGACAGGTGAATTTGGGGTAAAAGCGATGGCTCTTTTAGACGAAGCTAATACTTCAAGATATGGAAATCCAGAGATAACAACTGTTGATATTGGAGTAAGAAACAATCCTGCAATATTAATATCAGGACATGACCTTACAGACCTAGAACAATTATTAGAGCAAACAAAAGGCACAGGTGTTGATGTATATACTCATAGTGAAATGTTACCAGCTCATTATTATCCTAAATTTAAGAAATATGATAATTTTGTAGGAAATTATGGTGGAGCTTGGTGGAAACAAGTTACAGAATTTGAAACATTCAATGGTCCAATATTATTCACTACAAATTGTATTGTACCACCAAGAAGTGAAGAAGTAAAAGAAAGAATATTTACATCAGGCGCAACAGGATATCCTGGTTGTACACATATTAAAGCTGATAAAAATGGTAAAAAAGATTTTTCATCAATAATTGAGATGGCAAAAAAATGCAAACCACCAGTAGAAATTGAAACTGGTAATATTATTGGTGGATTCGCACATAATCAAGTATTTGAATTGGCAGATAAAGTTGTTGATGCAGTAAAATCAGGTGCAATAAAAAAATTCTTTGTTATGGCTGGATGCGATGGTAGAATGAAGTCTCGTGAATATTATACTGAATTTGCTGAAAAACTTCCAAAAGATACAGTTATTCTTACTGCAGGTTGTGCAAAATATCGTTACAATAAACTTAATCTTGGAGATATTGGTGGTATACCAAGAGTACTTGATGCAGGTCAATGTAATGACTCATATTCTCTTGTTGTAATAGCTTTAAAACTTAAAGAAATATTTGGACTTGAAGATGTTAATGAACTTCCAATTGCATTTAATATTGCTTGGTATGAACAAAAAGCAGTAATTGTATTGCTTGCACTACTTTACTTAGGAGTTAAAAACATCCATCTTGGACCAACATTACCAGGATTTTTATCACCTAATGTTGCAAATATTTTAGTTGATAATTTTGGTATATCAGGTATTGGTCAAGTTGATGATGACATCAAATTATTTATGGAAAGATAAATTATATTAATCATATATAAGAGCGAAGTTTCTATTCAATTTTAATTGAGATACTTCGCTCATTTTATAAACAATTATAATCTACTATTTGTAAATTATTTAAATTAATTATGTTCCTTATGAATTTTATTAAATTAATCTATATATAAGTTAATTAGCAGAATATATATTTTAATAAAGAGATATGTATAGTTTCTTTTTATGAATGAATATCATTCATTTACTATTTAAAAAAATATTACTCATTTAATTTATTATACCTCTAATATCTCCCACTTCTCTACACCTATCTATATATATTTCTCTACTATTTACCTCATCCCTATTTCTATTTCTCTGATATGTATACTCATCTATATATCCCTCTCTATATTAATTACATTAATGCTTTTTATTTTTAGCTGTTACAATATATGAAGTATTATTTACATTCTTCCACACAATGTCATTAAAATCTACAGATAACAATCCACAGATTTCTTTCTCTGAGTACATTTTTACATCTCCATTTTTACTGTATTTCATAAAGACATTCATTATATCTCTAAACAAAAATGGTTGCCAACAATCACAAATTATTAAATTCCCTTTTGGTTTCAGTACTCTACTTAGTTCTGATAATACTCTATCTGGTCTAGGATAATGATGAAAAGAATCATTACAGTACACAACATCAAAAAAATCATTTTCAAAAGGAAGGTACTCAGAATCTCCTAAAACTAAAGTAGCACTTTCCTTTAACTTACCTCTTGCCACTTTCAACATGTTTTCAGAAATATCAATTCCATATGCCTTCTTTTTACAGTCCTCATTTAAAATAGCTTGTAATATGGCTCCTGTTCCACACCCTAAATCTAAAATAGTGTCATATGAAATTTTTGAAAGTTCTTCAATTAATACTGGATAGAGATTTCTAGCATGTTGTCCTTTTATATCTTGGTCATAAGTATTTGCTTGATTATTAAATGCCTGTTTTGATTTTGATTTTATATCTTTCATATTCAATCCCCCTTCTTCTTGCCCATAGTATAGCACAAGGTATTTTGCATGTCAATGAATGATATTCATTCATATTTTAATTCCAATATGTTTTAATGCTAGTTTTATTCTAGCTTTATTTTAACTTTGTTTTAGTTTTATATTAAAATGACATATTTATATTTTTAATGTCAATTTGACCTTTTTTGAAAATTTATTTACCTTATCTACAACTTTAAATCTTCACTCTACAACTTTAAATCTCCACAAAAAAAGAAAGTATCATGATAAATACTCACATCTATCACAATGCCTTCTTTTACTATCTAATCAAGACTAATATACAAATCTACAAAATAGCCTCTAACCTTCTACATACTTAAATTAAACTAAATTAAAACCAATACACTTACATCATAAAACCATTATAACTATCTAAAAATACTGTTTATCTAAAAGCTATATGATAAATACAACATATCAACACACTGTAATTCCCCTTCAAAGATTGGCTCTGGATAATTATCTACAAAAAAGTTTTTGATTTTATGTGAATAAACAAAGCCAAATCTCTCATAAAATGGTATCCCACTTTCAGCTGTACCAACGATTATTGATGAATATTTTTTACTATACACATCTAAAATATGATTTATCATCTTTGATGCATAGCCCTTATTCTGAAAACACTCATATGTGGCAATATTTTTTAGCTCACAGATTTCTTTAGAAACCTCATTTACAACTGCTATACAAGTAATCTCTTCATTATCATACAAAGCATACATAGTACCTTTTTCAAGATATTTATCAATCATTTCCTCATATGGGTCAGCTAACATCAAAAGGTCAATTTGACTTTTTTTGTTTTCTTTTATAGTTTTTATTTCTATCATAAGTTCTTCACCTCGTTTTATGTAGATTTTATTTTAATATGCTTCTATAATATCATATCTAGAACTCATCTTAGAAAAATTTCATTTGAGTATATGATTCTGACCTCTTGTAAGCTTTTACAATATCTTTCATATCTGTCAAAATACCATAACGTCTACATTCTTCTTTGAATAACGTCTCACAATAATCTTTATTAGGAATACTACATAAATAGTTTAAACCATATAACCTTTGATATTTAAGCACTAGTTCTGGAGATATATTTTTTAAATGCTTATAAAAAAACTCTCTCTGACCACTACGCATTGTCACTCCATACATACAATAAATAAATTTTGCATTAGCCTTATGTGCTTTTTCTACAATTGCTCGTATTTCATCTTTATTATCAGTCAAAAATGGTAACATAGGAGTCAATAATATACCACAGAAAATTCCAGCATCATTAAGTTCTTTTACTGCTTCAAATCGCTCAGAACTTGGGTTTACATTGGGTTCTATTTTCTTTGATAATTCATCATTTGCAGTGGTTATAGTTAGCTTTACAATAGCAGAGTTATTTGTTTTGATTTTTTGTAAAATCGGTATATCTCTAACTACCAAACTACTTTTGGTATCAATAGACACTCCAAAGTGATTTTCTGCAAGTAAATTCAATGCTTGCTTAGTAATACAAAGCTCCTTTTCAAAAGGATTATATGTATCAGACATGGCACCAATACCTACCACCCCTTTTTTTCTTTTTGAACGCAATTCCTTACTTAAAATTTCTATCACATTTTCCTTATATCTAACTTGGTCAAAGTTTTCTATGTTGTATATTGTGCTACGGCTATCACAGTATATACAACCATGAGGACAACCACGATAGAGATTCATATTATAATCTATTCCAAACCATCTTGTATTTTCAAACTTAACTTTCTGTAAAATTTGTTTTGCTGGTATACTCTCAATCATTCTCTTATACCTGATTCCTTTATATAATTTTTTAATATAAAAACCATAGTAGTTTTCAGATTATCTTTTTATAAGTTATTAAACACACACTTATAATTTCCCGCTAATTTTTTGCAATGACTGCTATGTCTTACTAAAATAAAATTATACACCTAGGTCAAAATCCAGTTTACCTTGTTCGACACCATTAACAATAAGTGTAATCGAATGTACCCCTGGGTAATGTTTCCTTACACTTACATCTGCAAATGAATGCTTTTTCTTGTACAACTTCTTCTCATTTTCTTTTAATGAAACTTCTGATATTTTAAATATCTTCCTGTTCCTCTTTCCATTGGATTTCACATAATCAATCCCATATTCAAGTCTTGTTTTCGTAGCTTTTTTCGCTAAAATAGTAAATGAAAAAATTAAATTTTCTCCAATAGAAATAGATGTTGTGTCTAATGCAAAGTCCTGAACATCTATTGAAGTGGTATCATCGTACCCAAAAAGGGCTAATACATCACGATTCCCCTTTTTTAGTAGAGTTCTGCAACCATGTTTTAAAATCCAGTTAGTGTGTTCATTTTTTCCATACCAATCCTGTGCGAGATTGATAACTAAATCTGGATGTGTTTTGGATATATCGTTTAGATTATTAGCCACACTCTTTCGTACATATAGTGATGTATCAGTCTTGAGCTGTTCCAAGATAGGTAGAATAGGTGTAGGGTCTTTTTTAAAGCTCGTTATTGCTTGTGCCCAAGGCAATTGAGGACGACAACCCTCACTTGCGAGTCTTCTAATATGTTCATTTTCATGTTTAGACCATTTATACATCTGTTCCATCATACGCTTTTCATCCTTGATGATAAATACCCTTACAGCAAACTCCGAAGACCAGTACTCAGTATTTCGTTCTAACACACTTATAGATAAATCCCAATCTGCATCATTCTGTCCATAAACCTCAACAAAATCTGGAAGGAAAAATGCAAAAGGAAATCTTCTGACAGATTGTTCAAGAATGGAAATAGCATCCTTGTAGTTTGATGGTAAATACTTTCCTAAATTCATACTTATTTTTCTACATCTAGATTTTAACTCTAAATTATCCCACGTCTCATCTATTGTCGATTTTATAAACTCATCCACTTGAAATGGGTTATAGACTGATTGGATAGCCAATGCAACCTCATAAAGTGACTTGTGATTAAACTTATTTTTTAGTAAGTCTGGCATATAACTATTCCTCCTTCTATGTTTGATTTATTAATCATATACCACAGAACAAGACACCAGTGTGTCATATTACTAAATCTTCATCATAAAATATAAATAATCCTCACTCTTTTTATATAAATAATATTTCATTATCTTTTATGCTAATTTTTATTCAATAAATTAAGCCCAATTTTCTAATTATTATCCATATTTCTTTGGAATAGCTTTTGTCCTATGATTAAACCAGTTTTTCTAATTAGTTTACATACTTTCTTTTATGCTAGCTTTTATTCAATAAATTAAATCCAACTCTCTAATTATTGTCCATACTCTCTTTTAAAGAATTTATCCACGTTTCTAGTGACTGAGCTAGTACTAACTGTTGGTCCAACACTGCTTTTGCTATATCAGGGACATCCGTCTTTATACTTATGTTTTCTTCAATAGTTTTCTTTAGCTCTTGTATATTTTCTTCAATGTTTTTAAGGCATAGTTTCTGTTTTTCTGGTGTAAGGCTATTTAAATTTACTATGACAGCATTAAAATCTAAAAATATGTTTATTGGCTTAGAAGCCGTATCAAACATTAAATCTAAAAAATGTTCTTCTCCCAATTTAGTTAATGA
Organism: Clostridioides sp. GD02367; assembly: GCF_045900275.1. Lineage (NCBI taxonomy): Bacteria > Bacillati > Bacillota > Clostridia > Peptostreptococcales > Peptostreptococcaceae > Clostridioides > Clostridioides sp. GD02367. The sequence continues at coordinate 108,426 of NZ_JBJODK010000005.1, read as the reverse complement.
ATAAACTGATTTCTCTGCCATTTTCCCCTTCTTCACAGATGTACTTTCAATATATCCCTTTTCTTCTAATTGAATTACTTTTTTATAAATTGATGGTGTACTTATTTTAACCCAACGTGATATTTTTCTATATTCTACTGCTTTTTGAATATCATAAGCACTCTGAGGCTCTTGCTTTACTATACCTAATACAATTAAATCTATTGTAGCCATAAAAATTCTCCTCTCATTTTCTTTCTATTGACAAATACTATAAATTATAGTACTATTTTCCATACTTGCTATAATTTATAGTATTATAATTTAGAGTTAATGTCAATAGAAAAGGGGTGTTTAACATGAAAGAAAGTAACAAGAAAATTGAATTATTGGGGTCTGCTCCAATACCAAAAGCATTATTAGCTATGGGGTTACCTACTATGATAGGTATGATGATAACTGCATTGTACAATCTGGTAGATGGGTACTTTGTAGGTGGACTTGGAACCAGTCAGATGGGTGCTATATCTGTTGCATTTCCATTAGGTCAGCTTGTGGTTGGATTAGGTCTATTGTTTGGAAATGGAGCTGCTTCATACATTGCAAGACTTTTAGGTCATGGTGATAATGAAAAGGCAGGTAAAGTAGCTAGTACATCTATTTACAGTAGCATTATAGTAGGTGCATTAGTCATTATTGTTATTATAATTTTTCTAAATCCTGTTTTAAAATTATTAGGAGCTACAAAAAGTATCATGCCTTATGCAGTATCTTATGCAAGTATTTATATAGTATCCTCTATTTTCAATGTATTCAATGTCACTATGACTAATATTGTCACAAGTGAAGGAGCTGCTAAAACAAGTATGTGTGCAATGTTATCAGGTGCATTGCTTAATATGATTTTAGACCCTATATTCATTTATAATTTTGGTATGGGGGTAAGGGGTGCCGCTATTGCAACAGCTATCTCTCAGATAGTTTCAACACTTGTTTATATACGATATATTTTCAGCAAGAAAAGTATGTTTAGTTTTAGAATTAATGAATGTTGTTTTTCAAAAGATGTCATGTCAGAAATTTTAAAGATTGGTATCCCTACCTTGATATTTCAATTATTAACTAGTCTTGCTATCACATTAACTAATATGGAGGCCGCAAAATATGGTGATTTTGCTATAGCTGGTATGGGTGCAGTGACACGAATAATGTCTTTAGGTAGTCTTATAGTATTTGGCTTTATAAAAGGATTTCAACCAATTGCTGGCTATAATTTTGGTTCAAAGAACTACGATAGATTGCATAGTGCAATAAAAACATCCATACTATGGACTACAGTATTTTGTGTAGTGCTTGGTCTTGTAATGATAATCTTCCCAAAGGTTATAATCTCACAATTTACAAGTGGTGATATGCTATTGATTGAATGTGGAAGTAAGTCACTTAGAGCAAATGGACTTTCATTTATGTTATTTGGTTTTTATACAGTGTATTCTACATTATTCCTTGCACTAGGAAAAGCAAAGGAAGGTGGATTTTTAGGTATGTGTAGACAGGGTGTGTGTTTTATTCCTATAATTTTGATTCTTCCTGTATTTTATGGATTAAATGGTATTTTATATGCACAGCCAATAGCTGATTTGGTGGCTACAATAATTGCAGGTTTCATGGCAATCAAGCTACATAAAGAGCTTAAATTTTTAAAAACAAACTCTATCTTTTAAAATATATATAAATTTTAAATCTATTTTTAATATCTATTGTGTAGATTCTTCATATATGTCCTTTTATCAAATAGTTATCGTGTAGATTCTTCATATATATTTTTATTCAATAAATAAAACTATTGTATATCTTTCGTAAGCTCAAAGAATTATACAGTAAGTACACTATCAAATAGTTCTTTCTGCTTACTAGATATACCTAAATTCATGTATTTATCACTTCATATAATAACTGCAATCTATAAATATATTAATACTCTCCTTTATATAATTTACTCATTAATAGGCAAGAATATAGGTATTATCATATTTTTTCTACACAAATCATACTATTAATATCCACTTAAACAATCCTACTAATAAACTACTTGTTATTTTATTAATTCACTTGTATCATGGGATTATAAGATTTTAAGAAAGGAGCGCTTACATGATTTCACAAAATGATATTGATATACTTACACACAGTTTGCCTTTTTGGGATAAACTCACTGACCCACAAAAAGAGCTACTAATTACCTCAGCAGATATCTCCCATTATAAAAAAGGAAATCCCATACACTGTGGCGATAGTGACTGTATTGGTGTTTTAATCATAAAAACTGGAACAATACGTACTTACATACTTTCAGATGAAGGTCGTGAGGTTACACTCTTCCGCCTTGATAATGGTGATGTATGTATCTTATCAGCTTCATGTATTCTGAAAACAATAACTTTTGATGTATATGTAAATGCTGAAACAGATTGTGATATTATACAAATTAGTTCCTCTGTTTTTTCAAAGTTGTCTACTGAAAATATCCATGTAGAATTATTTTCATATAAATTAGCTACTGAACGTTTTTCTGATGTTATGTGGGCAATGCAACAAATTCTTTTTATGAGTTTTGATAAGCGTTTGGCATCTTTTTTAATTGATGAAATAGCTAAGGATAACAGTACTACTATAAAGATGACTCATGAGCAAATTGCTAAGTATATGGGTAGTGCCAGAGAAGTTGTGTCTAGAATGTTAAAATATTTTGCTAGGGAAGGTATTGTGTCTTTATCTCGTGGTGGGATAAAAGTATTGGATAAGGATAAGCTTCGTTCTTTGACATTATAAGTACAAGAGATTCTTTTTTAGAATGTCATAAAGAATTAATAATTGATTTTAAAATACTTTCAATATAAAAAGTATTTCTATATGATATTAGTTATATCTACTTAATAGTTGTATATACTAGAAACTTTCCCATCCTAATTTCTAATAATTGCTAAATAATATATTTAAATAATTATTGTACATTTTAACATAAATATAAACATGCTTAGTTGCAAGTAATTCTAAGTTCATACAAACTTACTTGCAACCAAGTCTCTTATTCATTTTTTTATTCTTTCACTTGCAATATCATAGACTAAACCATCTTCCCTAAATGATATAACTTATTATCTTCATTACATTATTCAAAATCTACCTCAATATTTTCAAGGTCTTTTTCGCTGATATTTAAATCTGCACAAAACCTCTTTCTATACAGATTTACTCTTTGCCTTACATATCATCTGAGTCATAGTCCCCATAGGACAATAAACACACCATGAACGAGGCTTAAACAATACCATTGTAATCAATCCAAGTACAGTCGATGTAAGCATAACACTATAAAAACCAAAAGCAAACTGTACCATCCAAGGTGAAACTAAAGTTCCATGATACGCCCACTGCCAAGGCATTTTTATAGTCCATAGCAAAGTCACTACCTCTTTAAGACTTCTACTCCCTTCAAATACTAAATAAGTTGAGAAAAGCATATTAATAAACATCACCATAAAAAACGTCAAAAACCCATATCTAAACCACTTACTTCTAATAAATCTAGGAATATCTTTATTTCTTGACAGATTTAATTTATTTCCAAGCAGATTAAACAGTTGCCCTCTTCCACAATACTTATTACAATAGGCCTTATTCCCCTTGATAATAGAAATAATTAGTGGTACAAAGAAGCAAATTAATCCAATCCAAGCAAAAATAATATTTACAAATCCTAATATTAAATATATTGAGGAAAAAATCCATAAATAGTCATACCAATGTTTTTTATTATTCATGACACTTACCTTCTTCCTCTTTTAATATTGTTATAATCTCAATCACAGATGCTGGACATGTCTTTTCACAAATACCACATCCAACACATAAATCTCTATCAGTTTTTGCACTAATACCATGTGGAACTGAGATTGCCCCTCTTGGGCATACTTTTATACAGCTTCCACAAGCTACGCACTCATTTTCTAAAATATTTGCATACTTCTTTTTTTTGTTAGACATAATAACCTCCCTATATTATTAATCTATAAGAATTATATCAATATATTTGCTTTTTATCTGTGACTTAATCACATAAAATATCAATATTAAAATTGTACTCTATCTATGGAAGAAATTTAATTAATAACGAACCTATCTATTAGTTTCTAATCTTACACACATTTTTACTCTATTACTCACAATCTCACCTATCTATTACTTATAACTTTATACACATTCCTACTCTATTATTCACAGCTTAGACCTGTCTATGCTCGTAATTTTATACACATATTTCTTTATTAATCACACATCATACTCTTATACAAACTTTAACTACACACGCACATTTACCTTATTAGTATAGTTTAATACCTTAAAATCTTGCATATTCTTAACTATACATCCCATTTTACCTTACTAATTATAATTCATTCCTTTACATACTCATAATCTTATACACAGTTTTACCTTGTTAGCCACACATTTAACCCAAATATAACTCCAACTTTATTCACAAAATCATGTTATTAATCACACTTAGATTCCTCTATATCCTTAAACTTATACACATTCTTAATCTATTAATCACAACTTAACCCCAACTACATTAACCTATATTTTATGAACACCTCAAAATTGCCTTCTCCAAATTAACTCTATTTTTTTCTTACAATATACCTGACATTAATAACACTCATATCGAACATTCTTGCTAACTCCATATAATTTTTTCCATTAAACAATTTAATCATAAGCTCATTTCTAGCATCTTTTAAAGCACCTTCCATTGTCTTAATATAAAAATAGGTTCCCCCGCTTTTTTGACACAACTTAAGATATTCCAGCAAACTATACTTATGTAACTCCTTTGGAATACTCACTTCTATCTTGTGTTCTTCAAGTAATTCTATAATTTTCTCTAATTCTAGCATATTTTTACCTCATATTTTATATTATATTTCCTGTTTCTTACCTTTCAATAAGCTTATTATAGCTATCCTACTCACCTAATACTTTAGCTCCTGAAAATGCAACTTATCCCCAAAATAGCAAAAGTGCTTATGCTTGGTCTGTCCATCTCTACACTTTGCAACGATTAAATCAACCATCTTAATTCCCCTGTACTCTGATTCCCTAACTGCTTCCTCACTTTCTCCTATATCTTTAACTGCTTCTTCATAATCACTCCCTTTTAATTGATGTATATAAACCACATTGTTGCTATCGTGGTAAATAGCCTTACTATCCCTCATGGGTCTATCTCCATAAGGTCTTGAATCTTTCATTTCATCATTTAACTGACTTAATTGAATTATTGGTATATCAAAATCCAAAGTCATATTTTTAAGCTCTCTAGAAAATGTAGCTACTTCTCTTTCCCTTTTATCCATACTTTTCTGAGATGTAAGTAGTTGCACATAATCCACTATTAATAAATCTGGCTTTACCTGCCTTATCCTCTTTCTAATTGAACTAATTGTATCTATCTTGTCATTTATGTAAATTAAGTTATTCTCACTCAAATCGCCTATTGCACTTACAATAAGCTTCCAATCATTTTCACTTATCTCTTTAGACTTCATATTTCTTGTACTTACACCTGTCATCCTACATATATTTCTCATAAACACTTGCTCACTAGTCATCTCTCTACTTATAAATAAAGTCTTTTTTCCTTGCTTAACTGAGTTTAACATTATTTGAAGTGCCAAAGCAGTCTTTCCAACCCCAGACTTAGCTGCTATTGTAGTCAGTTCCCCTTTAAAAAGACCACCTATAGTTGCATCAAGTAACTTTATGCCAAATTTAAAACCAACTTCTTTATCATTTTCCAAGAAATCTAGTACCTTTTCTGCAATACTATTTACATCATCATTTTCATGGGTATCTCTGTCTAAAATTTCTTTTATATTATTTTCAAACTTGTATATGCAGGTGTCGATATTTTCTCCAAGGTTTAGACTTTGTAAAAGTCTTTGACAGTTTTGATTTATACTTCTTCTAGCTAAGTTTTCTTTTAAAATCTTAATATGGCTATCAATCCCAAAATTCTGTCCCCAAGTGATTAGACTAGTTAAGCTACTCGTTTTTATCGCTAGAGATTTTCTATCTATCCTAGACTTTACAGTAGCTACATCAATCACTATGTTTTCTTTTTTAAGCTCTTTCATAATTTTAAATATCTCAAAACATATATTTTCCATAAACATGTCCTCACTTAATTCATCTAACTTATAGTTTAATTTATTGTCTAAAAGAATTGTGCCTAAAATAGATTTTTCTATTTCAACATCTGATTTACCCATATAAATTAATCTCTCTTTCTTAATAAGTTTTTTATATTTTAATTTTTAAGTACATTATCGGTTATAAATACATTATTCATTATGATATGATATGTTGTTTGTTATGAATATATTGTTAGTTACAATACTATTGGCTATGAATACATTATTAGAATAAAAATACATTGTTAGTTATAGATACATTACTAATTATGACGTGATACACTGTTTATTATGAATACATTGTCAGTTACAATATGATTATTAGTTATAATACGACAATTAGCTACGAATACATTATTATACTAATTAAATTTCACATATAGGATTCCAGTACCTTACATTCTCATGTTTTTTTCTCTCACGACTACTATTGTCATATGTTGTATAGTTAGAATGTCCATAATTACAGTTGTGATGACTATTACCCTCTTTACACTGATAAACATTGTTTTGACTTTTTATAGATATGTTTTCATTCACATATGATTCAAATTTATAGCTAAATAAAGTCTCTGGTCTTATATACATTTCCATTATGGTATTCTTCCACTTAGCTACTTTTACCTCAATAACTCTGTAGAAATCTTCTAAGACATAACCTTCCTTTAGCCTTTCATTGATAAGTTTTATACTTATTGGAGAATTGATTTTAAAATTCTTTCCTGATTTTTTGTTTAGCATGTTTATAATGTTTTGTTGTATATTTTTTTTATTAAATTTATTTAAAGATTCTTTTTTACTTGTTACAGATTTAGTTTCTTTTTGTATATTATGAATGCGATTAAAGGAATTATTTTTACTTGTGATACCTATATCACTGGATATTTTGCTATTGCTGGATTTTATGACATTTTTAACTTGATTATTTTCTATACTATTATTAACTCTTTTATATATGTCATTGTACGTATCGTTAAGGTTTAGATTTATTGGTTTTGATAGTAGATTAGAGTTGTCCTCTTTTGATTTTTTTATATTAAAGGATTCATTGATATAGTTTTTGATAGTGTTAATATTAGAAATGGATTTATTAATTATAGTGTCTTTGCTATGGAAATTATCACGACTATACTCTGTATCGTTAGACAAATCCTTATTATCTTTATACTCAAGCTCTACATTCACGCCACTATTAAAGGATTCCTCTTTATCATCATAATCAAATTCTATATCACTATCAACTAAATCCCCATTAACATCACCTTCCATGTGAGTGTTTTCAGATAAGTTTCCATCAAATTCTACACTTACGTAACTATATATAGAATGGTTTTTACCTTTTACACCTTTAGATACCAACCTTATTATTCCTAAATCCAAAAACTCTCTTACAAGCCTACTTATAGTAGAAATAGACAGATGTAAGTCTGTAGCAGTTCTTCTCACTGTCATATAAAATTGACCCATTGGTAAAGTACCTTGAAACCTTTGTATATTTTCTTTTCTCATTATATAGTGATTAAATCTTATTTTGTTAATATCATTCTTTATATCAAAACCCAATACCGCTGAATTCAATTTGTAAAATCCATTACTCATCTCTATTTCCCCCATCTCTATTAATAAGTGCTTGTAACAAGTTAATTATTATTTTTATATAAATAACACAATAGTTTAAATATAAATATATATTTTTTTTAATTACATAACTTATTCCTTAAAATATCTATTTATATCCTTAAAAATACAAATATATTATGTCATATTAATTTATATTTTTTTATTTATATAGCTTATTTACTGTTTTTTCCCCTTTGTACAAGCAATTGTATCATTTTATCTATTTTTTAGCCAACAAATATTTTCGACTATTTTCTTTACATTCTCAATATATCTCCAGTATCTAACAAATTCTTTTATAGAATATACAATGTATTTAAATTAAAAAGCAGTAATTTTAGTTTTTTTGTCTAAAAAAATTTTGCAAAATGTCTTTTCTGTCTTTTATCTTTAGACTTTATGAGACATTTTGTATTATATTTTATATTCCATTTTCATTTAATATTCGCTTAAGATTACTTACACACATATTATACTTAATAGCCAACTCGTTGTAATTTACTCCATTAAACTGTTTTACTATCTCCCTATCTCTTGCATATCTAAAAAGGCCCTTACATGTTGGTATATAGGTGTTTGTCCCTCCATACAACTTAGCAATCTCTATGAACTTATCAATCCCCACTATTTCTATCATTGCATGAAACTGAACTGGTATATCCTCTAATTTTATTTTCATAAACTACATTCCCCCTTAAAATATTTTTTATAGCCTTAACAAAGTTTTTATTCAGTATATTATTAAATCAATTAACTTTGTTGATTTTCAATCAGCTCTATTGACTCAATCAGTTCTATTAAATCAATTAACTTTGTTGATTTTCAATCAACTCTATTGACTCAATTAACACTATTTACTAAAAAAAATGCTTATTAATTTTACACTTTCATTTGCTCCAATATAAATCTTCTTAATCTAATAACTTTATTTATCTGAACAAAAAATTTACTCCTTTTAATAAACTTAATAAAATTTTTCATAACATAATAACTTTGTTGGCCTTAATAAAGATTTTAATGGTTTAAAAGTAAAATGTTAATATTGGACTTTTAACTTTTTTATTTACAGATTAAATTTAATAATTTTTTAAACACTCCCCAATCTTTGAGTATTTAATTTTAGACACACACAATTTCAAACAGCAATAGCTCAAAGTCCTAGAAAAACACACAAATACCACATCAAAAATATTGAAAATAAGTCTTCAAATATAACATATAAATTAAATAAATATACCTACATCAAAATTTTTCCAATAAAAATTTACACAAATAATCTTAAGAAATTACTGTTTAACTCCGATATTATCTTAGATGATAGTATTATAGTTACCAAAGAAAGTCGACAAATCTTTGAAATTAAATTTTTAGGAGGTAATTTTATGGCAGTTGTTTCAACAAAAAATTTATCTAGTATAAAATTAAAATTGGATGCTGGTTTTGATGATAAGGGTAAGGCGGTTATTAAAAGTAAGTCATTTGCAAACGTAAAGGCAGAAGCATTAGATGATGATGTTTATACTGTTGCAGAAGCAATAGCAGGGCTTCAAGAAAACCCTATTGTAGATATTTTAAAATTAGACAGTACATCATTATCTAAATAATATCTTTTAAATATACCAACAACAATTAAAATCAACCACTAATAGTAACAATTAAAAATATAAATTATTATAACGGAGGTAACTGTATGGAGATTAAGAAAAAATTAGTCATGAGTTTTAAAAATATAAAGGATAAGCAAGTTTCTTTTTCTATAGAAAATCCAAAAGATAACTTAACTGAAGAAGATATAAAATCTGTTATGGATTTAATAATATCTAAAAATATTTTTTCAGTTGGAGGATTCGACCTTGCTTCTGCTGTTGAAGCTAAGGTTGTAGAAACAAATACCACTCCTTATGACTTAGTTATAGAATAGGAGGTTAATTTCATGGACGATAGTTTACAGCTGTTAATAACAAATGTTGGTTTCCCTATAGCCCTATCCATGTATTTATTGGTTAGAATTGAAGGTAAATTAAATACTTTATCAAACAGTATTGATACACTATCCAAAAATATTTTGGTATTTAAGAAATAATTTTGACAATATATAAAATCATAAAATAGGTCCATTTGTAAGATAATTAGATATATTCTATGAAAAATACTATGATATTTGGAAAAATAATCCAAATATCTATAGTATTTTTTTGAATTTTGCAACCTCAAATTTGAATTTCACTATTTTGTTTTTGAATTTCACTATACTTAATTTGAAATTCAGAACGCATCTAGTTGGACTCAATAAGATATAATGCTATTCTAATGACAGTAATAAAATGAGGTGATGATTAATGAAAATACATGTCGAACAAGCTACTAATTGCGATGATATTGAGATAACTATAAAATGCTCTACCTTAGATAATAACATCGAGAAAATAATTTCATTATTAAGTACACCACTACTTGATATAAAAGGGAAAAAATCAGGAGAGATTTATAAACTTAATGTCTGTGATATTTTATATTTTGAGACAGTAGGAAACAAGACATTTGCTTATTATGAGGATGATGTGTTTGAAATTGATTTAAAGATATATAAATTATCAAAATTATTAGTTAATACGTCCTTCTCACGAATATCTAAATCCATGATTTTAAATAGGGACTACATAGAAAGCATAAAAATAATATCACATAATCGTATGCAAGCCACTTTAACAAATAATGAAAAGGTTATTATTAATCGCCGTTACATAAAAAATATTAGAGAAAAGCTAAACATTTAATAAATCTTAAAGTATTTTATTAATATAACTAATTTTATATTTTTGACCTATATTATAATCAAAACAGTACAACATATTTGGTCAGTGTTAAATGCTAACTAATCATATTTAGTGTAGAAACAATTAGCAAAAATATAAGAAATAATATATTATCATAACTGAGAGTTGCTACTAGATTATACCTTATTACAAAAAAATCAACTAATACAAATTAAAACGCTCTTATAAAATGAAAGGATAGTGAAAAGATGCAAATATATAATACCCCTTTTAATACAAATAAACACTTAAGCTATTTTTTTACATTTACTTTATTATTAAATTGGATATTCAGTCTTACACCTGCACTGCTCGGGATTACTGGTACTATACTTGGAGAACTTATTTTTTATCTTGGATATACATCACCAGCTATTGTAGGTCTATTTTTTATCTCTACCATATATCCAGATAATGCAAAAAAAGATTTTTCTTATAGAGTTTTTAGCTTTAAAGAAATGGGCATAAAATGGCCATTATTTACAATACTATTCTTTGCCTCAATCTTTATAGTTTCTTTAATAATAGGTAATCATTTTAATGAGAAAACTTCTAATATAAATTTGATGCATATGTCAATATATGAACCTTCTAAAATTGCATTCATGCTATTATCAAGCTTTATATTAAGTATACTTAGTCAAGAAGCAGGATGGAGAGGATACTGTATTGACAAACTCTTAGTAAGATTTGGATTTACAACTTCTTCAATTATTTTAGGAATTATTTGTGGAATTTGGTATATAGGGTCTTATTTTACTTTTGGTCAAATGCCCTATAATCTAGCACAAGATTCTTTATTTAATGCAGTTTTATTTATACCAAACATTGTACTTTTAACCTTTATAATTAATTTTGTGTATATAAATACCAATAGAAGCATTTTAGCAGCTGGATTTGTCCATATGATGTACAATTTTTTTAATATCCAATTGTTATCTCAATACTCTATTAAATTATGTGTAATATCTCAATATGTACAAATAGTATTTGGACTAGTATTTGTTGTATACATACTTTATTCTAATAAATTCAAACAAAAAGTAGATTCTGAAATTGAACAGATAAAGTCAAATGATTTTGAATTTGAGCTAGATTTGCAACCTTAACGTATTTTCCTAAACGCTTGAAGTATATAAAAACAAAATATATACTGATTATAAGTGAAAAGGAGGTCGCATTTTCATGTTTAAAATTGGAGAAGTTTCAAAATTGACACAGATATCTATTCGTATGTTACGTTATTATGATGAACTTGGTATTTTAAAACCAGCAGAAATAGATAAATATACAGGTTATCGCCTATACTCAGTTGAACAGATTTCAACTTTGCAAAAAATCGTCTTATTAAGAGATTCAAAGTTTAGTGTTGCAGAAATATCAAATATATTACATAATTGGGATGATGAATTTGTGATTCAGGAATTAAATCGGAAAAAGAATGAAATACAAAAGGAAATACAACAAGAGAAACAGAGAATAAATAAAATTGATAAATTTATAGAAGCCTTAAAATGTGATAAAGATGAGATTCGTCATAATGTTGTCTTTAAGAAAATTCCAAGTTATAAAATCATATCTCTTAGAGAAATAATACCAGACTACTTCTATGAAGGTATCCTCTGGAAAAAGTTATCTGATTTTATTAATGAGGAACATATAGAAGTATCACGTCAATCCAACAATAATATAGCGTTTTATCATGATGAAGAGCTTACAGGTAATGGCGTAGATGTTGAGGTTGGAATGGTCGTAAAGAAGTTTGGAAAGAATAAGTCCAAATTTACATATCGCGAGACAGAAGAAGTTGATATAATGGCATGCACCATGGTATATGGACCATATGAAAATATAGCTGGTGCATATGAATCCTTTTGTTATTGGTTGGATAAGAATAGTGATTATAAGATGTCAGGTGTAAATAGACAGCTTGGTCATAAAGGTGAGCATAATGAATCAAATCCTGAGAATTATCTTACAGAAGTTCAAATCCCCCTTATAAAGGTCTAAGCACCCATTGACATCCCAAAATTTTCATGATAGTATCTAAACGTGTATTAAACACGTTTAATTTTTTTATAGGGAAATTTTTGAGGGGAAAATTATGAGAACAGATTCTACAAAAGAACAGCTAATTAATGCCACAATCCAGTTATTATCTTCGCATAAAGATATTTCAAGCATTACAGCTAGAGAAATTGTAGCTAAGGCAAATGTCAATTTAGCTATGATTAACTATTGTTTTAAATCTAAAGAAGCATTAGTTAATACTGCTATTAAAAAGTTTTTAAAGTGTCATATGGATGAGTATAAAGCCTCACATGATATTAAAGATTTAGTGCCTAAACAGCAGTTACGAGAAATAATAATTGCATTTTTTGAATTTATAGACGCACATAGTCAATTTATAAGAGTTTCTGTACCCTACATATTGGTACAAGAGGAAATTATTTATCCATTCGAGATACTTCCTTTAGTTAAAGCTCATTATGAAAATCAGAACAATAAAAAAATTGAGGCTGAATACAGAACTATTGCTTATCAAATAACTTCATTTATTCAGTTGCTTTGCCTTCGTTCTGATGCTTTTTTTAAGTATAGTGGTATTGATATTATGAATGTTGAACAAAGGAATAGTCTAATAGATTTTCAGTTAGATTTACTTCTAGTAGATACTATAAAATAATGATATATTAGCTTTTTTGCTGTATAGCCCTGGTAATGGTTGAAAATATTCTCATTGACTAAAAGATATTTACATTAAATAGGGAGGGAGTTTTAATGTTTTTTACATTTATAGGAGTAATATCAGCAATTTTATTATTGTTCACAATTATATGTGGTTTATGGATAAAACTTAATAACCGTAATAATGACTCAAATTCTCACTTTACTTTTTCGATACTTTCAATTGTTTTTTCATTGTTGATTGTAGTATCTTTTTTGGTAAGAAATTAATGTCTTTATTATAATAATTTACGATGATATGGAGATTATTTGACTATCTTAAAGGTGTCTCTATCGCTTTTTAGGATATTTTTAAATCTCTATTTATATTTTCTATAGGCTCATTATGATTTTTATATTAGTAGTTCTTTTATATTTTTAACACCAAACTTTAAATTTTTTAGCAATTTATTTGGTTTAATACTATAGTATCCCTTTCCAATTCTATCACATATATTTTTTAAAATCTTTTCTAAATACTACTTCACTACTCCATGACCCTTTTTCTCAATATATTATCTTACTCTACCATGATAATCGATACCTATAAGCACACTTATAAACTTTCTCACTATCACTACTCAACAGAACCATAAACTATACTACCTCTCACACTTTGAACCTACCATGACTGAAATCACAGAGTTCCTACTTCATAGAATTTTGCATAATCAATAATACATTTTCAAGTATTACAAAAAAACATCCAATTCTTACAATAGGGCTGGTATTTCTCTACCCCTTTAAAATGCTATCATTGACTTACAAGATAAATGAAAGCGAGGATGGTATATATGCTTAAAGTAAACCACTTATGTAAATCATACAAAACAGGTAATAAAACATATCCAGTATTAAAAAATATTTCTTTTGAAATCAACAAAGGTGAATTTGTAGCAATTATGGGTTCATCAGGAAGTGGAAAAACCACTCTCCTAAATTGTATCTCATGCTTTATTCCAATTGACGATGGCGAAATAACTCTTGGAAACAATAATATAAGAAATTTACAAGAAAAAGAACTTTCTGAAGTTAGAAACCAACAATTAGGATTTGTATTCCAAGACTTCATGCTATTTGATGGTCTTAGCGTCTTTGAAAATATATGTGTTCCACAAATTATCAAAGGTGGTCAAGTCTTACAAATGGAAAATCGTGCCATTAGTCTATGCGAACTATTCGGTATTGAACATATTAGAAAAAAATACCCCGCTGAAATATCTGGTGGAGAAAAGCAACGTACAGCAGTAGCAAGAGCACTTATGAATAACCCTGATTTAATATTAGCAGATGAGCCAACTGGTAACCTTGATAGTAAGTCTTGTCGTACAGTTATTGATTCGTTTCTAAAAGCAAAACAGGAGTTAGATGCTACTATACTTATGGTTACACACGATAGCTTTGCAGCAAGCTTCTGTGACCGTGTTATTGTCCTTAAAGATGGAACAGTTTATAAGGAGGTTGTAAAATCAAATTCAAGACGTGAATTTCTAGATGAATTACTAGAACTTTTAAAAGAAATGGGAGGCGCTCAAGATGACAATTAATAAGTTATATGGAAAACTTCGAGCCTACAATTGGAAGAACTATACTACCCTATTCTTTTGTATAATACTTTCTGTAGTACTAGTTACTTCATATGCTCTAATTTATTTTAGCCCAACAGTACAAAATATCCTCCCAACTGGTGGAGATAGTAGAAAACAAGCTACAATGATATTCTCAGTTGCTATATTAGGATGTGCTGTCTTTACTACATATGCTTCTTCCCTATTTTTAAAATTTAAAAGTAAAGAAATTGGTATTTTCATGGCTCTAGGAGCAGATAAGAAAAAATTAAAAAAACTTCTATTCTCAGAAATATTGTTGATTTCTATAATATGCTGTTTTTTAGGTCTTTTATTGAGTGTACCTGTCTCTTTTGGAATCTGGAAGATATTCCAATTAGTGATTATTGACACTAGAGAAATGACATATCATTTTGGGACTCAAGGATTCATATATGGATTTATATTCTGTATATTTGTGACATTTTGTATATTTATGCTTTCATCAAAATTTATCAATCGTACAAATATAATTGATATACTAAATGACCAGAGAATATCTGAACCAATACAGGATGTAAAGGAATGGTATGGTATATTAGGCATGATTTTTGTTATACTAGGTATTATTTTAGGTTATATTGTACCTTCAATAGTTATAGATAAATTAAACTATGTATTACCATCTATATGGAGTATTACCTACCTATTCTCTGCTATTGGAATCTACATGGTTATGACATATATAGTAGTACATGCAAAAAGAGGAAAACACCCTGAGAAATACTACAAAAATATCATATCAACTAGTATGATGAGATTTATGGGAAGACAGACAGTAAAAAATATGTGTGTTATTTCATTTTTAATTGCAGGAGCATTATTTGCTATATTCTATATTCCTAATATGGTCACAGGAATTTATGATAATATTAAAAACAACCCTATCGATTACACTTTTACCTACAATCAAAGAGATAAACAGGTATCAAAAAAAGATATTGAACAATTAGCAGATAAATACAATATAGATATTCACAACTATATGGAACTTCCTTCTATTGAATTGATTGTTGATGGTGTGGAGTCAACACGTCATAAAAATGGAACTATTGACAATGTATACCTGAAAAAAAGTTCCTATGACATGTTCTTTAATTCTAAAGATTTTTCTAAATTAATTGGGAAACCAATAAATATAAAAAATGGTGAATATCTTGCTGTTGTAAATAAAGAGAATGAAAATCAAGACTACGATTATACCAAATTTATATCAAGTCCAGTAACAGAAAAAGAAATGCCTTTTAGACATGCTGGAAATCTAATCTTTAATGGCTCTTTTTTTCAAAACAAAAGTATGAATGTTTATGTTCTTAATGAAAATGATTATAAAGCATTTACTAAAGATTTATCTATAAAAAATTACAATAATTCTGTACTATTTAATGTAGATAATTCTAAAGATACTTATGCTTTTGCTAATGATTTAAAGGCAGAGATTATAAAAAGAACATCTAAAGAACTGGGTATGTTTACTGGTTATGATGAGTATGTAAAAAAACGTTATGAATCAACTGGAGAGAAGTATTTTATGGATGAGAGATATACAAGTGGAGAAGGACCTCTAAAATTAGAACCAGACAATAATCAACTGTACCTTAATTGGAAATACTATCCCAACTTTAAAATTTTACAAAGCCAAGATATGATAAAAAATATGGCAGTCTTTTTAATGTTATTTATATATGTAGCAATCATCTGTTTCGCAGCAGTTGGAATCATTGCATATACAAGAGGTGTCACTATAGCTATGAATCATAAGCAAGTTTTTATGGACTTAAGTCGATTAGGAGCTAATAACGACTATATAAAATTCTGTATTAAAAATCAATTAAAGAAAGTATTTTCATACCCTCTTATTGTAGGAAGTTTTGTAATCTATCTATTTAATTTTATGATTATGATTAACAATGATAGTAGAATTGTCAACAGCGAGGTGCATGCTCTTTTGATAAACTTAGGTCTTATAGGGATTTGTGGTATCTATATGTACCTTGTATATCTGTTAACTTATAAGAAATTCAAAAATATTATTGGGATTTCAAAGTAAGAAAAGCCATTGGAATCTCAAAATAAGTTTAATAAAATAGTTTTAGGTATCATCTATCCTGATATAGAAAACTTTATTTTGCTACTTAGATATATTTGTTATCTCATTATATATATCTAGGTAGCAAGATATATTATATACTTAATTATATAAACATAAAACTTGAAAGGAGATTACACATTGATTTCGATTTGTATTTGTGATGATGAAAAACAACAAAGAAATATGTTAAATAAAATCATTACAAGGGAAATGGATTTGTGGGGTTACCCATGCCAAATAAAAGAGTATTCAAATGGTGAAAGCCTAATATACAACCTAGAGCAAGAAAGCTATTATATGGATATTATTTTTTTAGATATTGAACTTGGTGAAAGCAATGGTGTTGATATAGCAAAGACTATACGAAGATACTCAGAAGATACTATAATTATCTTTGTCACAGGTTTTTCTGATTATGTGTTTCATGGGTATGATGTAGGTGCTTTGAACTATATCTTAAAGCCTTACAAAAGTGAAAAAATATCCGAGGTACTAAAAGAGGCACTAAAAAAATTAGAACAATGGAAAGAAAACTTTATTACAGTTCAAATTGGAACTAACCTTTGTAAAATCAATATGAAAGACATTATCTACTTTAAAAGTGAGCTAAGAAAATTGACTGTAGTGACCTCTGATAGAACTTTAGAATATTATGGGAAGTTAAACGATATGGAAACTGTTCTTCCATCTAACTTTGTACGCACACATCAAAGGTATATTGTTAATCTAAACCATGTAGATAGTGTAAATCAAACTTATGCTAAAGTTCATAATGAAAAAATTCCTATAAGCCGTCAAAAGTATCAAGAAGTTGTAGGAAAATTTACAAGGTATATATTGGAAACTTAATTTTAAAAATGATATTAAAAACTTAAACTCAAGAATGAGTTAGAATCTTTATTTTTAAAGATATATTAAAAATTTAAATTCAAGATAATATATTAAAATCTTAGTTTTAAAATACATATTAGAATACGATTTTTTAGAAAGGTATCTTAGATGAACTCTTATTCTTTACTTAATAATGGCACAACTTTTATCATCGTTTTAATTAATATTTACATAGCTTTTTTTCTTTATAAGTTGACTTCTTATTTTATAGACTTTAGAAACCATTGGATTTTTAAAGTCATATTGATTTTTGGTTACTCTATTATCAGCCAGATGATAATATGGGCTTCCGACCCTGTAAATATTTTATTTACATTACTTGGGTATATGATAATGCTTATAATCTGTAGTAAAAGTAGATTGATTCCCATAGTATCAATTATCATGATACTCTACCCTATTATAGTTGGTATCAATTTTCTTTTTATAAACAACCCTCTATATAGGGAACTTATCTGTTCAAGTGAGTATCTTTTAATACTTTCAATTGTTAAGATAGTCTCTGCTATAATAAAATTATTGTTTTGGTTTTTTATACACATGTTCTTAAAAAATAGATTAGTCAACATAAAACAGTACCTATCAAACAAGATATGGATTTTTATCGACATGGTCTGTATAGCTTCATTTTTATCAATATTAATTGCTATTATTCTGCCACCAACTAACTTAATTCCTATGGGTAGTAAAAACAATATTATCTTAGGTGATTCTTATGGCACTTATATAATCATTTTATCAGCAATTATAGCAAATATTGGTGTAATACTTCTTTTACAACCATTAATTGAAAATGTAAAGATGAAGATAGAAAATCAAGCAAATCACATAAAAGAAAAATACTACAACTTACTAGAAAATCAACAGATTCAAATACGTAAAATACGTCATGATATGAATAACCACTTTCAAATGATTGAATCGTATTTAGAGGTGGAAGATATTGATGGAGCTAAAGAATATTTTAATCAGTTGAAAATAGGACTTGGCACTCTTAGTGGCAAGCAATTTTGTAAAAATCAAGCTCTTAATTCAATTTTAAATCTTCGTCATACAAAGTTAGAAGAAAATGGAGTTGATGTCCATTTTAATATAGATATAGACAATCACTTAGGTATAGAGCCTATAGATTTGTGTACTATTTTTTCAAATTCTTTGGATAATGCTATAGAAGCATCTTTAAAAATATCAGATTTATCAAATAGAAAAGTGGTGTTAAAGGCTCGTTGTGAGAAAGAGTATTTTAGCTATTTGTTGACAAATAATAAAGTAAATCCTATTAATAAAAAACATGAATTATTTGTTTCAGATAAAAAAGATAGTAATTCTCATGGATATGGTATTGAGAATATTAGAGGAATTGTCGATAAGTATAATGGAGAGTTGAACATCTCTTATACAGATAATGAATTTTCTTTATTTCTTTATATTAGATTATTTTAGTTTGTTAGCACAAGACTCATATACAAATCACATAAAAAACTGGTGTTAAATACAGAAATACATATATCAATATTCTGACAAAAGTATTAGTATATCAAATATTAGATAGTTTAAAAGGAAATATTATTGATGAGGAGCTGGAACTAGATAAGCCTGAATTTCTTGAATCAATAGATGAATGTAAATTATTCAAAGCATCACATTATGAGCAAGTTGAATTAATATCACATATAAGTTTAGCAATAATTCTTATTAATAAGATTATCCTCAACATACTAAAATAATAGTAAATAAAAAAATACTATTAAAATCTAATATCTAATTGCCTTACAAAATATATAAATAATTAAAACTGTTATTAATTGATTATAAAAATCATTTTAATAACAGTTTTTTGATTTCTTATAAAACTATCTTATATATTTAAACTAACTCCCATTTAAATCGTAGAATCCCTTTCAATTAATTCAGGCTTAAGCATCTCAACTATTGGTTCACATTTATCCTCATTTAGCAAAACTTTAAGTATATTAATAGTCTTGTCAATCAATAAATTTAATGGTTGTCTAATTGTTGTTAAACTATAGCTTTTCCATGAAGCCATCTGAATATCATCGTATCCTATTACTGATAAATCCTCTGGTATTCTCAATTTATATTCAAATCTCGCTGCATCCATCACACCAGTAGCTATTAAGTCACTTGTACAAAAAATTGCTGTTGGAGGGTTTGATAATGCTAACATTCTTTTCCCTGCTTCATAACCAGATTCATAATCATAGTTTGCTGATTCCTCTTTAAGGCTATGAATCCCATTTTGTCTTAACTTAGAATAAAATCCAATCTTCTTTTCCATTTCTTCACTAGTTTCTCTTGTAAATTGAATATATCCTATATTGCTATGCCCCTTGTTAATAAGATACTCAGCAGCCATTCCACCACCTTCAATTGGGTCTACATAGACTGTACTTATTTTTATACCTGGTATAAAACGATTAAAAAGTATGACAGGAATATTATTTTCTTCACATGTCTCAGCCATAACCTTATTCATAGCTGAAGCAGTAATAACTACTGCTTCCACTTGAAACTGAATTACTTTTGAGATTATACTGTCTATACTTTCCTGTCTAGGAACTTTAAAAACAAGACATTGCTTACCAATTTCTTGAATTTTTTCTACAAATAGGTCAATAATCCTATTGTAAAACGGACCTAAGCTATCTCCCACTATCAACCCTATGACATTTGTTTTTCCACTAATCATTCCTCTTGCAACTAGATTAGGAACATACCCAATTTCATCCGCTATACGAAAAATTTTTTCTCTTACCTCAGGTTTTACACCCTTTCCATTTGCACTACCAAATGCTCTTGAAACAGATGATTGAGATACTCCTGCCAATCTTGCGACATCTTTTGATGTAGCTGATTTATTATAATGAACTTTCTTTTGATTCATTTAGTATTTCTCCTTAAATATCTAGTATTTCTTCTTAAAATTGTATTAAAAATAAGATAATATATTGGATAATGAAAAAAGCTAATACAATTAATTCTTGCTTACCTAAAGAAAATGGTAGTATGGACACTCCATCTACTTTATCCATCCCTTTAGAAATAAGTTCTTTTCTCATACCAAGTACAGTATATTTTTTAATATCCTCTACATTATTATTGTTTTTTAAGATGATACTAAAAATATATCCAAATATCAATGTTATTGTAGCACCTATTGCTGGATTCCACAACCAGCTCACGTTATATTTATTAGAAATAAAAAACCCTAAAACTAATCCTACAATAAAACCAATAGATACTCCTTTATCATGAGCCTTATATGTAAACATTGCTAGTACAAATGCACCTGTAGCTGGTCCAGCAAAGTATGAGATATAGTTACCAACAAGGTCAAGAATTGACTTAATGCTTCCTCCAAACCCCATAATAATGAAACCTGTCATAACAACACCTATAACTATGGTTATAATCATTGTTACTTTTAATGATGATTCTTTACCATCTTTTTTAAAATAAAACTCATAAATATCTTTTGTAAAAACAGTTGTCATACTATTTAATATAGAGTCAATACTAGACATTGCTGCTGCAAACACACCTGCAATAATAATTCCAATCGCTCCTACTGGAAGTTCATTCAAAATAAAAGTAATCATTATTTCATTTGAAGTTTCAAATGCTCTTCCATCATAGAATACAAATAAAATCACTCCTACCAATAACATAAAGTAATAAACTAGATTCATAACAAATGCACTGACTACAAAAGAATTTTTTGCACTGTTTAAAGATTTAGATGTTAAAACTCTTTGTACTTGAGCTTGGTCAAAACAGAAGTATCTTATCCACATTATAGTTCCACCGATTAAAGTAGCCCAAAAAGTATTTGTAACTGAGAAATCTGTGCTAAAATCAAATGTATTTAATTTACCACTCTGTTGTGCAATTTGTAGGGTATCAAAAAAGCTAAGATTCATTCCTTTTAAAGCTACAATAATTACTATAAATACAGCACTTATTACTACTAGCATTTGAATACTATCAGTCCATATAACTGCTTTAATTCCCCCTAATAACGTGTATATAATTGATACAAGTACAACAATTGGAACTAAAATATAAAGCGACCAACCAGTAATCATCTGAATAATAAGCACTGGTATATATACCATAGAGCTCGCTTGAATCAATGAATTAATAAAAAATTGAATAATAGTTAACCCTCTTGAATAATTTCCCAAACGAAATCCCATGTATTCATATACAGATGTTATCTTTAATCTATAAATAACTGGGGTGGTAATGCTCAGTGCAAAAAATATTGCTAAAGGTACTGTAATATTAACCATTACTGGATACATCCCATCCATATATGCCCATCCAGGACCACCTATAAAGCCATTTGCACTAATCATAGTAGCTGCAACTGATAAAGCAATCGGAATCCACGGCATTGACCTACCTGCTAAGAAATAATCTTCTTGATTTTTATTATCTTTTCCTGAATAATAACCAATAACTAACATTAACAGCAAATATCCTATTATAATACACACATCAATTGATGAAATCATAAGCCACCCCTTTCTAAGTAACAAAAAAATTTGTCAGTATTTTATTACTTCTTATTTAATGTTTCTGGTAAGAATAACCATACAATAGCACCTGCTACAAATACTGCTATTGATATATAAAAAATAGTTATCATACCTAAAGCACCAGAAGCTGTCCCAGCTATTGCAGGTATTGCAAAGGTAGATATAATTCTTCCTCCATTAAACGACATCCCAGATGACAGTGAGCGATATTTACTTGGGAACAGTTCTGTATAGTATGCTCCCCATGCCCCAGAATATCCAACAGCAAGACCTAACAATACTGATATCATGTAGAATGTTGTTATATTGTCTCCTCCTAATTTTGTATATATAAAAACAAATACTGCTGCTAATGCCATACCTATAAAAGGTACTTTTCTCCCAAATTTATCTGCTATAGAGCCCCAGAATAAATATCCTACTAATTGACCAATTCCTTGTAAACTATATAGAGAACCAGCTACTACTGATGTCATTCCTAGTCCTGTTACTAAGTATGTAGTTGCATTATTTGAAAATGCTGAATATGCTGTAAAATTAGCCCCTGATAAAAGAATTGTTCCTATACCAATCCATAAGTATTTTCCCTTGTACATACTTATATAACTAATTTTTTCGCCAGTTTCTTTTCCCTTTTTAACTAATTCTTTTGTATACTCCAAATCATCTGGTACAAAGAAAATTGCTAAGATACCTCCAACTATAGGCGGTATAATTGCAGTATACATCAATATTTGCCAATTTGAATCACCCAATACTCCATACACTTTTCCACCAAAAATCATAGCTAATGAAAATAAGGCAGTCAATATAGCAGCTAACTTACCACGATATTTACTTGGGAACATATCTGCAACCAAAGGCATAGCTGTTCCAAATACACCACCTAGTACTACTCCTGTACACAAACGTGCAATTTTCCATAACATGATATTTGTAGGAGACAACATTGGTATAAATGTTGTCAATCCAATTAATAAAGCAACACTAATTAAAGTTCTCTTTTTTCCGATTTTTGTTGAAATCACTCCGAAAATAAAAGTTCCTGGAATTGTACCAAAAGACATCACAGCAAATATTTCTTCTGTTTGTTTCAATGAAAAACCAAATCCACCCTCTGCTAGGGCATAAATCATTGTTGGTTTAATAAAAGTACCTACCATAAAGTTGTAGCAATAAAAAAAGTATATTAAAGCAATTGAAAAAAATGCAATTCCTCTTTTTAGGTTTGAATAGTCCTTTCCTAATATGATATCATTTTCTATTCCAACTGTTGTTTTCATATTCTTTATAAATCCCCCTTTTTAATATTAATCATAGTCCATCTAAGAATTTACCCTGTTATTCGTTATATACCATAGTCCATCTAAGGATTTATCCTGTTATTCGTTATATACCATAGTCCATCTAAGAATTTATCCGTTATTTGTTATATACATCTATTTCTCAAATTTATAAAAAAATACTCATTATATAGATTTCAAGACTATTTATACTCTAATAAACTTACTCTTCCACACCCATATACATTTGCTTTAGAACATCCATGCCATCAAAAGTTATCCATTCTTCCTTTACTTTACCTTGTAATACATGATAATGATTAATTCCCATTACTTCCACAGGCTTTCCAGAAGGTTGTCCAAAGAAACCTATCCCTTCATTTATTCCACGTAATCTCCATCTTACAGATACATCATATCCTTCATTTTTTTCCCTCTGATTACAGGTTACTCTTTCTACTTCATAACTTCCATTTGGAATTGAAGCAAGTAAACTTACAATCATGCCTTGTATCTCATCATATCCATTTAAATCTTTATCACATATAAAATGGACTACTGCATTATCATGATAGTATTTTTTAACTTCATTTATATATTTATAATTATAAATACGACTTGTCATTTCAAGCATCATTTCACCAACAGACTCATCTTTTGCTTGATACTTAGCTGGCATGAATTGACCATCCATAGATTCACAGATACCATATGTTGATTGTAAACTAAGTACTTTAGATGCACTTGCTTTTGCCATACCTTTTGCTACTTCTTGAGGGTCTAATCCTAATTGAGTGACAATCCATAAATTATCTCTAACTAACCATTCTTCATGAATTCTATTGTTTGTTGTAGCACAATCAATCACAGTTCTAAAGTTTATTTTTCTACCTGTTGCTGGTCCAAAATTACTATCACCTAGATTAGTTGCTGTAGATAAAACACGATGAGAAGATAAAAAACCATCAGCACCAAAGTTAGACCATATTACATTTTGCCCAATTAATCTTCTATCAGGAAACGCATGTAATGTTTGAAGAGTATTGGAAATAACATCTTTAATACCGACTAAATTAGAAGAACCACAGTGCATTGTAACATTATTGTGATATGTATCATAAATAACCCCTATACCTTTTTCTTCCCAAATATTATGTGTTATTTTCATAATATAATCTACAAAATCCCTATACTTAGAATCAAATCCAGGTATTTCTTGCTCCCTTTTTGTCTGTTTTGAAAAATCATTGTAGTCCATCACTCCAACAGGTGTTACTTCTAGTGAATCTCCATAGTAAATTTTTGTAGACTCCATATTATATTCCCCCTTAAATGCAACTTTTTCATTTTTTTCAGTAGTAATATTTATATTAGATTTATCTTCCTCAGTTTTATGTATGCCTGTTTTATTATCAGTAATTTGATTTTTAGTAGTTTCATTTTTATCCATATTACTAAAATTAGTTTGATTTACTTTAGATTTATGTTTTCCCTTAACTTTTTCTGATTCAAGCTCACTTATAGAACTTTCTTTTTCTTGCTCTTTTACTATTCCATCATTTTTATTATTGGATGTCATTTTATATTCCTCCACCTCTTCAAGCATACGTATGCATAATTAAGCATTAAAAATACTTTTAGTTCTCTCAAGAATATCAAGACCTTGTTGTTTTAGCCAATAAGGAATATCAATTAGTACCCAGTTTTCTTGAAGCTTATCCCCTTTACGATAATACACATCAACTACCTGCATATCTGCTTTAACCTCACCACCTGGCAATCCTAAAAAACCTCCACATGGTATATTAGTCAGATTAGGCCATCCAAAGAAACAAGCAAAGTTTCCTTCTGCAAATCTACATGCATGTCCATTAAAAGTCTTTCCTTTTAAATTGTTTCTAAATGGTAATTGGTGTTGTTCTTGATATCTAGGTATAGTATAAGAAGCACCAATCCCTCCTGGCCCATACCAAATCATATCTTTAGCCCATGATTTTTCAAGTACTTCTGGAGGACATCCCATAGCACCACTTTCATTTAACTCAGATAAATCATCTACCATTTTATTCACTAATGCCAAAGTTTTTACTCCTTCAATTTCATCTGCATCTTCAAAAAGTAATCCATTATGGTCAATTGGCCCTGGATATACAAAATATGAACCAGTTTGTGGAGGTAATGGATTTACTCCTGCTTGAATCATAAATCCGATTATGTCTACAAATAATCCAGTTTTAGAAATTTTTCCATCCTGTACACAGTTAAATTCTGCATATCTTAAACTAATCATTTTACGAGTATGCTTAATCCCAAGCCAGTCATTATCAAAAAGTCCCATAAAGTGTCCCATACTCATGACCCACTCACTATTGTCAATTTCATTAGTCCCTGCAATAAAGATATCCTGTCTTCTTTGCATGTTACTTAATGAATTTTTTAAAGGTTTCCAAAATACATCTGCTACATTTTCAATTCCTTCTTGTTCACGAAATGGATATACACCTTTCCAATTATAGTCTGATTTCATGTATTCATTTAAAACATTCTTAACTCCATCTACATTTGCATTTTCTAATGCTTCGAAGTAGTTTCTTACAACTTGTTTTGAACCTTGATATTTTCCCATAACTATATCCTCCCAAATTTATCAATTTTAAATTTTGCCTATTTATGCATACGTTATCTATTTTTTCATATTTTAAGCGTTTTCCAGTAATTATTATGAATACATATGCACTTTTCTAAATATTATCACATCTCTAAAAACTTGTAAAGAAAATGTTATTACAAAGATGTAAATTATTGTATATATTTGCTTAAATATATATATTTCTTATATCTTTTAACAAAAAATTATACTTTATCGTTTTATAACATTGCATTTTTTATTCCATCTAATTTTTAAAAATTTGCTTGTTAACTATGTATAGATTAAACCCTCATTTTAAATACTAAAAATTTTAAAACAAAAAAGACAATCAATCTGACTGTCCTTTTTGCTTTAAATTCATATAGTCTAATCAATATGTTTAAACATTTTGATTTACATTTATATAATCTTAAAGCTAATTTTTCTTTTTGATTTAAGTTCATATGTCCTAAGTAATCTCATTGACATTTTTGATTTGCACTTATATAATCTAAACAATCTAACATCCCTTTGTATGTAACTTCATACAATTTAATAAACTTAATCTTTCTACCCTTATATAACTTACCTACATTAAAAATCAATAAGTAACCTAATAAAAATATATAAATAAGTTTCTAAATATACCTATTAGAATACAATACTTTTGCTTTTTCAGTAAATTCTTTAATAAAATCTGACTTACTATCTGTATAAGCATCACGATTATGCTCATACTTCTTCCATAGATTTAACTTAAGTTCTTCATACTCCTTAGCTACACTTGGATTGTCAATTAAATAATCTCTAAAAAACAACTCATCATTATCACCTGCATACCTTATATGTAAATGAAAAACTCGTTCTTCAAAACCATCTATTGTATATCCTTTATTAAGTGAAATCCTGCTACTACTCTCAGACATACAAACATATCCCATTGATTCAATTAACTTTTTAATCTCTTTTATGCTACAATCATTCATTATCTCAATAAGTATATCAACAATTGGCTTGGCATAGATTGTGCTCACAGTAGTGCTTCCAATATGACTTATTCTAACAATATTTTGCATAGGTAATACCCCAGTTAATCTACATTCTTCTTCTTTAAACCAATCTTTCCAACATTCCTTATGAACAGTTAAAACTATTGGGAACAACTCCCATAATTCTTCTAAAGTCATTTCTTCCAATTGCTTTCTCATAAATATTTCTCCTTATAAACTAATTATTTTAAATACTCTATTTATCCATTCGATTACTATAACTAACACCTTTATACACAATAATGTATTATACAACTAAAATACTATAATCAAAGAAAATATCTAAAAATATGATTTATATTGTCACAGGTAAGAATAAAACTCTTTACAATCAAAATTACTTAATTTATATAATAAATTAATAAATACTTCTTCATAATTACTTAATGCACAAAAAACTGATTATCAATTTTATATGCCTAAAACCTCTTTATATGATAATTTTATATATTAATCATCTACATGAATATTAAACTCATATGTTGGTTTTGAATTAGCTCTATTTTCAATAGGTGACTGCTTATGCATTGGATAAATCAATGGATTATAACAGATTGTATCAAATCTAAAATATGTAATAGAAGATAACAAACATAAAATTACCACCATCAAAACACCATTTCTATATCTTTCATTAAACATATTAGACACTCTTTTTCTAATATCTGACTCCTTATGTAAACCAGCCACAAACTTATTTGAATGACTTGAACCTTTCCTCATCGCACTTATTATAGTAAGCGCATAGTCCTGTCTCTCCTCTACAGTACGGTTCTTTAAAACCCTTTCATCACAATAAAATTCGCAATCCAAATCTATAAACTTCTCCATTATATATATAAAAGGATTAAACCAATAAACACATTTTAAAAATAGCACCAAATACTTAACATAAAGGTCTTTACTCTTAAAATGCATAAGCTCATGTCTAAATATCCAATCCAGCTCCTTTAATGTATAATCATAAGGAGGTAAAATGACACTTGAATTAAAAAACACTGGTGTTTCAACTTCATAAGAATATTTAAGTTGTATCTTTTTATTTATACTAAGCTCCTTTAATAAATTCTCATAAAGATTTTTTATCTCATTATCCTCAACATCATAGGATAAATCATTCATCAAAATTTTAATCTTAATGTATCTCCAACTAATATAAACCAAATATACTATTATACTAGCAATCCAAATAAATAATAAAATACTGTTTTTCGAAGTAAAGATAGTATTAAAATTTTCTAAATACACCTTACTAATAGTATATTGATATTCCCTCCTATTAAATGTAAAAGTATAATATGTAAATGGTAGTAATAACTTAATAATCACAATCAACCAAACATAATAATTAAATCTTTTGCTAAACCTTTTAAATATAGTCATTCTAAAACTCAATAGGATAACTATACACAAATCACTTAATACAACAGTCCTAAGAATATCATTCAAAATCAAATTCATATAGCCACCTCTCTTCTTTTAAATCTAGAATAACTAAATACGTCAATATAAGTCAATCTTATCTGTACAATACTTGAATTTCTAAAAAATCATGTCTTATTTATAAGATATAAAAAATGAATACATACTCTAAATTAAAATTATAAGATTTCTAAAATAGCCCTCTTAATTATGTTATTTTAAATCATCATTAGAACCATCCATTTGTCTGCACACAAATATGGCGGAAAATCAAAAGACTTCCGCCACTACATTGATATAGAATATTATTCTCTATCATTTATTTAGCATTTTTTTCAAATACGCAACATCTATTAAATTTACTGTTTCAAACTTCCCCTTGTAAAATAATGCGAAGTTATTAAAAACACAAGGTAATTCCTTTGCTTTTTGTAATGTGTCTATTTGAATAAATGAAGCTGGAACATCATGTGTTGTGCAATAATCTCTTAATCGTTCAATATTTTGATAGATAAATGGACATTGCATATCATAATAAATAGTTAGTTCCTCACTCTCGATTTCACACGATTTTGCATTTTGCTTGAACACTGGTGTTGTTCCGTCAAAAGAAAGTGCAAGTAGCTCATATCCATTATCAGTAGTATCGACGACCTCAAATCCAAATTTTTTCGCAAATGATTGGTCTGAAAGCCATGCTTTTTGTTTTTTTGCCCCAAGCATACAAACGCCAGACTTTCCATTCTTTTTAGCATCTTCCACACAATACTCCATTAACGATTTCGCATACCCTTTTCCTTTATAATCACCCAATACCCATAAGCAATATATATAATAATAGTTATCACCAGTAATTGGAACCCATGCAGTCTCAAGGGGTGCATACTCAATAAATACAGTACCTTTGACATTCAATTTTCTAAAGGTATGCCCTTCTCTTAATCTTTCAGAAATCCATTGCTTTTTGGCTTCAATACCTTGATGTAGCTTTCTTGTACGGATAATACAACATAAATGTTCATTGGCAAGATTTTCTACTGTCAAGTTTACAAATTCATCACACATACTTAAATCTTCCTTTTTCTAAATTTATTTTTTCAGTTCAATAAACTTTAATTTACTATTTCAATAAAATGTAATCTATCATTTTACATACAATCAATTTATTTTTCAAACTCTTTACATCTAAAATCCTACACTTTCATCTTCTCATACCACTCAAGAACTAACTCTTTACTCAATTTAATATTATCACTTATCTATAAAATATGGGAAGTATTCTCTTTACACAAATTCTCCATCCTATCATACACAACACCACTGTCTCTCTCATCTGTCATAGTCACAATTATATCACTTGGCTTAAGAATAGTTTTCCCTCTAGGAATAATCTCTTCACCACCTCTTTGAATAGCTACCAGAAGACAATTCTCTGGCCATTGTATATCCTGAATTTTTTTGTTTGCAACAGGAGAACCAAACATAACAGAAAACTGGTCTAGTATCTTTTCTCCCCTCTCTTTAGGAGCAGGTTCTCCATTTTTCTCAAGTAATCGCTCCAAAAGACTTTCATAAATAGGTTTTGATTTCATAAGAGTAGCCACAATATATGCCACAATCGAAATTACAGATAGTGAAAGCATTTGACTAACAGAACCCGTCATTTCAAAAATTAATATAATACCAGTCAAAGGTGCACGTACAATAGCTGTAAAATATCCTGCCATAGCCAAAAGCACAAAATTATTTATATAATCTGGGTTCATTCCAAAAACCTTAACACCTATCATTCCAAATATTCCACCTATAAATGCTCCTAAAACAAGCAACGGAAAAAAGATGCCACCTGGTGCACCTGACCCAAAACTAACAGCTGAAAATATAAAGCGTACGACAAAAATCAAAACAACCATCCCAAAAAGATATTCATGACTTGTAAGTGACTCCACCAAATTGTGCCCACTTCCTAGCACTTGAGGCATCATAAGTCCAAGAATACCAGCCATACTGAATGGAATCAGCAGTTTACCAAATGTACCGATTTTAGGAATCTTTTTATATAAAGACTGCACATATAAAGTAAACCAGTTATAAAATGCTCCCATAACTCCAAGAATCACACCTAGAATCACTATCAATCCATAATAATTCTGTGGCAATACATGACCAATGTCAAACTGGAACACAGACTCAATCCCTAGAAAATTAGCTGAGATATAATCTGCTGTCAAAGATGCTGTCATCACAGAAATTAAAACAGACACTGAAAAGTTCTTATGAACTTCTTCAAGCGAAAACATAACACCTGCTAATGGCGCATGAAATGCTGCTGACAATCCAGCACTTGCCCCACAGGTTAACAGAAATTTTTCCTCTGTCTTACCTCTATCAAGCGCTCTAGAGATACCTTTCCCTGCCATAGCACCAAGCTGAATAGAAGGTCCTTCTCTTCCCAATGCAAGACCTCCCATAAGTGCCAAAAATCCTCCAATAAATTTAGTTGGCAACACACGCCACCATACCTGCTTGATTTTTCCTGTCATTTCTCCCTCAAGCTGAGGAATACCACTTCCAGAAATCATTGGCTCTAAGTCTACAAGCTTTGATACAATCCAAGCAAGTAGTGCAAGCACTGCAAACCAAGCTATTATTTTTATTGTAGAACCTTCTACAAACGTCAAAATTTGGCTAAGCCAGATACCAGCTCGCCCCAAAAGTATCCTATATAAAAGTACAATCAAACCAGCCACAGCACCAACTATCAGTCCTTCTCCAATCAAAATTACCTGAAAGTTCTCTGCCCGTTTGATAACATGAGATGTATCTTTTTTCATGCTTTTCCTCCTTCTCCCAATAATTCTGTACAATATCAACAAATATAGCTCTTAATTCACTAAATATATAATCTTTATTATTTACTCTTTATATTTAATAAATATAACTAAATGATACTATAATGCAAATACTAAATGATTATTGATATATGATTTCATTGCATTTACTACTGAATCAATAATACAATACATTTTTGGAAAAATAAAGGAAAGTCTTATTTTAATTTTGCTTATTCTTACTACTATTCCTCAAACTTCTTTATACAAATAGTAGCATTATGCCCACCAAATCCTAATGAATTAGAAATAGTGTATTTCACTTCTTTCTCAATTCCACCATTAACAACATAATTCAAATCACAATCTGGGTCAAAATTCTTATAACCTACAGTCATAGGAACAAAATTATCATCTATAGCTTTTACACAAACTATTGCTTCCAATGCCCCTGCTGCTCCCAACAAATGCCCTGTCATTGACTTTGTAGAACTTATAAGCACATCGTTAGCTGAATCTTTTAATGCCAGTTTTATCGCATTCGTTTCGTATTTATCATTAATTGGAGTAGAAGTACCATGAGCATTAATATAATCAATCTCACTTGGATTAATTCCACCCTCATTACATGCAATCAAGATAGCCTGACAAGCTGCTTCTCCTGTAGGGTCTGGACTAGTAATATGGTATGCATCTTCTGTAGCACCATACCCGATTACCTCTGCATAAATCTTTGCATTTCTTTTCTTTGCATTTTCTAAACTCTCTAATATTAAAATAGCTCCTCCCTCACCCATGACAAATCCATTTCTATCTTTATCAAAAGGAATTGATGCTCTGTCAGGGTCGTCACTATCACTCAATGCTTTCATATTATTGAATCCAGCTAATGTAAATTCAGTTATAGCTGCTTCAGAACCACCAGCTACACAGACATCTAATCTTCCACATTTAATAGCCTCAAATGCTTCCCCTATTGTATGAGTAGATGTCGCACAAGCAGATACTAAAGCATAATTGATTCCCTTAAATCCATATTTAATAGCAATCGTTCCAGCAGCCATATTTGAGATTAGCATTGGTATCGTAAATGGTGAAACTCGTCTACTTCCCTTCTCAATAAATTTTCCATATTCACTTTCCAAAGTATTTATTCCACCTATCCCACTACCAACTATAACTCCTATACGATAAGGGTCTAATTCTTTAAAATCAGTTCCACAGTCAGAAATAGCCTGTCTTGTAGCTTCTACTGCATATTGGCAATACAAGTCATTATGTCTAAGTTCCTTCTTAGAGAATGATAATAAAGGATTAAAACCTTTTACTTGCCCTGCTACTTTTACAGGAAAATCTTTAGTGTCAAACCTATCTATCATCTGTATACCATGATTACCTGCTTTTACATTACTCCAAAATTCTTCAATATTATTTCCTATAGGGGATACTATTCCAATCCCAGTGATTACTACTCTATTCATCTTTACTCTCCTTTTCACTATACTCTTTATACATATTGCCCCATTCAAACAGAGAAACTAATATAGGTCGTAAAGTCATCCCTAATTCAGTCAAAGAATATTCAACTTTAGGTGGAAATTGTTCATATACCTCACGATGCACTAGACCATCTTCTTCCATACTTTTTAGATTTTGAGACAACATTTTTTGACTTATATTATCAATTGATTCACTTAATTCTCCAAAACGTTTTTTATCTCTTATTAATTCTCTTAATATCAAAAACTTCCATTTGTCACCTATCATTTGTAGCGTTATTTCTACTGGACAAGCAGGTAAATATTTTTCCATATTCTCCTCCTTAATTAGCTCGAAATCATATACTTACTTTTAGTAAGTATTATATTCTATCATAATTATCATGTCAAGTTGACATATTTTAATTCTTAAATTTTTTATATTTATTTAATTATTTATAAGACTAATTTATATATAAAGAGATTGATTTATTTTATTTCATACAAAAAGAAGATGCCTCATAAACTAAAAGCTCATTTTGAAGCACCTTCCTTTTATTATTTTATTATTATTTTATTAGAACTGATGTTTACATTCTGTAAACTCGTAAACATCCATTAGTGCTTCACCAAATCTTTGATAATGCACTACTTCCCTCTCACCTAAAAATCTTAAGATATCCTTCAAATCTGGGTCATCAGTTAAATTTATTAATTGATAGTACGTAGCCAATGCTTTTTGTTCAGCAGCCATATCCTCATGTAAATCAGTTACAGCATCGCCAAAGACATTAATATAACTTGTAGTAAAGTTTACTCCATTAGAATCAACTGGCTGAAGACCATGTCCAAAAGTAGCATAATTAGTTCCAAGTCCAGCAGCTTTAAGCTCTTCTGGAGTACAGCTACTTATTAATTGATATAACATTGAAGAAATTATCTCAACATGAGCCATTTCTTCTGTACCTATATCAGTTAAAAGTGCACGAGATTTTCCTGTTGGCATAGTGTATCTTTGTTGAAGATATCTAGTTGCAGCTGCCAGCTCACCATTAGGTCCTCCCAACTGAGTCATTATATATTTTGCCATTCTAGGGTCTGCTTGTCTTATGTTAACTGGATGTTCCAGTGTTTTTTGGTAAATCCACATATTATCTTACTCCTCCTTAATATATTTAATAGTAAATCTAATCTTAATACTGTATAATTTTATTTATAAAATGACTTGTCCCATGGCCAAGGCTCTGATACCCATGACCAAGGATATTCACTTGATTCATAACCAAAATTAGTTAATGCCCCATACTTAGACTCATAATCACACATAGCTTGTGTAAATTTATCGCAGTATCTACTGTATGAATCAAGAGCTTCCTCATCTCTTGGATTGTTATCCAAATATAAATTTAATTCTATACAAGCAAATTGATATTCTGAAATTCTCTCTAAAAGTTCTCTTCTATTTAATGACATTAGTGCATACTACCCCCTTTTTTCTCTCTAACTCTATTTTTAGGATTTTCATATAACCAATCATTGTAGTTATTTGACTCTATTAAATCCAACTCAGGAAATAAAGTACCTCTTCTTAATGCTGTTTTTGGATTGTATGTGTCATCATAAATTTGATGATTAATGTATGGTCTAGCAAATTCATAACAATAATCTTGTTTATCCTCTTTTAAATATTCCATTAATTATCCTCCTTAATTTTTCGAATTTTAAAATAGTATTATTTTTAATAATTTTATACTTGTGTTATATTATAATCAGTGGTTTTAATAGAACTTTAACAGAAATAAACGAGTATCTTTTTTGTTCCTCTTTTATTCTTAAAATTTGTCTACTCAACTAATTTTGTATAAATATTCATTCTAAATAATCAGTATAGAATTTATACAATTTCTTATAACACAATTACTATTTACTATATAATATTTATTTCTCGTCAAAATGTTACTCTTTATCACTAAAATAAATAAAAATTGATATTTTAATACTATTTTTTCAATCAATAAATCATTTTTAAAATTTATCGAATTTTATGATTTTATTTTCTAAAATCTAAATCTAGCTTAAATAAAACAAGTCTATTTATTTTATAATTTTATTTAGTTGCATTATAAAAGCATGCTTCATATATGATTTTAATAATTACATTTTCATTATCTAGTCTTAAAATTCATATCTTCATATATAGTATTAAGACTTCTATATTCATGTATGGTATTAGCATTTATACAAATATAATATTAGGACTTCTACATTCATATATGATATTAACATTTATACAAATATAATATTAAGACTTCTACATTCGTATATGATATTAACATTTACACAAATATAGTATTAAGACTTCTACGTTCATATATGGTATTAACATTTATACAAATATAGTATTAAGACTTCTACATTCATATATGGTATTAACATTTATATAAATAAAAAAGAGGCTATCTCAAAATATAGATAAGCCTCTTTTTCATTATTAAAATGATGAAAATATATTTAATTTCATAAAAAAAAGAGTGTCTCACGAACCAAAAAATTCATTTTGAGACAGCCCTTTCTCTGTATTTATATATAAACTTAAAACTCTTCATTTTTAATGTATACTCTTAATTTTCTTACATATTATCAGAATCAGACGGAATCCATGAATTATTAAACTCTTTATCCTTAAACAAATAAGATAATCCAGTTATTTGCTTTAATCTAAGAATTTCATCAGTCTCCATACCTAGATGCTTTGATATCCATTCATCAGATTTTCCAATTTCACACAGTTCAGTTATAATAGTACTCATTAAATCCACATTATGTGAGCCCCTTGCACGATTATGTCGAATAGTACTTGCCATTCTCTCATCAAGAGATTTATCAATTATTGAAACAGGAAGAAGTCCATTCTCTCTATCATAGATATCCTTATTTTCAAGCATTACTCTATAACGATGGAAACCATCTACAATAACATACTTGTCTTTTTCCTGATTATAATAACAAACAATTGGCATTGTATACCCATCTTCTTTAATACTTTTATATAACAACTGCATTTCTGGTGGGGCTACTGTATTTGGATTATAGTCGTTAGATTCTATCTTTTCAATGGGTACTGCAATGATTCCATATACGGGACTTTTCTGTTTCATAGCACCTTAACTCCTATCTCATGAATTTTTTCATATTTTTTCTTAATATATTCTGTCCTAACTCTTTGTTCTTTTGTAGGACTAAATCCCATAAATTTACACATATGGTCATTTTTTAAAATACAATAGCACATTCTCTTCCAACTTGGAATATCTTTGGTAAACTTGATATCATCTGTATCATCAGGTATATCACCTAAAAATTTAACTCTAATTTTTTTATCTTTTGTATAATTTGAAACTCCATTTAATTCTATTTTATATCCTTTCATTATCAATTCATGTATAACGATTTCTGGCAAGCCTCCTCCTCTATTGTGCCAAAAATCAATAGATGTTGAAAATTTCTTAATATAATTTTTTCTTATATTTTCAGGTAAAGTGTCAAGTAAAAAATAGGTGAAGCTTTTCCAAGTATGTCCATCTGGCAATGAAATACTTCGGTACCCCATAGCTTTTGTTTTTCCATAAATAGAGGTGAAATTGACTCCTTGTACTCTAGCAACTAATTTCATCCATACATCTGGGTCTAATACCCTATATAAATTTAAACTATCCTTCGCTGAATCATTAAATGGAGATGCTACTCTCATACTTCTTGGAGCTACACCAGCTTTATAGAATAAATCATAAATTTTATTGTAATCATAGTTGAACTTATAGTTAGCTAGCCAAACATCTTCTATTTCCCAATCATATATAGGAGATGCTGTCCATACATTTTTAAATTGATTCGTTATCCAGCACTTTCCTTTATATCCATGCTGTTTATTTACAATAGCACAGTAGCGTTGTAATGATTCCGACGCTCTTGTTCCTAATAAACAAGCAACTTTTGCACCTTTATGCTTGTCCCTCATCCATCTGCCAAATTGTTTTGCCAAACTTTCTTGCCTCATCTTATATTTATAATAGACAAATGGGTTATTTTCTTGATTTATTATGTATTCTTTGACTGGCATTTTTCTTACCCATAACTCTTCTTTCTCATCATCCCATGGATACCAAAACATTTCATAATTTCCTACAGCCGTTCTTGTGGCCATCGGCAAACACACCCAATATGGCTCAATATCTTCAAGATTCTCTTCAAATGTTTTTTCAACATACTCAGTTGTCATACTGTATTGAGCTTCAAAATCCTGATGAAATACTCCAATTTTGGAACTTATATTATGCTTTCTCTTATAATCCAAAACTAAATTCAATAATAAACCACTATCTTTTCCTCCACTGAAAGACACATAGACATAATCAAATTCACTGAAAATATAAGAAAGTCTATCTTGAAAAGCTTCAAACACATTGGATTTTAAGTACCTTTTATCCATTTGAATTCTCCCCTTTCAATTAGAAGTTTATAAAACCTTACACCGTAGTATTATGCTTTTTTAGCGATAATTAACATAAATTCTACAGTATTTAAATACATAAATCCAACAAATACATATAATTATAATATAATTTTACTTTTATATTATAAACTCTATTTTATCATTCTTTTACATTATTTTCCAACAAATATAAATATAATATTTTCTAGCCATCAATATTATTATTAATATTAACTACTTTGTATTTTATACATATTATATAGGCAAGACTTACAAAACATGACAAACTGTTGTCATAATTACTTTGTTATACTAGTTATCATAATTACTTTGTTATACTAAAAGTAAAAATAAGATACTTTATGAAAATGTATATAAAAAATAGTCCTCAGCTTACTTACAAACTTAACAAGGACTTAAACTTATACTATAAATTATCACTAGGATATTAATTCTAATTACAAATTACATGTTTAGGGAGTGAAATCTAATGTACGAACGTATGCTTGAAAAAAACAATAAACCTAGCTTATCTCAAATAATTGAATACATAGGTAAAGATGGGTATACACGCTTGTGTAAGTTAGAAACTTACCTTGAAACTCAATATAGCTTATCAAAAGAACTTCGATTCACTTTTGGGAATAACTATGGTTGGGGTTACAAATATAGTCATAAATCTTTTCATCTATGCTATGCTTTCTTTGAAAAAGGGGCATTCACTGTTATGATTCAGATAGGTGACAAACAAGTTCCAGCAGTAGAAAAAATACTAATTGCCTTAACACCAAAAGCTAAAGAATACTGGTCAAATCGTTATCCTTGTGGTGATAATGGAGGCTGGATTAAATATCGTATTTTAGAAGATGCAGATTTACTCGACATTATTCAATATATACGAGCAAAGAAAACTCCACCTAAGCAACGTTAGTTTTTGATATTTTTTAGATACAATATAATTCCTTGTTCTATAGAAAATTTGAGTATAAAAATGCTTTAGTAATATTGTCTACTAGTATATCAATATTTGATTTCTTTACAGTAAAATAGTAAGTTTTATCATAACTAAAACATTTATTACTTTCATATGGAAGTATGCTTACAATCTGAGTATTGGGAAAAACATATATCCTTTGCCAGTTATAGGGCAATTAAAATCATGTACTGAGCCAGCAAGGGTGATATTATTTTCATGTAGATACAAAGTAACAGTTTGGAAAGTATCTTTTCCCTCATTTTCAACATAGATATATTCATAACTAGGCACAGCCCACTTTACTCAACCATTTGGTGGCTCTGCATCATCTATACACTCTACTCCAGCAAGGTATAAACCTTGTGAAAATCCATTATAATCCTCCCATTTGTATAAACTGCATTATTGCTTTTTCTAAGTTCATTTTACCATTATCTACTTGT
Source organism: Clostridioides sp. GD02367 (assembly GCF_045900275.1). Taxonomy (NCBI): domain Bacteria; kingdom Bacillati; phylum Bacillota; class Clostridia; order Peptostreptococcales; family Peptostreptococcaceae; genus Clostridioides; species Clostridioides sp. GD02367. Next base: position 69,272 of record NZ_JBJODK010000005.1, on the reverse strand, counting down.
CGATTCAATTTGTATAAGAGTATATCCTTACTCTCCTTATCAGTTAATATGAATGTAGAAAAAGCCTTTGAGATATTGGAAGCAGTCAAACAAAGTGAAGGCGAATGGATAACAAAGTTTTCAATGGTTTATGATAAATCAAGGCAAACTGTTTATTATTGTTACAATCAAGACTTCGAAAATATCCAAGAATTTCTTTTTCAGTAATATAAATTATCAGTATTTCTGGTATACTAATGTTAGTAATTCTTAATTTGTAGAGTAATTATAACTGCAAATTATTTATATTTTGTACCAAAGAAAGGAGATGTTTACCATATTAACTCCATATTTAACCTTCAATAATACTTGTGAAGAAGCATTTAACTTTTATGCTGAGGCTTTTGGAGGTGGAAAAACTAGGTTTGTACGACTAAACAACAACCCGAACAATCCTATTATACACGCAAGTGTCACTTTCACAAAGTATGATGGCTGTATAATGGGCGTAGATACAGAAGAACCTGTTTTAATTTCTGGCATGGCGATTTGCGTTGTGTTACCATCTCGAGAAGTGATTGAAGAAATATCTGTAAAACTTGCTGAGGGTGGTACGCTTGTGCAAAAATTTTTACCTCACCCACCTCCAGATGAAAATGATGGTGGTGCTGAAGTACTTGATAGGTATGGGTATACTTGGTATTTGAGTACATAGACAAAACAAAAAACCTACAACTAATAAATATAATGTAACTCAGACAAATTTAAATTTAATACTTTAATATGAGCCGTTAGTCCAACAATATTAACGGCTTTTTTCATATCTATAAAAGAAGAAAACAGAATTTTTTTATCCATATTTCATGATATAAAAAAACTCTAAAAACATAAAATAAATTAACATAAATGGCATCAATAATGATAAAGCATAAATCATCATTCTTTGGTGCTTTTTATTATGCAATAACTCCCAAATACTGATTGACAAAATAACTAACCCTAATTATAATTAAACTACCAGTTTAATTAATTTTAAGGAAGGATTATATCATGGGAAGAAGAAAAAAAGAACCAAGAAGTGTACATCGTGAAAACATTGCTTCATCAGCCCAAACTTTATTTATGAAAAAAGGGATTGAGGCTACTTCAATGGATGATATTGCAAAAGAAGCTGGCTATAGCAAAGCTACCATATATGTATATTTCAAAAACAAAGAAGAAATTGTAGGTGTACTAGTACTTGAAAGCATGAAAAAACTACATACATACATTACCCACTCTTTAGAAGAACAAGAAAGTACGAGAGCAAGATATGATTTTATCTGCAATTCTCTACTAAGATATCAAGAAGAATTTCCATTTTACTTCAAAATAGCTCTTGATGAAATAAACATTGACTTTGAAAGTACAGACTATTTACCTGAAGAAAAAGAAACTTTCCGTGTTGGTGAGGAAATCAACGATAAAATAAAGCAATTTGTAAGTTATGGTATCCTATCAGGCGAGCTTAGAGACGATATTAAAATTATGCCTACTATTTTTTCATTTTGGGGAATGTTATCTGGTTTGATACAAACAGCAACTAATAAAGAAGCTTATATAAAACAAGAACTCAAACTCTCTAAAGAAGAATTTCTAAAATATGGATTTGACACACTCTATCGCTCTATCTCAAAATAATTCCATCATCAAATAAGTGGTTATATATATTAAAAATAAAGAAATACAAATATTTTAACTAAAAAATTGAGAGGTATTAAAATGAAAATTAAAAGTAAAAAAATCATTTATCGTACTATTGTTGTTGTTTTATTGATAGGTTTTATATGTTTTGGAATCTATATGAAACGAGTACATGACTATCAACAGACAGTAAAGAATATGACCTTTGAAAATATAAAGCTTTCTGATGTTAAAGATGGAACTTATATTGGGAATTGCAATGTAAATCTTATCTCTGCTAAGGTAGAAGTTGTTGTAAACAGTGGTAAAATTACAAACATCAATATATTGGAACATAAAAATGAAAGGGGTCAAAAAGCTGAGAAAGTCATTGGTGAAGTACTCAATGAGCAAAAAATAGATGTAGATGCTATATCAGGTGCTACAAACTCAAGCAAAGTTATAAAAAAAGCAATAGAAGATGCACTTAAACAAGGGTTAATCAAGTAAGTGCATCTTGTTGTGTATGTTGTGTGTAGATATACCATATTTCTACAATAGAATCAAAAAATAGAAACTTCTTCACAGTAAACTATATTTTATTGCTTGATATATTTATCTTAATATCTAAAACTTATTTATAAGTCTTTACGAATACCAAGTGCTCTTAATGGACCAAGTAATGACATTCTAGCAAGTATTAGTGCCATTTCTTCAGGAGATTCTTTCATGTCTTTTTCAAGCCAATGTTGAATTACACCTAAGTCTGCTGAAAGTATATATTGTATAAAATATTCTTCTGAAATTACTGCCTCATCTATATTAAAATTTTTAAGCTTTTGTTTCTCAAACAAATTGGTCTCAATAAAGCTTTTTATCTTTCTTTCAAAAGTAGGGTCACCTTTTGGTCCTAAAATAGACTTAATAATCACTGAATTGTCTCTAAAATATTTAAAAATTTTTACCATAAACGGAAGGGGCTCATTTGAAGCATCTATGTTCATCATATTGACTGAATCAAGATGCTTAGTCTCTTCTTCAATTTCCTGTATGATTTCATCTTCAATCTTCTCTAACAAGTCAAACTTGTCGACATAGTGCAGATAAAAAGTTCCTCTATTTATATCTGCCCTTTGAGTTAAGTCAGTAACTGATACATTGTTGAATCCTTTCTCATCTATTAACTCTGCTAAGGCAGACCTAATCATCTTTTTAGTACGTATTGTTCTTCTATCACTAGATGTTTTATTCATGAATTATTTCCTCATTCTATATAAATTTTTTTATTTTAATTAACAATTTTCTGGTAAATGTCCATTACTTAACAGTTTAAATATTATTGTTTATTGTATAAAACAACATAAACATTATAATATACATATAGGCTATTAATCAACAATGTGTTCATAAAAAACAGTAAATTAATTTGGAGAAGGTGTTTAACATGACCAAAAAGTTTACCTTTAATGAATGTATTATAAAATATCCTAAGAATAATATTAATGAATGGAATATATCAAATATCTATTGAATTATGAATTGGATATAAATTTAATAATTTGGTAGATGTATTGATTAGTGGAGGACAAAATGAACAATTTAGACAAAAGCAATGTTAATGAAGTTTTGGATATGCTATTAAGAACTCGAAGATCTGTAAGAAGTTTTACAAAAGAAGTACCCTCAAAAGAACTTGTTGAAGAAATAATTGAAACTGGAAGACTTGCACCTTATGCAATACTTGCAGTAGCAAAACAAACAGATTTCAGACATTTCTTTGTTATTTCAAATAACAGTTTACAAATGGATAAAATAAAAACTATTCTTATTGATGTTATTAAAACTCAAATATCAACCCTTGAGAAGGAAGCCGAGAACAACATCACTCTTCAATCCTTCATTGCTTCTTTAAAGATGCAAGTTAAAAAAGGAGTTCTTGGTATAGGGACAGCACCTTATCTTATTATTGTGGCAGAACGTCGTGGAATACCAGCCATAGAACAAAAATCATTGTCTCATGTGATGCAAAATATGTGGCTTAAATCAACGGCTTTAGGATTAGGTCTTGAACTTGTTAGTGTAATAGGAAGATTAGGCAATAATAAAGATTTCTGCGATATTTTAGGAGTCCCAACAGGAGAATATGGATTTGATGCCTGTGCAATTGGATTCCCTACAACACATATAACTAAGGAAGGCAGAGCTGTTCCTCATCCATCGATAAAATGGTTATAATAAAAATTCTAACATGGTGCTATCCCAGCATCATGTATAGAAAATAAATAAGAAGCTAGAGAATTAAAACATAAATCTCTAGCTTTTTGACGATTGCAAATCCCATACATATGCTAACACTCATACATATGCCAACACTCATATAAATCATTATAAAATTCCACTATAGAAAAATTCTTAATCTCAACACCTTAAACTCTCCTACTACATTCTTTCACAAACCAACCAAATTAATTGATATAAATTATCATTTTCTGTTGAAAATACCATTCGCTCATGCTATACTTAATTTCATAAATGGTAATAAATGTCATATGATTTTAAAAATCTATTAATAACAATTATTATTGAATTTTTAATTTTTGAAATAGATATCAAGAATTTTCTAAAATATAAAATAAATATAGAAAATTGTATCAGCTATATAAGAGTTACTTCAAGCATTTATTACTCTGTACATAAATATAAATAAAATCTAACTAAACGAAAGGATAAGGTAAAATGAATATTTTAAAAATGAAAAAAACAGGGATATTTTTAGGAGGAGTACTTTTTGGCACTTTAGGTGTTAAGATACTTTCAAGCGACTGTGCAAAAAAAACTTGCACTCGTGCAACAGCAGGGGCATTAAAAGTTAAAGACTCTGTACTTGAAACAACTACTAAAATCCAAGAAAACGTAGAAGATATTTTAGCAGAAGCAAAAGAAATCAACGAACAGGAGGAATCATCAACATCTAAGGCAAACGCTATACAAGAAGTCTCTAAATATGAACAAGAAGCTCCTAAAACTGAAGCTATAAAAACTGTAGAAGATACTAATTGTAATAGCATTAAATATGAAGAAATCAAAGAAAATGAAACTGAAGAAAAAAATAGCGCTTGCACAGGAGAATAAATTTAACGATTATTATGATTAATAATATTAGGTACTATAGTTAATTATACAAAGTATTATAATCAATAATATCAAATATCATAGTTAATAGTACCAAGTATTATGATTAATAGTATCAGGAGGAAGTAAATTGAATTTTTATATAAAACATGAAATAAGAGGTCGTATACGCTTTGATTTACAACTTGGTAAATTAAATAGTAAGCAATCAGATACTCTCTTATATTATTTAACTTCTATAAATGGTATTACTAAAGCAAAAGTTTACGATAGAACTGGTGATGCAGTTGTTTATTACACTGGAGAAAGAGAATACATAATAACAGAAATCACTAAGTTTAGTTTTAATAATAGCAAAATAGAAAGTCTAGTCCCTGAACATACTAGCAGAGAATTAAATAATTACTATAGAGATAAATTAGTAAACAAGCTACTTGTTAAGAGTGTCTCTAAAATATTTTTCCCAAAGTCCTTAAGATTTTTTTTAATAGGATTTCACTCTATAAAATATTTTAAAAAAGGTATCTCTTCTCTACTAAATAAAAAAATAGAAATTTCTGTTTTAGATGCCACTGCTATAGGCATCTCTATTTTTAGAAAAGATGTCAATACAGCTGGGTCAGTCATGTTTCTTCTTGGTATAGGCGAATTACTAGAAGAATGGACCAGAAAAAAATCTATAGACGATTTAGCTCAAAGTATGTCATTGAACATTGAAAAAGTATGGTTAAAAAAAGATGATACCGAAATACTAGTTCCAATTTCAGAAATAAAAGAAGACGACTTAGTCAGTGTAAATATGGGAAATATGATTCCACTCGATGGGGTTATAGTATCAGGAGAAGCAATGGTTAATCAAGCATCACTTACAGGTGAATCTCTTGCAATCAACAAAAGAGAAGGCTCTTACATATATGCTGGAACTGTAATAGAACAAGGCAATATTGTCATGTGTGTCAAAGAAAAAGCTGGTACTACTAGATTTCAAAAAATAGTAACCATGATTGAAGAATCTGAGAAATTAAAATCCTCTGTGGAAAGTAAATTTGAACATCTAGCAGATACATTAGTTCCATACAGTTTTTTAGGAAGCATATTAACCTATGCAATTACTAGAAATCCTATAAAAGCACTCTCTATATTGATGGTAGATTTCTCATGTGCATTAAAACTTTCCATCCCTATTTCTGTACTGTCAGCTATGAGAGAATGTAACAATCACAACATTACTGTAAAGGGTGGAAAATTTCTTGAAGGTGTGGCATGTGCAGATACTATTGTATTTGATAAGACAGGCACACTAACAAAAGCTCAACCGACTGTTTCAGATATAATTACATTCCAAGATTATAATAAGAAAGAAATGTTAAGACTTGCAGCTTGCTTAGAAGAACACTTCCCACACTCTATAGCAAATGCAGTAGTATATGAAGCTGAAAAACAAGGGCTTAGTCACAAAGAGATGCATACAGAGATAGAATACATTATTGCACATGGTATCTCAACAAAAGTTGATAATAAAAAAGTTATAATAGGTAGCAAACACTTCGTATTTGAAGATGAGAAGTGTACTATTCCAGATGGTGAAGATGAGAAGTATAATAATCTATCAGATGAATATTCACACCTATTTATGGCAATATCGGGCAAGTTATCAGCAGTTATTTGCATTAATGACCCTCTAAGAGAAGAAGCAAAATATGTAATTTCAAATTTGAAAGAATATGGAATTAAAAAGATTGTGATGATGACTGGAGATAGTGAAAAAACAGCAAAATCTATAGCAAGTAAAATTGGCGTTGATGAATATTATTCAGAAGTCTTACCAGAAGATAAAGCCAACTTTGTCAAAAATGAAAAACTAAATGGTCGAAAAGTGATTATGATTGGAGATGGAATCAATGATTCCCCTGCTATTTCAGAATCAGATGTCGGAATTGCAATGAGTGAAGGTGCTGAAATAGCAAGAGAGATTTCAGATATTACCATATCAGCAGATAATTTAAATAACTTAATCGTTTTAAAACAGATTAGTGATAAGCTTATGAAGAGAATTGATTTAAGTTCTAAGTTTATTATAGGCTTTAATTTAGGTCTGATTTTACTTGGTGTTGGTGGATTTGTTAGACCAAGTACATCTGCCTTTTTACACAATGCCTCTACTGTTGGAATAAGTTTAAAAAGTATGACAAATTTATTAGAAGACTCTAATTCTTATAACTACAATTAATCCTAATTATATAAAACTCCTTACAAAACATATGTACATATAATAAATTTATAATTCATATTAAAAAAAGCACTTTTAAACAAAATATTTAAAAGTGCTTTTTTAGATTTTTTCATACCTATTTAAAGACTATTCCTCAACTGTATTTTTAACTAATCTTTGCTCATAACATCTTAACTCATTTTGCTTTAAATAATTAAATTCAGACTCTACATAAATACCACACCCTACAAATTCAATCGTCAAGTCAGGTATATTTGCTTTCAATATACTAGTCTGTTCATAAATAATTCTTTCCAATAAATCAGCCTGTAATATTGAGAAATGCTTCATAATCTCTCCATCATTATCTATATCTTTCTTGATTTCAGACCAATTTCTTGCTAAAACACCTTTCAAATCAACATATCCAAGACTTTTCAATATATCTATACTCTCACTCCATGCGTATTTACTAGATGTATTAAAATACGATTCTAGTTTCTTCTTCTGTTCATTCGTCAATAAATCATAAGAAAGTTTTTTATTAAAATGAGACTTCAAAGAAACCTTAGCCATAGAGTATGGGCTTCTCCCAGAATTTAATCCTGCATTCTTGAACTTTTCTATTCCTTTATCTTCTACTGAAGACCATATTGAGTTTATTGAATCTGAATCATTGTACTTAACATCAAGACCATGTGTGATATCAATATAGTTTTGTGGAAATACATATTGATAATAGACGTCTTTTCTATCATCATATAGTGAAAAATATCCACTATCGTATAAACGCATATGCACGTTTACTTTTGCACTATCATCTAAAATATTTCGTCTAAGATTAGGGATATTAGCATAAATAGTTACATATTTCATAGCATCAAAGTTTTGATTTACTGGAATCTCAAAGTTAATTTCCTCCCCAGTCAAAAGCTTCTTCACTTCTTCTTCACTACAAGTATATAAAGAATATGTATTTTCAAATCCTACTTTACTCTTTCCACCTAAACTTCCTACCAATGGTACTTTTAGAATATGATTATCTGTTCTTTGCCATTGATAAGTATCTTGGTCTAGAAAATCTTTAATCTGTCTATTTTGCTCTTTAGCTTGATTTACAACCTCATTTTCATCTTCTGTAATCCCTACATGGCATCTATTTAAGATATTTACTATATTACTTCCAAACGGGAATGTCCATAATTGAAAAGCAGCTGCCTCTAGCTGACACAAATATCTAACTTGATTTAATTCAATTTGATGAATAAGTTTTTTCTGATATTCATTCATTTGATTACCACTATCAGACATTTGATAAATTAATTCTCCCATTGCAAGGTTATCTTTTTTCTTGTCAATCTTATCAGTAATGATAATCTGAGTTTCCATCATATCTTGTACCTTTTTAAATATTCCAGAAATCTCTGCTGAGTTTTCCATTTTTAGACCTTCAAATTTTGTAATTAACTCAGTTAAAACTTCCTTCATCTTTAACTTACTTATCTCATTTTGGAAAATATCTTGATTTTTAACTGTACTATCAAATTTTTCTACAAATGGCGCAATAGATTCTTTAAAAGTTTTATCTTTAAACTCTACCATCTGAGTATTTAATTCATCCAATTTTTTAATATTATTTTCTTTATCCTTAATTGCATCTTTTACAACCTCTATCTTACTTTCAAAACTAGACTTTACATTAAGACAATTATTAACACCACTAATTGCTGTATTGACAAGAGAACAAGCAGAACTACCAATACTTAAGGCATTTTTAATAGCAGCTGTCTTTTGTTGTCTTTCAACAGCTTGTTTGCTCTTTTCTAGTGCAGCTAATTTATCTTTTTGTTGTTTGTTACTATAATTTGCTTCTAGCATGCCTATTTCTTTTTTCTGGATTTTTGTGTAGATTTCCTCATACTCACCTTCATCCAATCCACTTCTTGCCGCTGTAATATCACTATCTCTTTCTGCATATGCAGGATTATCTACAGACTTAACTATAATATCTTTAATCTGATTAAACTTCTCTCTTTTTCCTTCATCAACACCTGCTAAGTTATGTGTCATTTTTTCTAAAACATTCTTTCTATCATCATTCAATTGAGCTCCAAGAACAACACTAATACCCTCAGAACTTAATTTAAAATCTGAGAACTCAACCATTCTGTTAGTCCAGTTATATTCTTCTTCTTTAGCTGAAAGATTTTCACTCAAAGATTTTGCACTATCAAATGCCCCTAAACAAGCTTGACCAATGCCACTAAATGCTGTTAATAAGCTCAACGCACTCTGTATCCCTGAAAGAATTAACTGTGTTTTCATTTGTTCCTCAAGTTTTTTCTGTTTCTCTTTTAGTTTCTCTATATCTTCTTTTTCATCTTCTTTTATCTTTAGAATCTCTTGAATCAATAGATTCATTTTTGCAGAAACAGAAATCATTTTATTCTCAAGTTCATTTCTTAAAACTTCTATTTGCTGATTTCCAGATTCAATTTGAGTCAGTATACCTTCTTTATATGTGTTGAAATATCCTTCTTTTAATTTGTCTTTCTGCCCTTGTTCCAATTCTTTTAAAGTCTTATCTAGGTAATTTGTTAAAGCACGAATATCGGTAACACGATTTCCTCCAATTTCATTTTCCTCTATCATTTGCACATAGAACGCAGTCTTTTGCTCAAGTGCAAATAAAATCATACTCCATTCACTAAAATTCTGTTTTTCTGCTACAAAAGATTCTATTTTATCAGACTGCATCAATTTATTTATAAGATATTCATAAATCTCTTTTGCCTCTTGATAAAATTCTTTCTTTATATTCATATCTTCTATAGAAAGTGGTTCTTTCTTTTTGCTCTCAAATTTAAAGTACTTTTGAAGTATTTCTTTATTTAACTGCATCTCTACTTTCTCAACGGCATGAAAAATCTCATAAATATGTGAAAGTTCTAAAATATCAGCTTCTAAGATTCCTACAGCACATAACAGTTTAAGGTTTCTATATCCCTTACTTCCAGTAAAACCAAATCTATCAAAGAACTCATAGAAGAACGTATCAATTGATAAAGAATACTCTTGCTTTAATAATTCCTTTTCTTTTAGTGCATTTCCAAAACGCCCTTCTCTTCCCTCTGCTCCATCTGAACCTGAATCTTCACGTTTGCTAATTTTCCAATCTTTATGTTTTTCATAAAGAGCATTTAATTTTACTCCATCATCTGCTACCTCTGTTGAGTCTGAGGCGTAACTTAATACATATCTATCAAAATAATAATAGTTTCTATCACTATAATCGCCCCCTTCTCCACGTCTTATTGTTTCTTCATATATTCCTCTAATTCCACCAAGACCTCCAGAGCCTCCTTTTCCTCCAGAACCTCCTTTTCCTGCCATACCATGATGTCCATCTTTTGTACTTATAGCACCTTTTAGTACAGATGCTTTTCCAAGAAGATAAATCTGTCCAGATTTACTTCCAAGACCAGCATTTCCACCGTCTCCACCTGTACCTCCAATTCCACCTTGTTTTCCTTTTTCTGCTTTTATCACAAAATATTTTGTATCGTTATCGTTAGCAAATTCTTTCAACTCTTTTTCAGAACCTATCTTTGCATTTGCTCCAATTTCTCCTGTTATTCCTGTCTCTCCTATTTTTCCATCCTGTCCATTTCCACCTAGTCCACCATCTACATAAAGTTTAAGTTCTCCCTTTTTTTCTATCTCTTTAAAAGATAATAAAATGTCACCTGCAGTTCCTGCATTATTACCATCTCTTCCATTCATTCCATTATAAATAGTGTCTTCTCCAGTCAATTGCTCTGCATCTTTACCAGATACGTTAATTGAATGAGTTCCTTCTGGTATACATAATTTTTTTGCTAACAATACAATATTTTTACCTGAGAAAACTTCTTTTTCCATATTACAATCAACTTTTATCTCACAATCTCCATACATATATATAGACGATAAAATATTAAGTTGATAACCAGATATTATTTCAGTTAAATCTGATAAATTCACCTTAGGTATAGGTATATACATGGAAAGTATATTTTCTTTATCATATGATTTTATATATGTACAACTTCTAATCTTATCTCTTCTATATTCTGCATCTTCAAGCTTTTTGGCCTCTTCTTTCTTATTTTCCTCTTCTATTATCCAGTATCTAATATCCCTCAATGCATCTTCTAATGTATTCTTTAGTAATGATTTTAATAGCTCGCTTAAGCCAACAATGTGAGTTTCACTACAATAACTATTTAGTTCTAAGAGAAGGCGTACTTCTTCTAATATATTTACTTTTTGTAATCCGTCACCATATGAAAGTTCCTGTACAAACTCCATAAGTTCTCTAATATTAGCTACTTTACTACATAGATTTGTATACATACTCTCCAACTGTGATTCTGTATCTTTTAGACTTTTTATAGAAGGTAAAATGGAAATAGAGTCTTCTATACCTTTTTTTACACTTTGTATATAAGGAACTAAAAGTTTTTCTATCTCATTATATGTTACATCAACAGCTTTTTGTATTTCTATTTTACAAGAAGCAGTAAGCATCAAGCCCATATCTGTCTTTTCAAAATTTCCAGGAAGATTTTTCATTTTATCTAATAATACTTCTGGCTTTTTATCCAGTGGATTACACAGTTTGATAGATATATTGTCTGATAAGATTACATTTAATAGATATACTAGCTCCTTGTAACCATCATAATCTTTCTCTTGACTGTCTAGGTCTTTTTTTACTTTCTTCAATATAGCTCTTATTTTCTCTTCAGTTACTTTATCACTGAGTGACTTAGGTATTTTATTAATAAGAAAGAAAAAATTTTCTTTATACTTTGTATAATCATTAAACATATCTTTTAGGTTTTTAGCTGTTTCTATTAATAGTGTATGTCTAGAATCCAGTAGAGACTGGTAGTCTAAAATAACTACCATTCCTTTCACCTTTGAAGATGTAAAGATAGTTTCTCTTACAAGCATTGCTCCTGCAATCATATATTCTGGTCCACGATTATCAAAAAATCCTGGACAATCACATAATGAAAATTCTCTATTTGTAACATCTACAACTTCTGGGCATAACGTCTTAGAGTATACACCATTACCAATTTCAACAGCTGAATCTTTTGCAATAATATATACTTGTCCAGTTTCTGCATCTGTTTTTTCTTCCATTTCACAACCTTTTAAATAATTGATACAAGTACTCTTTCCAACACCTGAAGCGCCTAAGAATAATAAAATTGATTTTTCTTTTAAGTTATATTTTTCAAGTGTGTCCCTTCCCTCTTCCAAAAGGTTTACGATTCCACTATAAAGTTTATTTGCCATATATCCATCCCTTTCTATATTTCAGAACAATAGCTTTGATATTTTTCTTTAATTAGACTTTCTTCTACTTTTGAAACGGCTGTTGATATCTTGGTATTTGGTGCATTAAATCCTCCATTGTCTCCTCTATCTCCATATTCAGCATACTCTCTTGATGGTCCTGTTTTTCCTTCACTCCAACTTCCACCACTAAGTTCTACACGATAATAAAATACTTTCTCTATTTTATAATCCCAACTTGTAAAATATCCTGTATAGTACAGAGTCTTATCTATACCACTTGCAGAGAATGAAAGCGTATTATAACCATTATAACCACCTTTTCCTCCATATCCACCTGAACCTGGTACACCATTTGGACCTGCTTCTCCATCTCTCACTGTTACATCACAATGATTAATTATTATATTTTTTTGTTCTTCTGAATCTGAAATGAAGTAAATATTACCTTTCTTACCAGCATTTCCACCTATTCCAGCATTTCCACCAGTTCCACCTTTATCACCTTTTTTACCTTTTGTGCCTTCTGCAAAATATCCTTTAAATATTTGTGCAGCAAAATAACTTGTATATCCTGCATCTGCTCCATTAGCTCCACTTGCTCCATCATCTCCACGTTTCCCATCTGTTCCTTTAGAGCCATTTCCTCCATTTGCAATTAATGTTAAGCGATAATTTCTAATTTCTTTCTTAATGTATAGGTAAATATTACCTGCATCCCTACCATCTTTACCATTTTGTCCATACATAGAATTATCTACAAGGTCTCCACTCTTTCCACTTACGTTAATCTTTACATTGCTACTTACATCGAGATTATTACAAGAAAGAATAATATTTTTCTCTGATGCAAATTCCATTCCAAGGTTATCATCCATATAAATAGTCTCTTTAGCAAAGAACATAAATGTAGTAGTATTGTCATCTACTTTTCTATTTTTAAAATATTTCAATACACTACTAATTACTAAGTTTGGAATCAATGCTCTTATTTCAACACACTTCTTATCATTAATATTAATTGTTTTTACTATAAATGGATTTAAGATGTATTTACTTACAAATTCTCTAATTATTTCGTTTCCTTCTTCTCCATATGCATTTAATCTTGTTATACTGTCTACTAATTCTTCACGCTGTACAGTTGTAACATTCATCAAAATTTCTTCAAAATCATTTACACTATACATATAGTCCTTTTTATTTGCAACTTCCATTAATTTTTCTCTATTTTTTAATGTAAATACTTGTTTTTGTACTTCATGAGAAACTAAAACTTTTTCTAAATTCTTTCTTATTATAGTGAAGTTTTGCTCCATTATCTTTTTACTTACTTTTTCTATAATAGATTCCATGTGTACAGAAGGTAATAGAATTTCCCCAGTTCCATTCTCTGTATATTTACTTAAGGCATCAATTATATCTAAATTTCCCTTTATCTTATTTTGTAACTTCATGCAACTATCTTTCAAGAATAATCCACTTTCTTTAGATAACACATTAATAAATTTGTCTATAGTAAGACTTGATGTATTTTCCAACCAATTTTTAAATGTCCCTACAACTCTATCATATGTTGATATTTCTCGAATCATTGTTATTCTTTCAATAACATTAATAAAGTCTTCTGTATATGCCTTCACATAATCTTCTAAACTAGATACTATACTACTTTGAATCTCTTTTATTAATGTATCTAAAACTAATCTTGCATCCGAGCTAATTGGATATTGGAATGCTGATGTCTTATCTTTGACTTCATTTAATTCTAGTGCTTGTTTTAATAAAGTCTCTCTCTCTTCAGCTACAAGAGGCTTACAAAGATGAATATTTTTGCCATTATCTTTTAGCAATTCTTCAAATAACCAAGCTTTTTCATCTATATTACTTTCTGAGGATTCACACAACTGTTCATATTTTTTTCTGATAATATTATATAATTGTTTTTCTGTTCTTCCTAAGAAGCTTTTTGAAATGAAAAAAGTTATACTTCCTTTAAAGTTATCTTTATGAAGACACATATTTAACTGTTGGAATAAATCCAGCACTTTTGTAAGTCTAGAGTCTAATATGTCTGCTTCTGGTATTAGTACAATTACTGCACATATAGATGCAGAATTTTTAAATACCTCACCTAATGAAACTGCTGCACTAATATCATGAGCTACTCCTCTATTATCACTAAATCCTGCAGTGTCACATAATTTTGCATTCATTCCTTCTACTGGTTTTCTCATATCTACAATATTCGGATATAGAGTTTGTGAGACAGCTCCTGAGCCAATCTCTGCTACAGGGTCTAAACATTCAATATATGATGTACCAGTATCTTCATCTTCTACTTCCTTCATTACACATCCCGCAAGATAATTAATTGCAGTACTTTTTCCACAACCTGTACCTCCAAGAACTAGAATTAAATTTTGACCTTGTGCCTTATTTATCGCTACTTTTCCTTCATCTAATAAGAGTGTTATTTCATCTAAAAGTTGATTTTGATTTTCTAGCATTTATTTGCCCCCTAAATTATAAATTTTGATTTAAATAAAAGGTTTTATTTTACTTTTGTAATTGATAAATTTCTATCTTATTTAGTAAAATAACTGTGTTGCAGAATATAGATTTTGTCAACACAGTTATTTTAATTAGTTCATTTATTTAGTTATATTTTTTTGTTATATTTTTAAACACTATCTTTTCATAGTTATCATATTTGTAGACTTTTTTCTTTTTATTATAGTTATACTTCTGTAAGAAATTTAGACATTACACCACTACTGGCTTAAACATTACACTTCCATGATTATACTGTCTATCTTCAACTACAATAAAAACAGGTTCTAAATCTTTAGTAGATGTTATTTTTAATTCTAAGAAAATATTATTAGTTGGTAATATTTCTACATTATAATTATTTAAATTATTGTCTGTGATACTATTAAATACATCACCATGACGTTCAAAGAAAACATTATCAACTATTACAAAATAGACATCTTCTTTTTTACTATTTTCAACCTCTAGAGTGTTTTGTTTTGTTATATTTAATCTCATATCCTAGCTCCTATTAATATTACTTAATTACATTAATACTTGTAATTGTTGCATCATGCTCATCACAAGGAAGAGGTTTGAAAACTACTATTTCTGCTAAATAATCGTGTGGAGGATTTGTGACTGAAGTAGCATTACAAATAAATTTAAAATTTGTTCCTGCAACAACTTGAGTAGCAACAATAAGTGCTTCATAATCAACACCTTTTAACATTCCTACAGCTTCATTAAATACTTTTAAATCGTCTTCCTCGACAGTTCTAAATTTTGACCATCCACCAACAAAAAGACTCATATAAAATACCTCCTATATATTTTTTTATTTATCCATATAATATTACTAATTTTCTTAATATTCAATATATTTCGTGTAACTGGTCAATCAAAATGTATAACTGGATAAATATTCAAGTAAAACAATCTTTTTAAACATTATTCTGTAGTTTAAGATAATTTAATACAAAAATATATCAATTCTATTAGGATAAAATATCTTAAAAATTCTTTGGAATATCTTTTATATTTAAATGTTTCCTTAAAAATAAAGTAGATTAGATACTTCTATCAAGTAAACTTACTTAAAACTTCAAAAAATAAAGTGGAGAATTAAATTCTCCACTTTATTTTATATTTCCAGCTATTCACTTATATTTATTGATTATTTTTAGTTGCTTTTCTATATTTCTATTGCCAGTTATTATCCTATATTTTTATCCATACTCTATCTATTTCTTTATAACTCTTTAACATTTACCACTACTGCTTTAGGTCTAGTCATAGCCTCAATTGAATACTTAACTCCTTGAGTTCCCATACCAGATGCCTTTACACCCAAGAATGGGAAATGGTCTGGCCCTCTTTCAGTCTTATTATTTATTTGAACAGTTCCAACCTCAAGCTTATCAGCAATATAAAATGCCCTATCAATATCACTTGTAAATACCGATGATTGAAGTCCATACTCTGACTGATTAGCAATTTCAATTGCTTGATTTATATCTTTAACTCTTATAATTGGAAGTACTGGGCCAAAAGGCTCCTCCCAAGCAATCTTCATATCAACATTTACATTGTCTAATAATGTTGGATAAAATAAATTATTTTTTCTAACATTACCTGTTATTAATTTTGCTCCTTTATGTAGTGCATCATCAACTAAACCTTGAACAAAATCAGTCGCTTTGTTATCTATAAGAGGCGTGATAACTACTTCCTCCATTGGATTTCCAATCGTTAACTTCTCTACTAATGGCTTTATCTTTTCCACTAATTCATCAGCTACACTCTCTTGTACTAGGATTCTCTTCACTGCTGTACATCTTTGGCCTGAGTATGAATAAGCTCCAGACACTATATTCTTAGCTGCAAAATCCAAGTCTGCATCTTCTAATACTATAGCGGCATCTTTTCCACCAAGTTCCAATAATAATGGTACCATTCTAGATATTTTAGATATATGTTGACCAACTTCAGTACTACCAGTAAAGTTGATAAAATTAATTCCTTTGTGAGTTACAACATAATCCCCTATCTCACTACCCCTACCTGTAATAGTGTTAAGTACTCCATCTGGTATACCAGCTTTTCTCATAATTTCTACTACATGAAGTGCACTAATAGCTCCTTGTGTGGCAGGTTTTAATACAACTGCATTTCCACCAATAAGTGCTGGTGCAATCTTTGACATTGATAAATTCACAGGATAATTAAAAGGAGATATCGCTAAAACAGTACCTAATGGAACCCTTGAAACATAAGACATCTTATTTCTTGTTCCACCAGGGAAGTTATCACCACTGATAGCTTCACCTTCCATATTTTTTCCTACATCAGCTGTATATCTTAAAAAATCTGCCGTTCTTTCAACTTCTGCTCTTGCAGACTTTATATCTTTGGCTATTTCAAGTACCAATATATTAGCTATCTCGTCCATATTTTCTAACAATAAATCAGCAGCCTTATGGAATATATTAGCTCTCTTGTATACAGGCATTTCAGCCCATACCTTTATACTCTCTTTTGTATTTTCAATGGCTTTATCTACTTCGTGTTTTGTCATAGATTGTACTTTACCAACAAGAGAATTATCTATTGGTGAGTAAATTTCTATTGGTTTTCTTGAATTAGATTCCACCCATTTTCCATTTATTAAATTTTTATATACATTTTCTTTTGTTCTAAGTTCATTAAACATATTTTTATTCCTCTCTCTGATATAACTTTGTGTATTTAAATTATAGCCATTTATTCGTTATGTAAACATTTCTTTTTTTAATAAACGTTTACCTTAAAAAATTTTTTCATAATCTATATTTTTTGTATTTTAAATGGCATTGTATTTTAAATAATTCTCTCATTATTTCACCCTTATATTTCTCTCAAGGTATAATTACACATATCATAATGTCAACAAGAATAGGACAGATTATACAATTAAAAGAACGCTATTCTCTTAATTATTGACCCTAATTTGCATATATGATATAATCCTAACAGAACACTATTCTGTTTAAAACTCAGAATAAAAAATAGACTGTTACAAGTCTTATTCAACAGATTTTGGAGGTAAAAAATATGCGTAATGTAATCTACTACTTTACTGGAACAGGAAATAGTATGCGAGCTGCTCAGGTAATCGCACAAGAACTTAATAATACAGAGATTATCTCAATGAGAACATCACCATCTGATTATTCAAAATTGACTGCTGAACGAATAGGATTTATTTTTCCTGTATACCATTGGACTATACCAGAAACTGTAATTCAATTTATAAAAAATTTAGAGTTATCCCCTGATGCCTATATATTTGCAATTTCTATGCCTGCTTTTATTAACGGAAAAAGCATGGAAGAATTAGCATTGTTACTCAAGGAAAAAGGGTGTAATTTATCTTATGGGAATAAAGTATATAGTGTTGCTAACTATGTAGCCATGTATCCACCATTTCCTAACCCTAAAAAACGTGTTCCTAAAACGGAGGAACAGCTTAGAATTATATCAAAAGAAATATCACAAAAAGAAATAAGAAACTACCCAAAACCCAATTTTTTAGTAAATACACTTTTTCATAAAATAATGGACCATTATATAAAAAATTGTCCATCTAATGATAAATATTTCAAGGTTTGGGATGATTGCATTTCTTGTGGATTATGTTTTAAAGTATGCCCTTGCAAAAATATAATAATGCAAAATGGTAAACCAACATTTCAACATCAATGTAATCAGTGTATGGCTTGCATTTCCTTTTGTCCAAAAGAATCCATTAATTTCCCTTATTTCACTCGAAAACGCAAAAAATATCATAATCCTTATATTAGTTCAAATGATATAGTGTCAAATCGAAAATATTATAAATAAGGTTAGGAATCTGAAAAATATAGTGCTTAAAAATTTTTCGCTATCCTATCTCAAATATAAATAAGAAAATCTTATCACTGTAAAACAATTAAATTTGCCAGCTATCAAATACTCAGATATAAAGACATAAAGCCAATAACCTATAAATAACATCCCTTATGGCTATTGGCTCTTTTCATATAACAGCTTACAGGTGAGATTAATAACAGATTGTAGCAAAAAATATTGCTTATTGTCAGGGTCAAGCTTGACAAATTTATAAATGAACAATATTATATATCTATGACTTAAAATATATTTTAAGTCATAGATATATATACTTATAGAGAGGATTGATAAATATGGCTAAAAGCTTTACAGAAATAGAAAAAAATAATATTAGAAAAAGACTAATTTCAGAATGTGAAATTCACTGGTCTAAATATGGATACAAAAAAACTAACATTGACGAACTTTGTTCAAAATCAGGAATTGCAAAGGGTTCATTTTACACATTCTTTGATTCAAAAGAAAAGCTATTTTTTGAAGTATTAAATGAAATTCAAAACAAACTTATATCATCAGTAGATGAAATTTTAAGTAACATGCCTCAAAAAGAGGGTTTTGCAAAAGCCTTGAAGATGTTATACCGATTATATGATAAAAACCCATTCTTATATTCACCAAATAATGCTGATTACATCTCTTTATTAAATAAGATGCCTAAAGAGATGCTTTCGCAACTTGAATATAATAATGTACAAAATTTTTATAACTTAATTGAAAGATACAATCTCAAATTAAAAATAGAGAAAGAAAAAGCCTTTGGTGTTTGCAATGCCCTACTTTCAAGTCTATTGCTAAAAGAAGATATTGGATATAACTACATTGAAGTATTTGATTTTATGGTAGACAATCTTGTAGAACACATACTTGAGTAATAATTTAAAATAAATTTTCTAAACATTTCTTTATAACTAGGAGGGGTAATATGATTGAATTAATACAAAAACTAAATGATATTATTTACAAAATAAATGATAAACTAAATATCCACACAAAACTAGTAGACCCTAGCAGCGAACTCATGCCATTCTACTCTATCTTATCTATAATATTTGCTGCATTTATAATAATATTAGGAATTAAAACAAGAAAAAACTTCCTTATAGTCATTGCTGTCATAGCAATCATTATAAATATTTTAATAATCTTAGATAGGTAGGTATATATATGGTAAAATCATTAAATACTTTTAATAAAAATTTTAACTTAATGGTATTAGGTCAAATAATTTCATTATTTGGTGCATCAATACTTAAGTTTGCTTTATCTCTCTACATACTTGATATGACTGGTAAGGCAGAAATATTTGCTACGATACTCGCAGTATCTTCAATCCCAATTGTGGTATTCTCCCCTATTGGTGGGGCTATTGCAGATATATTCAACAGAAGAAACTTAATGGTTATTTTCGATTTTTCAAGTAGTGTTGCAGTACTAATCTTATCACTCTTCTTATTTAATGATAATGGTTCAATACTACTTATAGGAATTATTATGACCATACTTTCAGTCATAAGCACAATGTATCAACCAACAGTTCAGTCAAGTACACCCATTTTAGTAGATAATGAACATTTAATAAATGCAAATGGTATCGTAGCTGGAGTTGCCTCTCTTACAAATATAGCAGGTCCTGTATTAGGAGGTGTTTTGTATGGTATCCTTGGTATCAATGCAATTGTCGTTATCAGTTGTATAAGTTTCTTTCTATCTGCAATTATGGAGATATTTATACAGATTCCTTTTGTTAAACAAGAACAAACTGGCAACATTATAAAAACTATATTTATTGATATAAAAGATGGTATTATCCATATATGTAAGGAAAATAGATTTACATTAAAAATACTCTTTTTAGCAATGGCAATAAATCTAGTTTTAAGTTCTATGCTAATCGTAGGTATCCCCTATATAGTAAAAATAACTATGGAATCTAATAACTTTCTATATGGTGTAGCAGAAGGAGCAATCTCTTTTAGTTCATTAATAGCTGCTGTGAGTATTGGTATTTTCTCAAAGCATCTAAAAATAACCAACTTACATATTTGTTTCATCATATGTGCACTTATATTTATACCAATGGCATTTTCAGTCTATCCACTTATATTAAATACAGGATTTCCAGTTCCATTTTTAATCTTTATTATATCCTCTATGCTAATATTTTTTACAACGACTCTTATCTCAATATATGCTATAACAATCATACAGTTAAAAACTCCAAATGAACTGCTAGGAAAAGTTATGGCTATTCTTTTTGCAGGAACATCTGTCGCAATGCCTATTGGTCAGGTTATATATGGTAGACTTTTCGATTTATTATCGGATAGAGTGTATATTATTATAATAGGAGTAGGATTTATTACATTACTTATAGCGTTTATATCGAAAATAACATTACAGAATGAAAAAATTTAGATACTCAGAATTTAAATAGAAAGGTTTTAGACCTAAAAACCAGACATAAAAATTCAATTTTCACTAATTTCTGAATTCACATGCAAAATTGTGTATCAGTGTGTTGACGTATTGGAAATTGATTGATATAATCAATGGAAAACAAACTTTATAAAAATTCAAAATATTCAGCTAGAGGAGTGATAAAAATGAGTTACATGCCAAATATAGAACAAGCATGGGAAATACTAAAAAAATACAATAAGGAAGAATTTCATATAAGACACGCTCAAATCGTATCTGGAGTTATGAGATACTATGCAAAAGAATACGACCCTGAGAGAGTAGAATTTTGGGAAGTAGTTGGACTTTTACATGACTTAGATTTTGAAATGTATCCTGATGAACATTGTGTTAAGCAAAGAGAATTAATGACAGAGCTTGATTTAGATAAATCGATAATCGATTCTACTGTAAGTCATGGATATGGACTAACTGGCTCAGATGTCAAGCCAGAACAGTTTATGGAAAAGGTATTATTTGCTGTAGATGAACTTACTGGTTTAATTGGTGCCGCTGCAATAATGCGTCCTTCAAAGAGTGTTTCTGATTTAGAATTGAAATCTGTTAAAAAGAAATTTAAAGATAAGTCATTTGCTGCTGGCTGTTCTCGAGACGTTATAAGAAGTGGTGCAGAAATGCTTGGCTGGGAACTTGATAAGCTTATTCAAACAACTATAGAAGCTATGAGAAGCTTAATCCCAGAAATGGCGATATAGCCTCTCATACATATACCATAGAAGTTACATCTTTAAAGATTTTTTCTATTTTTGATGCAACTTCTTTTTTTATTTATCACAATAAAAAGCTTACTATCTTAAGCTTATTAATATGCCCCATTTATAATATGTATAATATCCCAACTTTGAAAAATTTTAATAAATAATAAATAATTTCAATATGTACACATAATTATAGACTTTACCTGTATACATTAAATTACATGATTGACTACCTTTTTCACATTTTTAAGTGGTATAGCAATTTTAACTACAAACTTGTTATCATCATATTCAATTACAACATTACCACCATACTTGTTTACAGAGTTTTTTATACTTCTTATTCCAAAACCATGAAAAGGACCTGTTTTATCTGTCACAATATCTCCATTTTTAGTAATAATCTCATTTACTTTAGTATTTTCCACTCTTATTAAATAAAAATTTTGCATGACATCGCCTTTAATACAAATCTTTCTATCACCACTATCTATTTTGTTACATGCTTCAATCGCATTATCTAAAATATTAGAGAATATATGACATACATCTACTAATTCAATAGCTTCACAATGACTAAAATTTATTCCTGTTCTTAGTTCTATATCATTTTTATCACAGATTTCTTTCTTTTCACTTAATATACTATCTAATATGAAATTACCAGTATTAAAAAATAAGTCATTACCATGAATCTCTCCTTGTAGATTATCTAAATATGAAGTAACATCAATACCTTTTTTAATCATGGCATTTATACACAATAAATGATTTTTCATGTCATGACTTAATAATCTAGTCTTTAGATATTTCTTTTCTATATCTTCATAATACTCACTTTCAGATTTTAAAACGTTTTTAATCATATTATTTTCTACCATTAAAGTATTATATTGCTGTAACTTCTTAGCAATTAAGATTAAAATAATACTTGATATAAGCAGTACAACAGAAATCATAACAAATTGACTATTATGCATTCCACTACCAGACTTTGAATTAAATATGTATTTAAAAATAATAAAAAAAGATGCTATATTAGCGACTATTGGGATGATTATATAAGAGAATGTCTTTTTATTTATTTCTATATTCAATTTTATCTTTAATGTTCTGTATAAAAATAAAGCTAAAATCAAAAGCATCTTTCCAGATACCATGGACTCAATTCTGTATATATAACCTGTTGCCATCTTACTCATATCATCTATAGAATTAAGCCAAACTGTTAAAGATATACTTAAAGCATCTGTAGCAATTAATAACATCCAGTAAATTAAAGATATTAATACAGACTTCTTAAACCTCACATCATATGAGATTTTGTAAAATACGACAGTAAACATCACGGATATAATTACTCTTATATCTGGAGATACATCAAAAAAATAAATTATATTAGCAAAAATAATAATGCTACCTATGTATATATTTATTTTTCTATTAGAAATTTTTTGCTCACTTGTATAATCTAGCATTTTCTTACAAAGAAACCATTCTATTATAAAGGATATCATAATGAAAATATTCCAAAATAAGCCTGACTTTATCATAATACTTTCTCCTAACGTATTGATAAATTATTTTTTATATTTTACGTATAATTTAATTATATACGACTCTACACGTGTAGTAAATAGATTGTCAAAATTATTCCAAATAAATCCATATTTCTTTTCTTTTTTAATTATATCACTTATTTTGCTAAATTAAATTAGACTTTATATCATTTTTTAACATAATGACTATATAAATTTATCTAAAACTAAATATAAAATATATTATCCATAAAACTTTTACATTATTTTCATATAAACTCTTATAATCTTATAATAACACTATGAAATATTTTTTCTCATGATATACCTTGACAGGCGAGGTATATCAAAGTATTATATATTTAATCGGAGGTGATGTTCATGACAATCGCATCTGACATGATAAGAGGTCATACAGAAACAATTATCTTAAAACATTTACTTGAAAAAGACAGTTATGGTTATGAGATTAATAAATCTATACTTGAAAAGACCAATGGATTGTACGAGTTAAAAGAAGCCACTCTATATACAGCGTTTCGTAGACTTGAGCAGTCTGGTGCAATAACCTCTTATTGGGGAGATGAAGCTACTGGAGCTAGAAGAAAATATTATTCTATAACAAACATAGGCAGAGAAAAATATATAAAAAGCCATGAAGAATGGGATAATACAAAAGCACTAATAGACATATTAATTTAGGAGGTGAAAATATGTTAGATAAAATACGTACTTATATTGATAATAGCTTTACAGGAATTAATGAAACAAAAAAAGTCAGAGAACTTAAAGATGAATTATTTGAAAATCTAAAAGAAAAATACAATGACCAAATACAAGATGGTAAAACAGAACAAGAAGCATATAATTCAGTAATCTCAGGAATTGGAGATTTATCTGAGTTAATTGAAAGTGTTAAAGAACCATATTTTGTACCTTCTGAATTAATTGAGGAAAAAAAGAAAAGAGCCTTAAGAGCATCAATAGCAATTGCTCTTTTTATAGTAAGCCCTTTCTTGTTTGTAGTCTCAATTGTGAGCTTTGGTATAGAGCCAACTCTAGGGATTCTTTTAATGCTTATATTAATAGCAATTGGAGTAGGGCTACTAGTTTATAATCAAATGACAAAACCAAACTATGCTCTATATAATGATACTTCAACAAAAGAATTCAAAGAATTTAAAGAATTTAAAACAAATTATGATGATATAAATCCGGCTTACAAATCATTTATTAGTGCATATTGGATTATAATAGTTGCTATATATCTAATCACAAGCATGCTATTTAATATTTGGTCTTTTTCATGGATACTATTTATAATAGGTTCTGCTGGTGTTGAGATTATTAAAGGAATAATACAACTAAGTGAATCAAAGGAGGATAATAAACATGAATAAAAAACTCATAAAAACAAAGATTTTAGTATGGAGTATTGTTGCAATATCACTTTCTATAGTATTTATCCTTCTTCTTATAGGAAACATATTCTCGCATTCTTTTAATCTTTCTTTTAATAATTTACATTCTAAATACAACTATGATAAGTATATAGTAGCTAAAAATGAAAGTTTTTCAGATAAAATAAACGATATTAATGTTGACTGGATTTCAGGTGAAGTTAGAATTAAGAAAAGTGATTCTAATAAAATCAAATTAATTCAAAAAACTCCTTCTAATTTTTCAAAGAAAAAACTTGCAAAGATAAAGGTTGATGGAAATTCTCTTTCTATAGATGATAATTCAGCAAAGAAATTCTTTATTGGAGTTAATCTTCCAAAACCAACAATACTTGAACTATATTTGCCTAATAGGCTTTATGATAAAATAAATTTATCTACTACTTCAGCAGATATATATAGTACTTACATAAAAGGTAATATAATGGAAGCTAGCACGGTTTCAGGCATAATAGAGCTTTCTGGTAATATTAATAAAGTAAACTTAGACACAACTAGTGGTGATATTGATATAACAAAACTAGATAGTAAAGACGCCACATTTACATCAACATCTGGCAGAATACAACTTTCTGGCAAAATTGATAGTTTAAATTTAGATACAACTAGTGGTGATATAAGTTTAAAAGATATAAATAATAAAAGCCTTGTCTGTAGTACAGTTTCTGGACGAATGGATGTATCTGGAACACTTTCTGATATTAAAGCAGAATCAACTTCAGGTGATGTAAAAATTATATCTAACAAAATGTTGTCTTCTCTAAACTGTGAGACTACTTCTGCCAATATTGATTTGTCTATTCCTGATAATCCAGGATTCACTTTAAGCTTTGATAAGATTTCTAGTTCTTTAAATAGTGACTTTGAATTGAATCGTCACGATGATTTATACACTTATAAAAATGGGGCTACAAATTTCTATGTAAGTGCTACAAGTGGAAATTTTACTATTCTAAAAAACAAGAATTAGATAAAATGATTATTACAACCAAAATATTTTTATTATTATGACAAAAACACTTTTATTATTAAAATCAAAACACTTCTATAGTAGATTTATTATTTATTGATAAATCAAATACTCCTAGAAGTGTTTTTATATATCATAATTTTATATTGTCTCATTCATTTTCACTAGTAAACGTCTCTCCTATAATACTCTACTAAGTCCAATCTATTTACATATAATCTCAACATATCCTTTATATGCATCTATTCTCAAATAATCTCCTGTTTTAATCAGACTTGTAGCATCTTCCACTCCCACCAAAGCAGGTATACCATACTCGCGAGATACTATTGCACCATGAGTCATAAGCCCTCCAACTTCAAGTACTAACCCCTTCGCATTTACAAAAAGTGGCGTCCAACCAGGGTCTGTAAATTTAGTCACCAAAATCTCATTCTTTTGTAAACTGTCGTTATTTGGATTCAATATAACTCTTGCATATCCTTCATAGATACCTGCTGATACTGGCATACCAACAAATGCTCCTTCTGGTACCCCCTCTTTTGAATAACTCCCAGAGAATATCTCTCCTTCATTTGTAATTACCCTTGGTGGATTCAGTTTTTCATATTTATCATACTCTATTTTTCTGCATTGTATACTTTCTTTGAAATTTACTTTTTCATTTAATGCTTGATATATTTCATCAAGGTTTAGATAAAATATATCATATCTATTATCAAGTAAATTATCCTTTTCTAATTTATCCCCTACTTCATCAATTACTTTTCTTACTTCATTAAATACACCAACTATAATATATTTTCCATATTCACGTAAAGGCAAGAAAGTCTTTATATTATTTAGATGATTCTTAACTTTTTTGACTAAATCATCTTTACCTATCTTCTCATAAGCTTCCAAAATTAATTGTTCACTTTCACTCGATTTTTCAATCAATCTTTGATAGTTTTCTCTATGTTCATTTTTTTCCAATGTATTTATATTATTCAATATAGACATACTTATTGGAGTGAAATCTTCTTGATAACGAGGATTTGTTATATCTATTTCTCCAATTCCTCTCATCCCAAATTGTCTTAAAAAATCACTTAACTCACTCTTTAATTCATCACTAGCATTTTTTAAAAGCAATAAATGAGCATCTTTAGGATTTTTATTTAATATATCAATCTCTTTTAGATTATTCCTTATTAAATCAGCTAAATCACCTACTCTTAATCCCATCTCAGTAGTAATATTTCCTTCTAGTCCACTTACAAAACTATCTTCTAAGTACAATAAATCTAATTCTTCAAGCATATTTCTAAGTTTTCTATCACTTAAAATTCCTGGAGCTACATTTGGTATAAGTTGCTTTGCTAACTTAAATATAAAAGCAGATAATAACTCTTCCACGATTACAATCTTTTCACATAAATCATTTCCCTTGTTTATATTTCTATACACATCATAAATAAGTTCTTCTTTCAACTCCACTAAACTTGCAAGAGCATCTGGTTTTTTATCAAAGGCATAATTTTGCTTTGATATTTTTAAGATAGGTATTATTAAATTCTTTGCCATTTTTAATGTAGTTTTAGAAGGCAGTTTTTTCTTTAAAGGATATTTTTCAATATACTCTCCAAGTGCACTTGCTACAAGATAGTCTACATTGGGCATTAAATCTTTGATTGTCTTATCTCTTATTGGTAATCTCAGTATTTCTGTACAATTTGCATAGAGTCTACCTCCAGCTTGACTCATTATCTTGAAGTTACTGCCTTCTTCGACTCTATCAAAAGGCATTACTCTTTTGAATATATCAAGACCTAAGGGTTTAATTGGTTTTGTCATTACTTGAATATGACTTGCTGATATATATACCTGAGATTTTCCATTTATATTACTATTTTCGACTCTAGGATATAGAGATGTTATCATTCTACTTTGCAAAATATATATTTTCCCACTCTCATCAATTGCCCATTCTATATCTTGTGGAGTCTGATAGTATTCCTCGATTTCATGTCCTAGTTGTGCTACATTATAAATCTCTCGTTCTGAAAGTACTTGTTCTTTCTGTTTATTTTTATCAAGTAAGATTTGCTCTGTGCCACCATCATTTTTTCTGTATATGGCTAACTTCTTCGCATTTATTTCTTTTGCTATAATTTTATTTTCGTTTTTATTTACTTTGTACAAGTCAGGAGTTATTAATCCCCCTACCAAAGCTTCACCAAGTCCAAAACCTGCATCAATAGTCAAATGATTATAGTTATTGTTAATGGGGTCAGCAGTAAACATTATTCCTGACTTTTGTGAATCGACCATTTTCTGAACTACCACAGAAATTAATACATTATCTTCATTCAAATTATTTTTCTTTCTATATACTATAGCCCTTTGAGTATAAAGTGATGCCCAACAATATTTTATATTTTCAATTAAGTTTTCAAATCCATGTACATTTAAATATGTATCTTGTTGACCTGCAAAAGACATATCTGGCAAATCTTCTGCTGTTGCACTAGAACGCACTGCATAGAAATCATCTTCTCCAATGCTTTCTATGGCCTCTTTTATATTTTGTTTTATACTATCTGAAAGTGACTTTTCTATGATTAAATCCCTTAGACTACTAGTCAATTCTTGAATTTTTTCTAAATCATCAACATCTACATTATCTAATTGTTTAAATAAGTCATTATCTTTTAATGGTTCTATAAACTTGTAAAAGGCATCTGTTGTTATACAGAATCCTTCTGGTACAGGTAGGTTTCTCTTAGTCATTTTGCCAAGATTAAACCCCTTCCCACCAACTAAATTAAAGCTATCTTCATTTATTTGATTAAAAAACAAAATAGTGGTATTCATATCACACCTCCAAAGTTAACTATAGGTATATCAAATTTATTTGCATAAACTAACTTTATTTAATTTTATATATCTCTCTTTACTTACAATTATACAACTTTTATATATATTTAAATTAATGTACACATATAAATACATTAATTTAAGCATCTTTTATACATCTCTAAATTAGCAAACATATAAATACATTAATTTAAGCATCTTTTATACATCTCTAAATTAGCAAACATATAAATATATTATTTAAGCATCTTTTATACATCTCTAAATTAACAGACATATGAATACATCATTTAACCTACAACAAAAAAATTAGAGGTACACTATCATAAAAATATGATTAACTGTACCTCTAATTATATTTATCTTTTCATAAGTTTAATTTCTACATATCGATATATCGATTAAACTTATATTATCTATTAATATCTTAAATATTAGTTTTGAATAATACTTTCTCTTGATTCAATTTCTTTTGAAATACTAGCTATAAATTCATCTAATTTAATGCTACCTATTTCACCTTTATCTCTTGATCTAACAGAAACATTATTCTCCTCAACTTCTTTTTCACCTACTATTAACATGTATGGAACTTTTTCAAGCTGAGCTTCTCTTATCTTAAATCCGATTTTTTCAGCTCTGTCATCTAATTCAACTCTTATACCCTTATCAAATAACTCTTTCTTAACTTCATTTGCATAATCCATAAATTTATCAGATATAGGAAGTATCTTAACTTGAGTTGGAGATAACCAAACTGGGAATTTACCAGCATAATGCTCTATTAATATACCTATAAATCTTTCTATACTACCAAAAGCAACTCTATGAATCATAACTGGTCTATGTTTTTCACCATCTTGTCCGATATAAGTGTTATCAAATTGTCTTGGA
This sequence comes from Clostridioides sp. GD02367, assembly GCF_045900275.1. Lineage (NCBI taxonomy): Bacteria > Bacillati > Bacillota > Clostridia > Peptostreptococcales > Peptostreptococcaceae > Clostridioides > Clostridioides sp. GD02367. The sequence continues at coordinate 39,576 of NZ_JBJODK010000005.1, read as the reverse complement.
AGTTGCATATCTAATTGGATAGTACCACATTGCCAAGTTCTTCCTAAACAGTCTTTTAGATGGAAGTCTATCTTAGGACCATAGAATGCACCATCACCTTCATTTATAGTATATGGTAGACCTAATTCTTCTAAAGCTTCTCTTAATCCATTTTCTGCTGCTTCCCACTCTTCTTCGCTTCCCATAGAATCTTCTGGTCTTGTAGATAACTCTAAGTTATATTCAAATCCAAAAGTTTTGTAGATACCATCTATTAGGTTAGCTACTCCTTTTATTTCATCCTTTATTTGCTCTGGCAACATGAATATATGTGAATCGTCTTGAGTGAATGCTCTAACTCTCATTAATCCTTGTAATGCACCAGATAACTCATGTCTATGAACTCTACCAAGCTCTGCAACTCTCATTGGGAAATCTCTATATGAGTGTAATTGAGAATTATAGTAAATTAATCCTCCAGGACAGTTCATAGGTTTTATAGCATAATCTTCATCATCTATTTTAACTGTATACATATTTTCTTTGTAATGATACCAGTGACCTGAAGTCTCCCATAATTTTCTATTTAATATAATAGGAGATTCTATTTCAATATATCCAGCTTTTCTGTGTATTTCTCTCCAGAATTTTAATAGTTCATTTTTAAGTTCCATACCTTTTGGTAAGAACATAGGGAATCCAGGACCTTCTTCAGGTATCATAAATAATCCTAATTCTTTACCTAGTTTTCTATGGTCTCTCTTTTTAGCTTCTTCTAATAAATGTAAGTACTCTTCTAAATCTTTGTTTTTCTCAAAAGAAGTTCCATAGATTCTTTGAAGCATCTTATTTTTTTCATCGCCACGCCAGTATGCACCTGCAACACTTTGTAATTTAACAGCTTTAACTTTTTTAGTAGATGGTAAATGTGGTCCTCTACATAAATCAGTAAAATCACCTTGCTTGTAGAAAGATATTATTTCACTTTCAGGTAAATCAGATATAAGTTCTACCTTATAGTCTTCTCCTTGTTCTTTCATAAGCTCTAGAGCTTCATTTCTAGGAAGTTCAAATCTTTCTATTTTTAAATCTTCTTTAGCTATTTTTTTCATTTCAGCTTCTATTTTTTCTAAGTCTTCTGGAACTAATCTATGGTCTAAATCTATATCATAGTAGAATCCATTTTCTATACTTGGCCCTATAGCAAGTTTTGCTTCTGGGTAAAGTCTCTTTATAGCTTGAGCTAATATATGTGCTGATGTATGTCTAAAAACTTCCTTACCTTCTTTATCTTCAAACTTAAATAAATTTAAGTCACAATCAGAATCTATAATGTGGTCCATACCTACAACCTCTCCGTTCACAGATGCTGCTACCACATTTCTAGCTAATCCTTCGCTAATGGATTTTGCTACATCCATAACAGAAATAGCACTTTCAAATTCTTTTATTGAGCCATCTTTTAAAGCAACTTTAATCATTGTTTTTTCCTCCTTATTGAAATAATTTTTAGATTTTTTGTAATAAAAAATCGCCCCAAATATGTTTGGGACGATATTAATTCGCGGTTCCACCCAAGTTGGTGTATACAAGTATATACAACCCTCTTGATGACTATAAGGTCGTCACCCGAGCACTTTCACATATAGTATAAATACAAATACTGCTAATAAACTCAGCTCCAAGGTAGTTTTCAAATAGACCTGTTACATGGGCTCTCAGCCATAGACCCAAATTCTCTGAGAATGGTTTCTACTCTACTCTTCCTCTTCAACACTATGATTTTTAATATATTTTCATTATAACAGATACTTATACATCAATCAACATTAATGTAATATAATAATTACCCATTATTTTTCATCTTAATCAACTCTAAATCAATATTCTAATATTTTTATATTACTTTAATCTTTTGATTTATAGTTATATTATAATATTTTCACCAATTTTAAATTTTTAAAATATATCTACATGCATGATAGATATGACTAGATAAATACTAAAATTAATTTTTATTGAAGTTAATTTTTAGTTTTTGTATACTTAAGTACAATAGCTAATTATTGTATATTTAAATAAACATAGTAACCAAACCTTGAACTATACCTATTAAAAAACCTAAAACAAGACCTAAAAATTCTATATGCTTTAATTCTTTTTTAGCTATTTTTATTATTATCTCTTCTAATTCATATAAATCTAGTTCATTAATCTTATCTTCGACCATTTTTTGTATATCTATACGTTCATTTGCTTTATTTATTATATTTTTACTCAATTCATCTATACTCTGTTTAACTTCAGACTCAATTATCTCTCCTAAATAGTCTTGTATCATGTTTTTTATGCCACTTGGTATAAATGAGACTTTCTCATGTATTATAATTTTTACCCTTGCTTTTATGTATCTTACAACTTCTTCCTTATCTTCGTCAGTAATGATATTTGCAAGTATTTCGTCCATAGAAAGAAATTCTTCTTGAATTATTTCTCCCACATTGGCTGCTATTTCTGCTCTTCTCTTTGGTATAAGCCCTACTATTTCTATATTTAAAATAGGTATTTTAATAGGCTCTATTGGTCTAAATATTAGTCTTATAGCAACTACATTTGTAACGTAACCTATAAATCCACCAATAACAGCTAATATCAGTATCCTAATTAAATTATCCATTATAAAATTTCTCCTTATCAATTGTATATTTGTCAGCTATATTACACTTAATCAGTAGATATTTTTTATAGTTAATAGCCCTAGCTATATTATAGCTTTATATACAATTATAAGTCTTTTGTGTCGATTTAAAAAGAATTTTTTTAGTTTTATATCTTTAGTTCCTAATTCTCCATAATTATACTAACTTTATTTTCAAAAATTGCCTCTACAGTATCTATAATTTCTTTTGAGCAATTATTATTTAATAAATCTAATATTTCTATTTTTCTAGGACATAAAGTTAATAAGGTACTTATTAAAAAGTCCTCATAGTTTAAATTCTCTCTTATTACCATATTTATGATTTCTTCATCATCTATACTGTCTATTTTGTTTCCATTTTTATCGTATAAAATAAATGTATTATCTTCCATTATATGAACTTTTAGCAAATCAATCTTTTCTTCTTGAGTATCTATAAAGTATTTTAAGACTCTTATAAATTCATCTTGGTCTTTCTTTATTAAATACTCCTCAACTGCAATATCACCTATAGCAGAAATATATTTCATAAATTCTCGCATTCTAAATCTAATAAAACCTTCTACGTTTATAAAATCATTTTCCTCTATATAGTTTCTCACCCTTGTAAATACTGTTTCTCTCATAAAAATCTCTTTTTTAGCAAATATGTTCAGTGAATATATGTATATATTATTTTTATCTTCAGGATATGTACGCCCATAGCATTTTAGAATGTATTCTTTTAAAAGTTTCTCTTTCATTATACTTATTATCATACTAGTTATTTCTGTTGATATCTCATCAATATTTAGAGCTCTTTGTTCAGTTTTAGTACCATTAAGTATTTTTTTATTTAATACTTCTTGCTTTGCAGAATCTATCACTACTTCTACAATGTCATTCGTATATATTAATCTATCGTTTACATTATTATTCCTCAAAAATTTCATAGAAGAAATATTATCCTTCTCAACCAAAGTTATCGCTCCTTTCTTGTCATGAGAGGAACTATAGAACCTATATCTAGTAAATTCTCACAGCTAAGTGTAACTATCTCCTTGTTTTTACTTTCTACAAAACTTTTTATACGTTCATAGTCAGGATGTTTTTTAACATCTCCACAAAAAGCTAGTTTATCCTTAGAAATTAACCCTGTACATCCACCTATAAATCCATAATTCATCTCAAATAAATTTATATGACCTTTTTCTATTAATAAACACTCTATTTCTGTATTCTTCATGCTTTTCCAAATACCTTTATCTGATGTTATTATAGATGTTCTATCTACTATACAGATTGAGCATTTAGAATAGCCCTGCTCTATATTTATCTTTTTAAGTTTATTATTTTCAATATAATCTAATATTACTTTATCAGTGTACTTAAAGTTATGGATAGCATAGTCACCAACTATAGCAATATTGTAAGGTATATCATAAGGGTATCTATTTAATAAATTAGCTTCTCCCTTAATTATATTAAATTTATATCTACTTAATAACTCTTTGTATTGATTATATACATTCGGCGCAACAATTATATCTCCTTTTCCTAAATTACAAATACATATATCTGGGTGATATTTTATGCTTTCATATAATTCTTTACATTCTATTGTTTTTATTATCTCTATATTTCTTAATTTTAATTCATTTTCCATTAGATAACTAATTCTTTTGTCCACCAAAGCTAGACACAAATCGTCATCTAGTATAAATGGCTCTCTTGTAAATTCCATTTTTTACTCCTTTTTCTTTTTTTTGATAAATTTTTTACTTGAAATAAATAAAGTGTGTAGCAGAATTTTTCTGCTAACACACCTATTATTAGACTTTTCTATAATTAACTCACACCTATAAAGTGCATTTTTATAAACTTTTAAAACAGTTATTAATATGTATCTTTCACTTTGTTATACTCTTTTTTTATGTACTCTAAAACATCTGGTGGTATATTTCTACTACTATTTGGAGTCAATCCTATTTCTCCATCCTTTATTTTAAATTCCATTACCTTACTTCCATGAAAACCATCTTTTATAACATTCTTTATTAATTCATAGACTGGTTGTTCCACATCTTTTACAATTGAACTTATTACATTGTTTGGTGCCATATCATATTGGTCTTTATTAATAGCTATAACTTGGCCACCATTTTCTCTTGCTACCTGAATAGCTCTTTTACTATCATCTTCTGTAACTGAGAATACAACATCTCTATCAGAATCTCTCATTTCTTTTGCAATAGTTCTAGCTGACTCAGGATTTTCAAATACATTTGAGTATTTAACTAGTAACTCAGCATTTTTATTTGAAGTTTTTAGACCTTTCCTAAATCCAGATTCATACTTATCCCTACTAGAACCCTCAACACCTCCTATAAAACCTACTTTACCAGTATCAGTCATTTTACCTGCAATAAGACCTGCCAAATATCCAGTAGAATTATCTTGAAATGATACTGAAACTACATTAGCAGGTTGGACTTTATAAGCATAATCAACTATTGCAAATTGTTGTTTTGGATATTTGGTAGCATCTTCTTTAATTAACTCTGCAAACCTAGCTCCAACTGCTATTATCAAATCTGGTTCAGATTTATGTAGTTTTTCTAGACTTTCTTTAAAATTCTTAGAAGTCTTTGGTTTCTCAAGTTTTATTCTAATATCAAAATCTTTATCAGCTCTTTTTAGAGCTGATAGTACATTGTTATTATACGATTCGTTATTTAAGTTTTCAGTGTCTAATAATACTCCAACAGTTTTTCTCACATAAGAATCATCATCTTTTATTTCATATTCCTCATTATTACTTTTGTTATCTACTTTATCTTTATTTGACGATGTTGATACACTTTTAGACTCACTCTGTTTGGATTTAGCACTATTTATATTAGAATTATCTTTGTTTACTTTATCAAGTCCAAAATCAAAATCACATATAGCTAATATAAAAATTGTAAACACCACAACAAAGCAGAGCATCAATAGTCTTTTTATTTTCACAAAATTCACTCCCTGATATAGAACATGAAGTCTCTATAGATTATTTATTGTTCTTATTAACATATTCTAACACATCTGGAGGAACATTTTGAGAGCTATTTGGAGCAAGTCCAGTACTTCCAGACTTAACTGTATTTTCTATAACTTCTCCACCTTTATAATTTCCATTTACAAAACTTTGTATCATATTATAAGTAGGCTTTTCAAAATCTTTTACAATAGAGCTTATAACATTTTCTGGAGCCAAATCATGTTGGTCTTTATTAGTAGCTATAACTTTCTTATTTTTCGCTCTAACTGCATTTATTACAGTCTTTGAATCATCTTCAGTAGTAGAGAAAATAACATCTACCCCATTATCCATCATTTTTTTAGCTATAGACTCAGCCGATTTACTATCCTTAAAGACATCCACATATTCAATCGAAACATCCTTTATACTACTATTAGAAAATTTAATACCTTCTTTAAAACCTGCTTCAAATTTATCTCTACTAGAGCCCTTTAATCCACCAATAAAACCGACCTTATCACTTTCAGTCATCTTTCCAGCGATTAATCCAGCTAGATATCCAGATTTATTATCTTCATAAGAAATTGAAGTTATATTAGAAGGTTGCTTGTCATATTCATAATCTACAATTGCAAATTGTTGCTTTGGATATTTCTTAGCTACCTTCTCCAGTGGTTTTGCAAACCTAGCTCCTACAGCTATAATTAAATCTTGATTGTCATTGCATAAAATATCTATACTATTAGAAAAAGTCGACGAATCATCTGATTCCACCTTATTTGTATCTATATTAAGTTTCTTTTTAGCATTGTCTAATGCCAATAAAGCAGCATTATTCATAACTTCATTGTTTGTTCCTTCAATATCTAGTATCATGGATATAGATTTTTTTGAATTATTTTTGTCAGTTATATTACTTTTATTACCTTTGTTAGAATTAGAATTGTTGTCAGGATTATTGCTACACCCAACCAACATTCCAGCTGTCATTGCTACGGTTAATATCAATATCAACACTCTTTTTAAATGCATCAAATTTCACTCCTTATACTTTCATGACATTTTTATATACTGTTTATAAATTTTTTATATATAATTTACACTCTTATTTTGAACTCTTTACAATAAATCTTACTATAAAAAAGTGTGCAATAGAATTTTATCTATTTACACACTTCCCTAAAAACTAAATCTAATATATCAACACTTAATTTTATCTAAAATAAATCCAATTTAGCATATCAATATTTAATATTTTATCTTAAACTAATAAAAAAATAACTAATAATTTAAAAAATATTATTTATTTTTTTAGACATATGATACCAGTGACACCAGGTCCAGCATGTGCACCTATACACACACCAATTTGGAAAAATCTAATTTCCTTAGGTCTTAATTCATCTTCCATAACCCTAGATAATTGTTCTTTTTCCTTAAAATCATCACTATATCCTATATACACAATTTGGTCTGATAAATCATCCCCACAATTTGATTTTATCAAGTCCATCATCTTAGAAATTACATTCTTCTTTCCTCTTACTTGAGATATTTGTGAAACTAGTCCATCTTTTATCTCTAGGATAGGTTTTATATTTAATATGCTTCCTATTGCTGCTTTAGTAGATGATATTCTTCCTCCTTTTTGTAAATATTCTAGTGTATCCACCGAAAATATAACAAAAGCTTTCTCTTTTAAATCATCTAAAACAGGCAATATTTCATCAATAGACTTTCCTTCACTTGCAAGTTCTCCTGCTTTTATTACAAGTAAACCAGTTCCCATACAAAGCAAGTTAGAGTCGTATGTATATATTTTACCTTCTACATCATTTTTTGCCATTACAGCACTTTGATACGTCCCTGTGGCTGTGGCAGAACCTGCTATATAAAGTATCTCTCTATCTTCACTAGTATACTTCTCAAACACTTCCTTAAATTGGGCATAAGTAGCTTGAGAAGTTTTTGGATATGCATTTTCTTCTCTAAGCTTTTTATAAAATTCATCTCCAGATATATCGATTCTATCCTTATACTCTTTTTCCTCTAATATAACTGTTAACGAGACAATATCTATATCATATTTATCTAACAAATCTTTTGGCACGTCCGATAAACTGTCACAGATTATCTTTAGATTTTTCATTAAGTATGCTCCTTTCTCATTTAGGCTTGGTAAACTACCTCATATTAGGGTATCCTATTTGTCTTAAAGCTTCGTACACTACTATAGCAACTGAATTTGATAAATTTAGTGACCTAGCTTTTTCAACATCCAACATAGGTACTCTAATACAAGTATCCATATTTGCTTTCAACAAAGGTTCTGGTAATCCCTTTGTTTCTTTGCCAAATACTATAAAACAATTTTCTTCATATTTCACATCTGAATGTGACTGCTTAGCCTTTGTTGTAGAAAAAAAGTATTTGCTGTTTGGATACTTTTCTTGTAATTCTTCAAAGCTATCGTAATATTGTATATCAGCTATATCCCAATAGTCAAGCCCACATCTTTTTAGGTGTTTATCATCTAATGAAAAACCTAATGGCTTTACTAAATGTAAAGTTGAACCTGTTGCTGCACAAGTTCTTATTATATTTCCTGTATTTTGAGGTATTTCTGGTTCTACTAATACTATATTCAATGACATTTTTATCCTCCCTAAGTATTGCTCTTAATTTATTAAACTTTATTTTATAAACAGAATAACAATAATATTATACTATTATATATAATAATGTTAATAACAATTTTTACTTAGTTATATATAATAGTTTTCTATCTAACATTTTCATAAGTATTATTATATCAGAAAATCCCTCTTGTACAACTTACTTTGATAAAAGTTATTTCATTTCATTAATTTCTTTATAATAATTACAATCTTCTTTTATTGGGCAATCTCCACATTCTGGATTTCTAGCTTTACACATTCTTCTTCCATGAAAAATTAATACATGATGTGAGTGTGACCATCTTTCTTTTGGTATAGCTTCCATAAGTGCAAATTCTGTTTTTTGAGGATTTGGCTCATCCACTATCCCAATTCTATTGGTAACTCTAAATACATGGGTATCTACTGCTATTGCTGGTTGATTAAAGGCGTTACTAAGTACAACTCCTGCTGTTTTTCTTCCAACGCCAGGTAATTTCACAAGTTTTTCTAAACTATCTGGTACCTCACCATCATATAATTCACATAGTTGTTCAGATGTATCTTTTATTTTTTGAGATTTACTTTTATAAAGGCCACAACTTTTTATCTCTTTACTAATTTCTTCAATACTCAAGTTGGCAAAGTCTCTTGCTGTATTGTACTTTTTAAATAACTCTGATGTAACTTTATTTACCCTTACATCAGTACATTGAGCTGATAGAATAGTAGCTATCAAAAGTTCAAAGGCTGTCCCATAATTTAACTCACATGTAGCATCTGGGTATAGTTTTTCTAATTCATCTAAAATCTTGTTTACATCTTTATCATTTACTGACTTATTCTTATTCTTAGATTTACCTTTAGTTTCTTTATCTGATTTTTGTGTTTTCTTATTGGAATTAGTACTCTTTGATTTTTTGCCTGTTTCAGTTTTTTTATCTTCTTCAATATCACTAAAATTTGATATATCTTTCTCATCAATTATCTTATCTTTTTTACTAATTGCTTTATTCATTTCTTTTTTAGGTTCAACTTTATTTATATCTTTTTTATCTATATCTTCTTTCCCTTTTAGATTTTTTTCATTTATCTCTTGGTTCGCTTTTATGTCTTCATTTTCTTTTATGTCTTTTTCATTTATCTCTTTTAGATTTACATTTTTCATAATTATCCCCCTTTAAAATACTAATTTATAAGACTCTATTTATAAATAGTTTAATCATCTCAACAAAAAATAAACATCAATATATAAAATATACAAAATAAAAATTCAATCTACATATATTTCACAAAAAAAGCAAAAACCTATTAAAGTTCTTGCTTTTTATTATACATAAATACCCATTAAATTCTATAATAAACTTATTCTTTTGACACAGTTTGTATCTTACTAAAGGATATCAATTTTTCTTTTACTAATTTCTTTATTTCTTCAAATTTAACATCTGTCAGTATCTCTATAGCCTCTTCTACTCTTTCAACTGTATATATCTTAAATTTCCCATCTAATATAGCATCATTAACTTCATCTGATAAAACAAGGTTTCTCTGATTCTTCTTAGGAATTATAACTCCTTGCTCACCATTTAATCCTTTAGTCCTACATATAGAATAAAATCCTTCTATTTTTTCACTTATTCCACCAACTACTTGTATATCTCCCTTTTGATTTATAGAGCCTGTAACAGCAATATTCTGCTTAATTGGCACTCCACTAAGAGATGACAATAGTACATATAATTCTGCCGAAGAAGCACTATCTCCATCTATTCCACCATAATTTTGTTCAAAACAGATATATGCATTTAGTGACATTATTAAATCCTGTGCAAAGTTCTCAGAAAGATAACCGCCTAATATAAGCACTCCTTTGTTATGTATAGAGCCACTCATATTTACTTCTCTTTCTATATTTACTATGCCTTTACTTCCTGGACTAGTGGTTGCTGTAATCCTTGAAGCTCTACCAAAAGAGTACTCTCCCGTACTTAATACAGATAGACCATTTATCACTCCAACCTGTTTTCCCTCTGTCTCTATTAAAGTAAATCCATTTTCAATTGATTCATCCATATGTGTCTCTACCCTATTAATTCTTTTTCTCTTTTCACTTATTGCTTTCTTAACATCACACTGCTCTGTATATCTTGAATTTCTAAATTCTGCATATGCACTTCCTTCTATTACAACTTCCATTATTTTATTAAATTTAGTTGATAATTTTCCTAAATCACCAGACAATCTAGTGCTAAATTTGATAACTTCACCAACAGCTTCCTTAGTAAAATGTCTTAAATTATTCTTATCACATTGAGATGCTATAAATCTAGCAATTCCATCTTCATTATTTTCATTCTTATCCATTTCACTATCAAAATCCACGAATATTTTAAAATATTTTTCAAAATCCTCATCATATCTGTATAGAATATCATATATATAGTGGCTTCCAATCAATATTAATTTTACATTTAATGGCATATTTTCTGGCTTAATTGCTGTCTGAGTTTCCAATATTACTTTTTTTGTTTGCAAAGTCTTTTTAAGGATTTCCCAAGACATCGTATATTTTAATAACTGGTCTGCATAAATCACTAAGTAACCACCATTAGCCCTATGAAATGCTCCTGATAATAGTTTTGTAAAATCAGTCTTTATATTGCCATTTGCATAATCGTATTCTGCCTTTCCAAATAAATTTGCAGGACTTGGATTTATCTCTACTATAACAGGTGCTGATTCTTTGTTTTTTGAACCTCCATTGTCTACAAATAGGTTGATTTTATATTTAATAAAATGTTCTTTATCATATTTATCTTTTAATTCATCTTCATCTAAATAGAATAAGTACATATATTCTATTATATCTTTTTTTACTTTTTCCAAATAAGCTTGGATTTTATCATAATTTTCATATTTTTCGCACAATGTCTTGATGTGAGGTTCTACTACAAGTTTAGCTATCTCTTCTTCAAGCTCTAAAACAGCTTTTTCAGCTATTTCTTCTAAATCTTTAATTTTATACACGACCTGTATAGCCATGTTTTCCAGTTCTCTTTTTGCCTTATAGAACTCCTCATCAGATATGTCACTTTCATCTTCCTCTTCTTTCAAAGGTATAAAGACTATTCCCATTTTACTCTGTTTTAATTTAAATCCTTTTTCTTCTCCGTACTTCTTAATTTGCTTTAGTAACATATCTTTTTCTATTTCATATTCGTCCAAAAGTTTATTTTTTTCTATTTCAAAGCTTTCACTTTCAAACGCATTTTTAAAATCTTCTAAAAGACTCTCAATTAACTTCTCCATGTCTTTCTTAAGTTCTCTTCCAAACCCTTTTTCTAACTCAACTATAATAGGCTCTCTAGGGTTTTCAAAATTATATATATAGCACCAATCTTTATGTGTATTTTTTTTGGATGCATATTCATTCAAAACCTTTAAGGCATAAGTACTTTTTCCTGTTCCAGATTCACCAGCTAAGTATATGTTATAGGCTGGATTACTTATTCTTAGACCTAATTCCATAGCTTCTACAGCTCTTTCTTGACCTAGTATACAATCTAGTGGATTTATTTCAGATGTATTATTATATTTCAATATTCCCCCACCTCCCCATATTTAACGTTAATGATATAATATGACTTTGATACAATAAGTGTTAAAGTAAGTTCACATTAAAGTATATGAAATAGACTCTTATTATTAGTCATTATACTTATCTAAAATTATTTCCATATTTCTCTTTATTATATTTCTGCCCCTCCAACTAAATGCTCTATCTCCATATCTCCTTTTAAATTCTTTATTTGAAATATTTTGTATCTCATCATAGTCCAAATAATCTATTATATTTTCTTTAAATTCCAAAATATGAGTTGTTGGTATTCCAACATTATGTGGACATACTTCTTGACAGATATCACACCCAAATACCTTTTTACTACTCTTTAAAACAGATTTTTCTTCCTCTGACAAATCTCCTTTTTTTTGAGTTATATATGATAAACATTTCTTGGGATTCATATCATAATTTCCTAATATAGCATTTCCCGGACAATATTTTACACACTTACCACATTTAAAACAGCTTTTTTCTAGTGGTTTATCTTCCTCAAATTTATAATTATTTACTATATATCCTATAAATATATAAGAACCATACTCATCAGTTATGATGTTATTGTTTATTCCAAAATATCCTATACCTGATAAATAAGCTAAATATCTGTCAACTAATGGCCCATTATCAGCAAATATCTTGTATTTAAAATCCTCTACTGTTTTGGATATATAATCACAAATTTGTTGTAAAAAGTTCTTTACTACAATATGATAATCCTTTCCATGACAATATTTTGATAAATTTGAATTTTCGATTTTTTCTTGTCTATTTATATGATATGGAAATGCACATACTATTATAGAATTAGCATCCTCCATTATATTTCTTGGATTAATCCTATTATCAATTATTGGTTCTTCCATCCCAGTCAAATAATCTTTTTCCTGTCTATCTTCAAGTATCTTTTTTAGATTGTCATACTTGTCTATACCAGCTATTCCTACACACTTTAATCCTATAAGATTACAAAATTCTTTTAATTCCTTATTATTCATAAAATTATTCCTTTTTAATCTATTTAACCTGTTTAATTTAGGTTATAAAACTACAATTATTATTACTATATTATAAAATGAGCTAAATTATAATATAAGTCTCATCTCTTTATAATAATATCCATTTATACTTTAATATAACTTGTTTTATATACTCTATTTCTTATTATTCTACAATAACAACTTAGTTTAAACTTTTTTTACTATTTTTTCAGTAATCATCTTACTAATATGATTTCTCTACTTTACTCCAATACTTATATAACTCAAACTTCACCATGTAATTAAATTATCATCTATTTTCCATTTTAATATAATTATAATTTTTATGTTTTCAACAATGTAATACATATCATACTGATAAATTATAGTCACAAAATTAAATATAACTTTAACTTACAATTATATAGTGTATTTTACATTTTTAAATTTACCATTCATAATAGGCAATATAAATTTTATCATATCTAAATTTATCACTTACAAAAACATTAAAAATAAGAATTTGCTTTTAAATCATCCACAGATTATAATAAATACTGTATAAGGATGGTGAACAATTTGATTAAAATAACAATTCCAGGTAGACCCATTAGTAAATCTAATTTTAAACTTCATAATATAAATGGTCAAGCATGGATGCCTTCAAAGGGAAAGTATTCTAAGTATTTAGCATATGAAAACATGATTGCAGGTTTTATAAACCAACAGTATCAAGGAGAAACTGTTGAAGAAAATCTAATAACTGTTTTAAAGTTATACTTCCCAAACAAGAGAATGGGAGACTTACATAATTATCCAAAGAGTATTTGTGATGGTATTGAAAAAAGCGGAATAATAAAAAATGATAAACAACTTAAGCCAGTACTTTTATTCGACTTTATCGATAAGGATAACCCTAGGGTTGAAATTGAACTTTATCCAGTATCTAAATATGATATATCTTATAATATTTTTGAGAAATAAATATTTTATATACTAATTGATACTATAGTAATGCTATACCATTTGAAAATATAACAATAATATTTGTGCTATAGCTATACTCACACAAATTTTAAATTTATATGATACTTGTAGCTATGTAAATTTAGTACTTATAAAATTACTGCATTCATATAAATTTAACATTTGTATATAAAGACGTATCCATATAAATAAAACATATTCACATAAATAAAGCATATCCATATAAAAAGAAATCGGAGTAAACTTACTACACCGATTTCAACAAATAAAATCTATCCTAATTTTTCGACAACAGTCTTCAACATTTCTCTTATTGGAAGTTCATATGGACATCGACTCTCACAAAGACCACAGTCAATACACTCAGTAGGTTTAACATCCATAACCTGATATTTTTCTTTAGCCCACTCTTCAAGTCCATATCTAGTATAATATCCTTCACATAAAAAGCTCAATGGTATATTTATTCCAACAGCACAAGGCATGCAGTATTCACATCTTCTACAGAATTTTTTACCTAAAGAATTTCTTATTTCCTCAATTTCTTTATTATCTTTTTCATCTAGCACAAGATTTTCAAGTACAGCAACATTCTGTCTAACCTGTTCAACACTTTCCATCCCTGGTATAACTACATCTATATAGTCTTTAGATAATATGTACTTAATAGCTAATGTAGCATTATCTAAAGCCCCTCCAGCTAAAGGCTTCATTACTATTATTCCAATTCCTTTTTCATGAGCCTTTTTAAATACCTCATCTGCTTGTCCTTCAACTATATTGTAAGGAAACTGTATAGTGTCAAATTTTCCACCTTCTATAGCTTTTTCTATAGTACTTAAATTATGGCTAGTTATCCCGATGTGCTTTATCTTACCTTGTTCTTTTGCCTCTAAAAGAGCATTATAAGCCATCTTATCTTTAAAAAGATTGTCATACTCCTCTTCTTTAACATTATGGAATTGATATAAATCTATAAAATCAGTTTTGAAATTATTTAAACTTATCTCAACATCTCTCTTCATTGAGTCATAATCTCTAGACATACTTTTAGTAGCTAAGAAAAATTTATCTCTTTTCCCTTCAAGAGCAATTCCAATTGCTTCCTCACTTATTGTATACCCTCTTGCACTGTCAATAAAGTTTATTCCTTGTTTTTCTAACTCATTTATGACTAAGTTAGTATCCTCTTGAGTAATTCTTTGTATTGGAATTCCCCCAAAGCCAACTCTCTTTATTTTCATATTGGTATTGCCTAAATTTCTCATATCTTTCCCCACCTAACTTTTAATTAATTTTTATATAATATAAATGTATCACCTTTAATTATACAACAAATTATGAGAATTTTTGCAATATATTTATATTCTATTAAAATTACACATAGCAAATAAAATTTTATTTACTAGATAGTATCTCTTTTATCATTTTAAGTTCTCTCTTATGACCTTCATCATCAAAAGGAGTCTCTAAGAAAAATGGTAGGTCTTTCAGGCTAGGATGTTCCATAAAATCAATCAATGCTTTTAATCCTATCTTTCCTTCTCCTATAGGAGCATGTCTGTCCTTTTTATCTCCAAATGGCATCATACTATCATTTAGATGAACAGTTTTTAACTTATCTATCCCTATAATCTTATCAAATTCTTCTAAGACTCCATCTAAATCGTTTACTATATCATATCCAGCTGAAAAAATATGACATGTATCAAGACACACACCTATTCTTTCTTTGTGTTCAATTTCATCTATTATACTTTTTAATTGCTCAAACTTAAATCCTATTTCAGTTCCTTTTCCTGACATAGTTTCAAGAAGTATAGTTATATTTTCATCACCCTTAATAGCATTATTCAATCCTTTTACTATTCTCTCTATACCAAAATCTACTCCACCACCTACATGACTACCTGGGTGAAAACACATGTATTCAATTCCTAGTGAATCCATCCTTCTTATATCTTCATCTATCACTCTTGTCGCAAATTCGTATACATCATTCTTTGTACCACCTAAATTCATAGTGTATGGAGCATGTGCAAGTAATGGTGCAAAATTATTTGCCTTTCTAATCTCTTGAAACTTAGCTATATCTTTTTCATCAAATTCTTTAGCATTTCCTCCTCTTGGATTTCTACTAAAAAATTGAAATGTATTTGCACCAATGTATACAGCTGTCTCAGCTGCTTTAGCAAATCCTTTTGCTATTGAAAGATGTGTTCCTAATTTAATCATATTAATCTCCTTTTATTTTTACTTAGATTCTTATTTGTACTTATATTTGTGCTAAATTTTAATTATAAATTTCTAATAAGTAAGTTTTTATTTTAATACAACTTTAATTTAATGTAACTATAATCAATTTCATGTATATTAATTTTAAATTTTAATATTTACAATTTAATTATACCCATTTTAAGAAATTTCAAATATTATAATCTTATATATTATTTAGCCACTCCTTACATATATCTATATATGTCTTACATTTTAATTATAATTTTACTACATTTCATTTATATATCTATTACAATTTGATTATATATATTTTATAATCCTTTATATAAACAGGCAAAAAAATAGAGACTAAAAATCATTTTTTACTCATACCAAAAGCCATTTTTTGATTATTAAGTAAATTCTGATGTTCAATCTCTAACTTTATGTTTTTAATTAATCCATAATTAATGGTTCTAACTAGGACATTCTTCCTCAAGTGTAGGAATTACAACCATTGCTATATCATACTTAGAACCTTCAACGTTGTGTTGTCTTTTATTTAAAATTTCATCTATCTTTGACTTCATAGCATCACTGAGTTCAACTAATTCATCATGAGTAAGAGAAATATCATGATAATCAACTATATTTTCATTTTCTAAAACATCTTCTTCTGCTGCCTTATAAAAAACTTCACTCATGTTTTCAAATTTTGATATGTACAATTCTTCTTTTTCTTCCCCATTGTCTAAAGAAAAATTAAGTATCCTATTCCCTATAACCACATTTTTTGCACTTGGATAATAGTATTTTTCCACAATCCCCGACTTTATTTTTTCCTCAACTAATTCTAAAATACCAACTTTGTATAACATTTTTATATGGTAGTTTATTTTTGCATGAGGTTCTTCCAATAATTGAGATAATTGTTTTGCTGACAATGGCGATTTGTCAAATGCTTTTAGAATATCTATTCTACGTGGATGCGCAATAGCCTTTATGCACTCCAAATCTCGTAATACCAATACCTCTTTCATTGACCCCTCCTAAAAAATTTATTTAATTCATATTTCTTTACAATTTAATTATATATTAAATTATATGTTGTTGTCAAAAAAATCCTTTCTTAAAATTTTAAAAAATATTTAATTTGAGTTTATTTGACAACTCCTCTAAAACTTTAACTCCTGCGACGCTGTTACCTTTTTTGTCAAGTGCAGGTCCATAAACACCAATACCCATACGTCCTGGCACAGAAGCCATTATACCACCCCCAACTCCAGATTTTGCAGGAATCCCAACTTTAATAGCAAATTCCCCAGAAGCATCATACATTCCACAAGTCATCATAAATGTTTTGACAATTCTAGAAACCATTTCACTCATCAAATGCTCACCATTTTCTATGTCTACTCCATAATTAGCAAGATTTATGCCAATTCTGGCTAAATCTACAGAATCTACTTCAATTGAGCATTGTTTAAAATAAAGGTCTAAAACATCTTCTACATTACCTCTGATAAATCCATCACTTTTTAATAAGTAAGCCATTGCTCTGTTTCTATCTCCAGTCATTTTTTCAGACTTATAGACATCATAGTTTATTCCTATATTATCATTCTTTGCTAATTTCCTAAAGAAACTAAGCATTCTTTCTTCTTTTTCTTCCAAACAGCTCCCATTTATAAGAGAAGTAGTTACTATAGCCCCTGCATTTATCATTGGATTACAGGGTTTTTTTGTGTCATTAATTTCAAGTTTCATTATAGAATTAAATGGGTCTCCACTTGGCTCCATTCCAACGTTTGAAAAAACGTCTTCCCAATCATTGTCCATAAGTGCCATAGCAAGCACAATTGGTTTTGAAATACTCTGTATAGTAAACTTTGTGCTACAATTTCCAGCACTGTAAAGATTGTTTTCACTATCTATGATACAAATTCCTAAATCATTTCTTCTAGCGTTTTTTAATTCTGGTATGTAACTAGCAACTTGTCCATAATTAGTATATTTCTTATTAGAACTTATAATTTCTTTTAATAATGTCTCATCTAACGTATTCATAGGCACCTCTTATATTATGATATATATATTCTATTTTAGCACAGATTTATACTATAATAAAACAGTGTTAAAAAAAATTATACTTTAAAACTATTTTTTACAAGAATTTATTCATTTTTCAAACAATTTAACCGTTTTAACAGTTTAATAGTTCAATATTTTAAACTTCCTGTCTTCATCTCTCCAAATAGATTCTAATATATATTTTAAAACTTGTAACTATTATAGCAAAATAAAATGGCAGTTTTTTCAACTGCCATTTTATTACTAATAAATCTAAAGACAAATACTATAGTCCAGATTAATCGACTATTTTACTTCCTCCAATAAATTCTCTAAGAATTGAAGTCCCTGGTATATCAGAAGTATCATCTAGCTCTACAAAATACTGCAAAAACTTTAGTAATCTAGTTGCTTCAATGTGAGCAGGATTATCTTCTTTTATCTCTTCCAGCAAGGGCTTAGCAAATCGCTTTAAAACTGCTAATTCATATACACAAGCAGAATTAAATATGGCATCTGCTTCATCTTGATATGGGAATATATTCTTCTTTTCGCCTCTTCTAACTGATGCCCATTGTAAGATAGTATTATCAGCACTATAACCTCTAAAATTATAATCTCTAACAATTCTTCTTATCATTCTCAAATCAGCAGTAGGAATTCTATTATGGTCATCCAAGTTTATTTGAGTAAGGGCACTTATGTATATCTTAAATTTATCTTCATCTGGTATAGATGACGTTAAAATAGGATTTAGCCCATGTATACCTTCTAGTATAATTGGTTGGTTTGAGTCTATCTTTATTTTTTTACCAGTATATTCTCTCTTTCCTTCTTTGAAGTTGAATCTTATAGCATCAATTTCTTCTCCTGCTAAAAGACTCTTTAAGTCTAAGTTAAATTTTTCTAAATCTATAGCATAAATTGATTCAAAATCATAATTTCCATATTCATCTAAAGGAGTATGTTTTCTATCTATAAAATAGTCATCTAAAGAAATCGAAATAGGATTTAAATTATTTACTCTGAGGTGTATAGATAATCTATGAGCAAAACTTGTTTTTCCAGACGAAGATGGAGCTGCTATTAAGACTACTCTCTTATTATTCTCTTTTATCATATCTGCTATTTGAGATAATCTTTTTTCATGTAACGCTTCAAATGTTCTTATTATGTCTCCATATTCTTTGTTTTCTATTATCTTATTAAGTGATACTACCTTGTCAATTCCCATAAGTCTTGACCATTCTTCCGCTTCATAATATACGCTTGATAATTTAGGCTGAGGTATAAATTTCATAGGTTTAGTCTTATCTTCTTCACTAGGGCCTAGAATTATAACTCCTCCATTGTAAAGCTTAATATCAAATGATTTTATATAAGCAGTTGATGGTAGCATATATCCATAAAAATGGTCTATATAGTTTCTACACTTATATACTTTAGCACTATCATACTCTTTATACTTTAAAAGCTCTGCCTTTTCATACATTTCATTGTTTTCAAATATGGAAATAGCTTCGTCTCTTGTAACTTCAATTTTTTCTATGGTATAATCATTGTTTACTATCTCTTGCATCTTGTTTTTTATATTTTCAACATCCACTTCTTTAAGTTTTCTATCTATGTGAACTTCACAGTATAGCCCACCAGATAGTGAATGTTCTATTGTAACTCTACTATCCCAAAATATTTCTCTACAAGCCATTACAAATACAAATGACATGACTCTAAAGTAAACTCTCTCACCATCTTCATTAGTAGTATCTAAAAAATTTATCTCACAATCATTCTTCACTCTGCAATTTAACTCTTTTAACTTATTGTCCACAACTGCAAGTGTTATATAACCCTTATGCTCATCACAAAATTCTTTTGCTATATCACCTAGTCTAATTCCTAAAGAGTTTTCTTCTAACGAATATTCTTTATTTTTTCCGTCTATTTTTAAGTTTATTTTTTTCACTTCAACATCTCCTTCCTTTTGATGAATACAAATTTTAATCAACGAGGCATATCAACAAGTTAAAGAGAGGTATTTAACCCTCTCCTACAATACGATTCAATTTACTTATAGTATCTTCAATGTCTTCGTAGTTTATTTCTAGTACTAAATATTCTGCATCTAACTTTAAGACCTCTTTAATTCCCTCTTCAGATAAAATTCCTTTTCCTATGCCTACATGTGTATCATTGATACCATCATTATCACTTAAGTGTATCAACTTTATTTTATCCTTCAAGTTCTTTATATAATCATCCTCATCAATTAAACAGTGTCCAGTATCGTAACAAAAACAAATCTTAGAATTTTTAATCCTATTAAATATATATTCAAAATCATAGGATATATTTCCAATATTTGAAAAATCCCCACTTTTTGAATATGTATTCTCTATACATATATACGAGTTTGTATTTACCTTATCTAAAAAATCTACACTATTGTCTAAATACTTGTTTCTATTCTTTTTAATCCTATTTGTCATAACATAGCCCAAATGAAGATTAAAATACCTTATATCAAACCCTTTGAGCTCAAATTCTATTTTCTCAATAAAATTTATCCATGAATCTCGTATATACTCTATATTTTCGCAAGTATTTAACTCCATAGGTAAGTGTATCCCTACAGATAATCCTAGTTTAGAAATTCTATCTTTATATTTACATAACTCACTACATTCATATATATTGTCAATCCCAATCTCTAAATGAGTTATTTGCTCTATTTTTTCACAAATATCTAAAGCCTCCTCAAGATTAAACAATAAGGATGCTACACCAACTGCCATACAAATCACCTACTCAAAAATGCCTATATCTGTAAAAGGAAATACTCTTAAAATAACCTTCCCTTTAATATTTTGCTCATCTACTAATCCTACTTCTTTATATCTACTATCCAAGCTTACTTCCCTATTATCTCCCATCGCAAATACTTTTCCCTTAGGAATCACCATATCAATATCGCCTTCAGTATAATTATCATGTATATATGAAACTTCATTTAATAACTTGCCATTTATATAAACCTTTGAATCACTAATCTTTAGATGGTCACCAGGTACACCTATAAC
This sequence comes from Clostridioides sp. GD02367, assembly GCF_045900275.1. NCBI lineage: Bacteria > Bacillati > Bacillota > Clostridia > Peptostreptococcales > Peptostreptococcaceae > Clostridioides > Clostridioides sp. GD02367. Next base: position 18,276 of record NZ_JBJODK010000005.1, on the reverse strand, counting down.
CCTTTTTACAAGTTCTTTTTTTCTTCCATCATCTTGTAATAAGTCAGTCTTAAATATCATTATATCTCCACATTTTGGTTCTGATAATTTATATGTCATCCTATTTGCTACCAAATAGTCATGTGACTTAAGTGTTGGGTACATAGATTCTCCATTTACTAGTGTTGGTTTTATAAAACGAGTTATAATAAATGCAAAAAAAAGTGCAGTAATAATTATTTTTATCCACTCTACAATCTCTTCTTTAATAGTTTCATTCATTCACAAATTCTCCTTTATAGTTATATTATCTTTATTAATAATGCATTTCTAACATTATCTTTTAGATAAGTCTACTAAATAAGGTGTTGTCTTTTTTATACAGACAACTATTGTGCATGGTCTGGTGATTTCAGTTAATCAGCGATTGCTCCAAATTTTATATGTTTAGTCAATAGTTCCTATCTTAGAAAATGGATACAATCTGACTAGAACCTTTCCTAAAACGGTATGCTCGTCGACCAATCCAACCTCATCGTATCTACTATCTAAACTTTTTTCTCTATTATCCCCCATAGCAAATAATTTTCCTTCTGGAACTACGATATCAATATCTCCATCAGTACGATTATTATGTATATAGGAAGTCTCATTTAACAATTTATCATTTACATATACCTTGGAGTCTTGTATTTTTACATGGTCACCAGGAACTCCGATGACTCTTTTTACTAAGTCTTTTTTCTTTCCATTTTCTTCTGTTAAGTCGGTTTTGAATACTATTATATCTTTGTATTTTGGCTCTCCTACCTTGTACGCGATTCTATTAACTATTAGGTAGTCACGTTCAACCAGTGTAGGATACATTGATTCTCCCTTAACTATTGTTGGCACTATAAAACGAGTTATTGCAAATGCCAGAACAAGAGCTATGACAATCACTTTTATCCACTCTACAATTTCTTTTTTAACTGCTTCACCCACTAAAATCGTCTCCTCTGTGTTAAATATTAAGTCAATCTACAGCAAAATAATCTACCATAAACTTACAATATAAATATTATACTTCTTTTTTCTACTAGTTTAAAATAATTTTCTAAGACCTTTAGGATAATGATTCTTAATTACACCAGCAGATTCTTTCCCCCAACCTAAAGGTATGCCTTCAACTGATACCAAAACCCAGCCTCTACTTTCATTAGAATTTACAACATCCCCTTTTAAGTATTTAAGAATTGAATCACTCTGTACACTAAAGTTTTCGACATTTTTTACATCTTCAACCTTTAAATAATGAGATAGTGCATGAGAAGGCTCAAATCTATTCTTCTTTAAAACCCCTAAATGCAAACCGTATCTCAATACTTTTAGTTTTTTCGTATCTGGATATACTTCTGGAAGTAGGTACAGGTTTTCTCCTCTTAAATAAAATTTATTTTTTTTATTACTATAAAAATCAACCTTTAAAAATTTCTTTTCAAACTCCCTATAATCCTTTATTTCTTTATCTAAATTTTTTATTTTTAATTCTTTGACATTACACTCTTCATCTTCCAATTTTTTTATTTTGGCAACAAAATGACCTTCTCCCTTTATTTTATGAGGCCATAATCTTTCCATTTCAATAAGTTCTGCATATGGATATTCACTGATAAACTCATTTATAACATGTTCATTTTCTTCTCTTGAAAAAGTACACGTTGAATAAATTAAAATACCATCCTTCTTCAACATTTTATATCCATCTCTTATAATTTCTTTTTGAATAGATTGACATTCTAATACCTTTGCATAACTCCAATCTGATATGGCCACCTCGTCCTTTCTAAACATACCCTGACCAGAGCAAGGTGCATCTATAACCACCTTATCAAAATACCCATTAAATGTCTTTCTTAAGCTTTTAGAATCGGTATTTGTTATAATACAATTTTTCACTCCAAATCGCTCTAGGTTTTCGCCTAAAGCCTTAATTCTACTAGCATTAATTTCATTAGAGACCAATAGACCTGTATCATTTAATTTAGACAATATATATGTAGATTTCCCACCAGGAGCAGCACACATATCGAGTACCTTATCGCCCTCTTTAATATCTGCTTTTGGTATCACACTCATGGCAGAAGGCTCTTGCAAATAATATGCTCCAGCCTCATGCAGTGGATTTCTACCAGGTCTATTGATTTTATCATCATAATAAAAACCCTCTTCTGCCCATGGTATCTGTGACAAATCAAATAAATTTAAATCCAACAGTTTCTTTTTATCAATTTTTAATGTATTTATTCTAAGACCAGTAGTCTTATCTTCATCATAACTTTTTATAAAATCATCATATTCATCCTGTAGTATTTCTCTAATATCTTCTAAAAATTCTTCTGGTAAATTCGCCAAATTTATAATCCCCCTTCAATCTGCTTCGTTTGTTTGTCATTTATTTCTTTTAACTGTTTATGTCTTTTGCTTGAACTCTATTTTCTTTTCTTTTTCTTAAGATTACCGAAAAACACTTTTTTAGAGTGATTCATATATTTATCAAGTTTATCAAGATTTACCTTCCACAAAATTATCACATAAACTATAAGTAATATAATAGCCCATCTATATTCTATCATCAATATAAAATCAAAAACTCCATGTAATAAAATTGGAATCAATACAGCCATAAATAAGTACTCACGTCTCTTGTTTTTATTTCCTTCAAACTTATACTTAGAGATATAATATCCCATAGTAATAGCAAACATTACATGAGCTGGAATAGAGATAATCGCTCTATTAATACCAACTTGAAGGGCTAAATTACCACTTTCAGAAAAAATATAGACTATATTCTCAATTGTTGCAAATCCCAAAGATAAAAATACAGAGTAAATAATACCATCTAACTTTTCGGTAAAATGTTTTTCTTTAATTAGTGCAGGAATTAGTATCAGAGCTTTTACACCTTCTTCTACAAGCCCTGCAACTACAAATGATACATATATTAGTTCTGAATATCCTTCAAATACATTAAATTTCATCAGTAAATTTTCTAAAAGTATAATTATAATACTTAAAAAAGCACCTATTAAAAAAAATTTAATTAAATGAATTAAAGGCTCTCTACAATATTTATCTTTAGACCTTATCCAAAATAGCCCTATCAATATAGGAACTATTGCCAATAAAAATAAATCCAGCTTCATAGACTATTTTCCTTTCAAAATTTTTAATTCACTTCTGTTCAAAATACTTAATTCATTTCTTCTTTATAGCATCTATTTATTTTTAGCTTATTTTGTTTTAAATACACTCTAAAATAGACATTAAATTATTCAAAGTCAAATATACTAAAATATTTTAAAAAATTTAAATTTATATCTATATTATTTAACAAATCTCAAGCTATATTCATATCTTGAAATATAAGGGAACTAAATTCATTTAAAGAAAGGGTGATTTGATGCAAGATGGTTTCTTAACAGTAAGTATAATCGATGCTACTAACAATAGACCTATTCAAAATGCAACAGTAAATATATATTCAATGTCTAATGGTAGCCAAAGCTCATCAACTTTATACCAAAACCTAACGAGTAATGAATCTGGTCAAGTGACTGGATTAGTATTACCAGCACCAGATGTAGATTACTCTCTACAACCATCTGATGTTAGACCTTACAGCCAGTATATAGTAGAAGCCATAGCAGATGGATATGAAACAGTTGTCATAGAAGGAACGCAATTATTAGCTACAATTGAAGCGAGACAGGGAGTTCCCATGTTTCCTAGAACAAGAAGTAAACGTTCTTTCTCAAGACAAAGTGAATTGATTTTTGATATAGGAGAACATACCCTATACGGTACTTATCCTCCTAAAATTCCAGAAAGTAACTCAAAGCCATTACCTCCTCCTACTGGTTTTGTTGTATTGGATAACCCTGTAGTACCTGAATTTATAGTAGTTCATGATGGTTTGCCAGAAGATTCATCAGCTCCAAACTATTGGATTCAATTTAAAGAGTATATTAAAAACATAGCCTCATCTGAAATATATTCAACTTGGCCTCAACAGACAATCTATGCAAATGTAATAGCTATAATATCATTTACTTTAAATAGGGTATTTACTGAGTGGTATCGAAATAAAGGATATAATTTTACAATAACTTCATCAACTGCATATGACCATAAATTTATAAACAACAGAAACTTATTTGAACCAATTAATGTAGTTGTAGATGCAATATTTAACACATTTATAAAAAGACCTCCTACAGCAAGACAGCCACTATTAGCACAATATTGCGATGGTCAAAAATCTCAATGTCCTAACCAAATGACTCAATGGGGAAGTAAAGATTTAGGTGACCAAGGATACGACTACGAAAGCATACTAAGATATTATTATGGAGATGAGATAGTATTTGAAAGAGCGCCTATAGTAAGTGGTGTCCCTGTATCATTCCCTGGGACTACATTACAAGTTGGTTCTACTGGACAATATGTTAGAACTATACAGAATCAGTTAAATGCCATATCCAACTCTTACCCAGCTATACCAAAGGTAATAGAAGATGGTATATATGGAACAGACACAGAAAATGCAGTTAGAATATTCCAAGGAATCTTTGGTTTACCTCAAAGTGGAGTGGTAGATTTTAAAACATGGTATGAAATATCTAGAGTTTACGTGGCTACAACTAGAATAGCTTCTTTAAACCCTTTAATTTAAAGTTTGATTTAGAATTTATTTTAGATTATTGATTCAAAATAAAAAATGGCTGTTATGAACTAATCTATACTATAAGTATTTTAACTTATAAGTATCATAGTCCTAACAGCCATTTTTGTAGTTATAACTTATTGTTTTAGAATCTTAAAACTTTAAATGGGGGATTTTAAGCTTCTTAAAAACAGTACTCGCAAATTTAGTTTTCTTTGAAATTGTATATTTATTTTTAATAAAATGTTGCTTCATAATGAAAATATTGCTTCATAATGAAAATATTGCTTAGTTATTCTAAGTAATACTATTTTAAAGATTATTATTTTAAAAGATTATTCCTAGTTTAAATAATATTTTTGATTCATCAATAAACTTAATTTGTAACCTTAGATTTATTGGCTAAAGCTAATATTAGACCTAAAGCTATAGATGCAAATGCAGAGGCAATTACTCTATATTCAGCAGGGAATAAGAATACAATTGTATGGCATGGTATCCAGAAAAATGGTATAGTTTTTAAAACACTAAAACCAAGATAAGCATTCCAATCCACTACATTTACCACATCTTTAAGTGTTACCTTAATCCCTTTTTCAACTTCATATTTTTTGTCTATAAAACAATCCATAACCTTATGGAATAAAAACACAGTTGGTGACATTAGTATGTTCATAGTTGCACTCTTAAACAAAGCATTAGCAAAGGCTATTCCCTCAAAAGGAAGCATACCATCTACTTGTGCTTGACCTACGCCTGCTGAGTAGATTGACATCGCATATGTTGTAACTATACCTATTATTCCCCAAACTATTGCTCTGTAAAAGACCCCTACTGGTATTTTCCAGTCTTTATGCAAGATTCTAGCACCAAGTAAATCTCCCATTGTAGCTAGTACAGCAAACTTGAAAAAACCTCCAATATATGGATGTGCACCTGTTGCTGCCATAAACACTTCTCTACTACTTGGTATCGCTAAGATAGCAATAATACAAATAAGAACTCCAATCCATATAAAATCGCCTTTTTTCATATTATAAATACTATTTAATATATAAATAGTTCTCCTTCCTGTCAAAGATTTATTTAATTTACAATTTATTTGTAATTATTTATTAACCATTGCTTATTAGATATTCATTTTCCATATTTAAATTTATAAAATCTTACTCTTAAATGATTGTACTTTAATCTTAATTTTTATTTATATTTTACCCTAACCCTTTATTTATCTACTTTACAACTAATCTTATTTACAATTACCTTATAATTTATTTTGTAATTGATTTCCACCCTAACCCTTTATCTAGTTTTCAACTAGTTTTATTTACAATCACCCTATAATCTATTTTACAATTGATTTCCACCCTAACCCTTTGTCTAGCTTTCAACTAGTATTATTTACAATCACCATATAATTGTTTTGTAATTGATTTCCACCCTAACCCTTTATCTAGTTTTCAACTAGTTTTATTTACATACTTATCATTTTATTTTTAGGCATTCATCCCTTCTTTTAAAGCTTTTATATTAATTTCTATAAACTTAGGTTTGACCTGTTGTGACACTACTTTTTCCCAATCTATATCATCCTCTATCTGTAGAGCCTTAATCAAAGCTCCTAAAAGGACCACATTCATAACTTTTTCATTTCCAAGACCTCTTGCAATATCAACTGCCTTTATCACTGTTACATCCACTTTTTCTTTAATATCATCTATTATATTTTCAGGATAATCCACTCTACCTGTTAAAATTGGTGCTGAAGGCATCTCATAATCATTCACTACTAATTTGCCATCAGGTTTTAGAAAATCAAGATATCTCAAAGCTTCCATAGTTTCAAATGAAACTAATACATCAACATCGCCCTTACCAAGTATAGGAGAGTGTACTTTTTCACCATATCTAACTTGAGTTGTTACACTTCCCCCTCTTTGAGCCATTCCATGAACTTCTGACATCTTAACATCATATCCAGCATCAATAAGACCAGCAGAAAGTATTTTACTTGCTAAAACAGTACCTTGACCTCCTACACCTGATAGCAATACATTTTTAACCTTTTTCATTATTCTTCACCAACCTTTTTTATAGCATTTACTGGACATACTTGTGCACACACTGTACAACCTACACATTGAGCTTGATTTATACTTGATTTCTTTTTAGATTTATCAAATCTCAAAGCAGGACATCCTGTTGTAAGACATTTCTTACATCCAATGCACTTTTCATCATCTACACTACAAACTGATGGTATAAGGTCAAATCTCTTTTTATCATCTTCAGTAAATTTTTTTAATGCACATGGCCATCTTGTAATTATTACTGATGGTTCCTCAATTGATAAAGCCCAATCCAATGCTCCTTTAACTTCATCTAACTTATTAGGATTTACAACTTTTACATTCTTACATCCTAAAGCTTTTACTATAGTCTCAATATCCATCATTTCAGTAACGTCACCTTGTAATGAAAATCCTGTCCCAGGATTCTCTTGATGCCCTGTCATACCAGTAATCCTGTTATCAAGAATACATGTTACAGTATTGCTTTTATTGTATATTATATCTATAAGTCCATTTATCCCTGTATGGAAGAATGTTGAATCTCCTATTGTACTTATAGTTCTCATATTAATATTATTTTTAGTAAATATTTTTTGTGCTCCATGAGCTACTCCTGGACCTCCTCCCATACATATACAGGTATCCTTAGCATTTAAAGGTTCTGCTCCTCCTAGTCCATAACATCCTATATCTCCACTTATAAGTACATTTTTAATTTTTCCTAACTCATAGAAAAATCCTCTGTGTGGACATCCTGCACATAATGTTGGTGGTCTACCTACTATCTTTTCTTTACTGTATTCTATTAGCTCCCTTTTTTCTCCCAAGATTGATTGTGCTATGATGTCTGGGTTTAACTCCCCAATATTAGGTATCTTTTCCTTTCCAATACAAGGTATGTTATTCTCTTTTAAATGTTCTTCTATATAAGGTTCTAATTCTTCAATTACATAAACAGTATCTACTTGTTCTGTGAACTCCCTAATTTTCTTAGTTGGAAGAGGATATGTAAATCCTAATTTTAAGTATGATACAGTATCTCCAAACACATCTTTAGCATACTCATAAGAAGCACCTGAAGTTATTACACCAATTTTTTTGTCATTCCATTCTATAAAGTTTAAATCTGTTTCATTAGAGAACTCCTCAAGTTTTTTTAATCTATCTTCAAGCTTAACTCTAAGTACTCTTGAAGTAGCTGGTATAGCATCAAATTTAGAAAGATTTCTTTCATATTTCTTTACAACTGTTTCTTCTTTTTCTCCTAACTCAACGAGACCTTTACTATGGCATACTCTTGTAACCATTCTAAATAAAACTGTAGTATCATATTTTTCACTTATTTCAACAGCTGCCTTTAACATATCTTTACATTCTTGGCTATTGCTCGGTTCTACCATAGCTATTTTTGCAAATTTAGCATAATGTCTATTATCTTGTTCATTTTGTGATGAATGCATTCCAGGGTCATCCCCTGACACAATAATCATTGCACCATTTACCCCCATATATGCATACGTAAATATTGGGTCCGCTGCGACATTTACTCCAACATGTTTCATAGCCGCAAGTGCTCTTCCTCCTGCAATAGATGCCCCTATTGCAGACTCTACTGCAACTTTTTCATTTGGTGCCCACTCTGCAATTATGTCATCTTTATACAGTGCTATATTTTCTAGTATTTCGGTACTTGGTGTTCCTGGATAAGCAGCTGCATAAGATATACCTGCTTCGTAAGCTCCACGTGCTACTGCCTCATTTCCTGTAAGCAATTGTTTCATGATTCTCCCCCCTTAGAAATAATACTCCTCTAATAGCTTAGTGTATTTGTTAGCGATACACTTTAAAAGCTATCAACATATACTTATTATCAACATGGTATATATATTAATAAGTAAGTAATGATAAAATTAATCCACAAATTTATAATCATATTATTTAATTTATATATTAAGCAATTGCTATGCCAAGAAGTCTAAAAATTTTAAAACCCCTCTTAAAAATGCTAAATCGATTATTTTCTTTAACTTTTAATGAATCTAATAAATAACATTTAATTTTCGTTAGAATTTTCTAAATATTATAATTATTAATTTAGATAAAAAAAAATAATGTTAACATTTCTTAACATACATTAAAAAATGTTAACATTACAAATTGGGTTTAATACTTTTTACTTTGACTTGATTTACTTTTATTCTGTTTTTCCTCTAATTCTTACTTCTTTTTTCACTTAGACTTTAGCTCTTTTATTACTTATTTGAGTCTCATTTTACTCTCACTCAATATGTTCAATTACATTTGTCTAAGTTTTTAATACTTTTTTACTTCACTTTAACAAACTTAAACTTCATTTGGGTAGTGTAGTTAATGAATATTTAAATAATCATCAACTACATGTTTATATCATCGCAGTAGCCTAATGTATTTAGTCATGCTTATTTAGGGTTTTAAGATATTCTTTGAGATTATATTTAACACTAATTAGTTGCTACATAATTTGAAGAAATAGCAAGTTGAGACCCATCTTCATTTTCTATAATGATAGGCTTCATAATTTTTAATCCTTCAGTTTTTATTTTCTCTAACTCTTGTTCCATTATCTTAATTGTTTTTTCAAGGTCTTCTTGACTTACATCTTTAACTTCATTAGGGTCTTTAGCATATGCTTTCATTTCTTCAATATGTTTAGCATATTCATCATAAGTATAATACTCTACTCCATACTTTTCTAACTCAGCAGGGTCAGTTATTCCTGATTTCATTAAAGATTCAAACTTAGGTAAAGTAATTTTAGATGAATCATTTCCATTTGCAAATACTGCTCCAGTTCCACCTAGTATCATAGCAGATACCATCATTGTGCTTATAATTGTTTTTTTTATTTTCATAGCCAATCTTCCTTTCTTAGGGATTTATTTGGGCATTGTAGTTGACAGTGACTATTGCAATAGTTATTAACTACATCTCTAGACTATCATAATAGTCACTTTTGTGTCAAGTATTTTTATAAACTTTTTAATAAATACTATTAACATTTCATTGTATATATAAAAAAGGTTAGCATTGTAAGCTGAGTACATTATCTACCACAGAAACTTATAAGCCCATTTCCATTGTCTATTCTGATAGGTTTCATAATCTTTAATCCTTCAGTTTTTATCTTCTCTAAATCTTGCTCCATTATTTTAATTGTTTTTTCAAGGTCTTCTTGACTTACATCTTTAACTTCATTAGGGTCTTTAGCATATGCTTTTAACTCTTCAATATTCTTAGCATACTCTTCATAAGTATAATACTCTACTCCATACTTTTCTAAGTCAGCAGGGTCAGTTATTCCTGCTTTTATTAGAGAATCAAACTTATCTAGTGTAATATTAGATACATCACTATTTTCATTTGCAAATATTGACCCTGTTCCTCCTAATACTATAGCAGCTGCAATCATTGTTCCTATAAGGGATTTTTTTATTTTCATAATCAATCTTCCTTTCTTAGAGATTTATTTAGGTATAATAGTTATCAGTGACTATTGCAATAGTTATTAACTATACCTTTAGACTACCACGGTAGTCATATTTGTGTCAAGTATCTTTATAATTTTTTTAATAAAAAATACTATCTCAAAATAATTAAACTTATTTCAAGATAGTATTTTAATTCTAAATCTCTTATATTACTAGGATTTAAGGTTCCTTTACAGAAGTTCTATATTGAACTTTGCTGACTGACAACAAATTTCCTTGTCTTGATATAACTAAACCATTCTCATCATAACCATTTTTCTGAACTAAATAATTTGATGAATTAGTATAAGATATATCATTGTAATTACTTGATTTATTTACATACATGTATTTACTACTATTAGATTTACTTTCTTTATTTACAGACTCATCTTCATTACTTTTAGATTTACTTTCTTTATTCATGGATTCATCTTCATTACTTTTAGGTTCATTTTCTTTATTCACAGATATTTTTGACACACTGACAGAAATATCAGAATCCTCATTTGAAGAATACAAATCAGTCGATTTATTGCTTAATGAAAATTCACTTCTATTACTTTGCTCACTTTTTGTTAAATCAAAAGATTCAACTTCATTAATTTCCTTATTTCCTGTTGCAAAAACAAGACTTGTCCCACAAACTAATACAGTTGAAACCAAAAAAGTAACATAAGTTGACTTTTTAAACTTCATAACATTAACTATTCTCTCTTCTATCTTTGTCTTTCCAAATCCATTGTAAATTGCCATCGAAAATGGATTATTCTCTTCTGCTAAACTTATCAGTGCAGTTGCATAATCAGCTCTATATTCTTCTCCAATCATATTCATTACTTTTTCATCGCAACTAAATTCTATGTCCTTATTTAGTAAAAAAAACATTATCCAAACTAAAGGATTAAACCAATGAATAACAAGAGCCAAAAGCATAAACAACTTCAGCATATTGTCAAATCTGTTAATATGAACCATCTCGTGAGTCAAAACAAAGTTTAAAGTCTGATTATTACTATAATCCATTTGTTTTGGTAAAATAATACGTGGCTTTAAAATACCAGATGTAAGTGGTGTCTTAGTAAATTCAGATACACAAACCATAAATTTTCTAAAACACCTATTTTCATATATCCATTTTTTAATAAAATCATGATTTTTTATATGTATTGAAGTTTTAAAAAGATTAATTATTTTAATATACTTAGAGCATAAAAATATACTCAGTATAATAGTAACCACAAAAGACAAAATACCTAACATCTCCAATATTGTAAAATTCTCAATATCAGATAGTACTTTACTGTTAGAAATATTTTTATCTATAGAATTACTGACTTCCTTAAGAGTGTAATCTTCAGCTGATGTAGCTCCTAATTCAACATTAAAAGCGGATTCAATTATACTATAAATACTAAAACCAGAGTTTAAACTTACTGGTATAAGAAGTTTAAACAACACAATCAACCATAATAATACAAATACCTTCTTAGGTAATTTTTTAAATAAACATGCTCTTATGAAAATAACAATTAAAAGTAAAACTCCAGAAGTAAAACTCATTTCTAACAATTTAATGAACATAAATCTTACCTCACTTTAATTTTTCGACAATCTGCTTAAGTTTTGTAATATCATCACTTGAAAGATTTTCTTTATTAATAAAAGCTGAAAGAAATTTTTCTGAAGACCCTCCAAACATTTTATTAATTAGTGTTTCTGTTTCCTGTTTTTGCACTTCTTCTTTACTTATTAAAGCTTTACAAACAAAATTTGGTTCAATTCTCTCTATTGCACCTTTTGCTACTAATTTTTTTATAACTGTATACGTAGTATTTCTATTCCATCCTGTTTCTTCTTTTAGTATTTTTACTAGCTCCCCTGCTTTACTTTCTCCTATCTCCCATAGAACTTCCATTACTTTAAGTTCTGAATCAAATAATTTTATTTCCATATAAAATCGCTCCTCAAATATGGTTATCGCAATAGTCATTACTATAATTAAAAACTATCATAATAGTCTATACTGTGTCAACCATTTATTTTTTAATAACAAAAACTGCCTTTTAAGAAAAAAATTCTTATAAAAGACAGTTTTGTCATGCAATACTTTAATGTTCAAGTTAAAAATACATTTTATTTAACTGTAAAACTATCTTAATACATAGAATAAGATTTTTCTTTATCCAATAATATATCCTCTACATCTGGATTTTCTTTTAATAATTGTCTGTAAAAATTACAGTTAGTAACTCCTACATATGGAATCAACCATAATAAGCCTATTCCAAGAGTAACTATCGCCAGTATATACCATCCTATAAAACTAAGGTTTAGTACAAATAATTTAAGTACATTTCCTTTCATCATATCTAAACTGGCACCCATCGCTTTAAATACACCTAAGTTATCTTTATCTTCACAAATTAAAAAAGCAGCTTGAGAAACATATAATAGCAATATATAAACTGGTAGCATAAGAACAAATATTATAAGAACTAAAGTTATTCCAGTAGAAATAATAGTTCCTATACCAACACTATCACTTGATAGGTATTCAATTGCTCCACTAGTAAGTAAAACACCGAATGATAAAAATGCGCCTATAATTGTGATTATAAAAGAATAAATATAAACAGCTATTGATTCTAATACATAAAGTCCAAAACTTCTTAAATAGATTCTTCCATTTACAAAAATATTTCCTATTCTTACTTTTTCATCTTTAGTAATCTTCAAGAACATGCATGTAAATCCTGCTGCAACGCAAAACCCTATTATAGCTACTACAATAGTAGTTAAAGGTTCAAAAGGCAATCCTACAATCGATATTAATACTATCACTGCAATATATACTGCCATAGCAATTGCACATGTACCCCAGTTTCCAGACAATTGAGCTTTTGACACTCTTTTTAATTCTTGCCTTGATACCATAAAAACACCCCTCTCATTTTATAAAAACTTTTTTGAAAATACATAAATAAACTTTTAACGTATAATATAATATTAATATATCATATTTTCGACTATATAACACACAATTATTCACCATGTTTTATCAAGATATATCATAATTGTATTGTTTGTTTTATATAGTCAAAATTAGTAAACATACCAAATAAATTTGATTGTACAATAAATATTAAAACAAATTATATTAAATGTACTTTATTTAGTAAAAAATTTATTTATTACTTGGCAAGATAAGTTATTTAACAAGATAAGTCATTTATAAAATATAATTTATAAAATAAGTAAATAACTTATAAAATATATTTGATATTTTTAGAATAAAATAAACTATCTCCCAAACATTTTATTATATGTTTAAAAGATAGTTTTTGTGTCTTTAAAATAAATTAAATTGTATATATTCCTTCACATAATTTTTGTATATTGCTTGGTGGTTGCCATTTACCATCTTTTTTAGTATATGTAATTAAAGTTGTAACATCCTTAGTTGGTTTTTTATTGTAAAGGTCTATAATCATTTTTGCCATATCATCTTGAACTTCTTTTTCTTTTTTGTTGTAATTCTTTTCATCAGTTACATATGATTTTACTAAAGTATTTGCTTCAGACATTACTTTACTAGTATCTAATGCTTTACTTACAACTTTTAAAGTTATCTTATCCTTACTAGAAGAATCTACTGTTACAGTCTTTTCAACACCTTGAATTAACTTAACAATTGTGTCATATATCTTTTCAGCATTTTCTTTACCATAAAGAGGAGTCAATTGAGCTAACATTGAAACCTTGTCCTTGCTATTATAAGTTTGAATTTGTTTATATTCAACTTCTGTTAATGCGTCAGAAATCCCCTTTTCGTCATATTTATACATTTCTAGTGCGGCTAAATTAGCTTCAAAATTTGACTTTACTTTTTCTTCTGCATTAGAACACCCTATAGTTAGAACTAAAACTAAAGCCATAATCGAAGATAATATTAACTTTTTTACCATTTTCATACAAATAGCCTCCCTCAACTAAGATAATAAAAAAATTTATTTATCAACATTATAACATAATTTTGTCTAATTATAGATTTATTTTGAAAATTTTACCACTTCCAGTCCATTCCAATACCGTTTTCTTTTGCTTTATCGTATATTCTTTTCGCTGTTACGACATCTTGTACACCTATTCCGACAGTTTTAAACACAATTATTTCATCATCACTTTCTCTTCCAGGAATAGTCCCATTTATAACATTACCTAAATCACCATTAAAATCATCTTTACTTATTTTACCTTCTTCTAATGGAATTAATATATCTCCTGATTCAGATAAAACTGCATCTGTTGATTCAAAAAATATCTTAGATGCTCTAGTTAAACAATTTGGGCACAACTCTTGCATATCTGGCATATATGAACCTACTGCACTTATTAAAGCTCCTTTTTTTACTAAGTTTCCGTTAAGTACAGGCTGTTTTGATGGAGTAGCTAGGACTATTACATCTGCATTGTCTATAGCTTCATCAGATGATTCAACTGCAATTATTTTAGTGTTATATTTACTTAATTTTAAATTCATTTCTTCTGCAAATTTTTCTCTACTTTCCTTATTTCTACTAAACACTCTTACTTCATCCAAATCTCTAGCTTCTATCATAGCTTCAAGTTGTGGTTCTCCTTGTCCTCCTAGACCAATCAAAGCCCCAATCTTAGAATCTTTTTTAGCCAATACATCTATAGCTGCTCCAGATGCTGCCCCAGTACGAATCTGAGTTACATAAGTTCCATCTAAAGCTGCACTCACTTCTCCAGTTTCACCATCTAATAGTAATACTGTTGCTGGAATTACTGGTTTACCTTTTTGAGCATTTTTAGGAAATACAGATACAATTTTTATTCCCCCACATCCCAGTTCTTCTACATATCCTGGCATAAATAACATACTAGCATCTTGGCTTGGAACTGGTATATTGGTTCTCAAAGGATTTACACTTTTTCCTTCACAATAAATTCTAAAAGCTTCCTTATCAGCCTCAATTGCATCTCTCATTGTAAATACTTTTTTTATGTCGTCTTTTTTTAAAAGTAGCATTTTTATACCCCCAATTTTAATAAATCTCTATGCTAGATATTATAGCATAACATTTAATTTAAATTTCTATTTCAAATTAAATAAATCTACATATTCTGGTTTTAACATATAGCTTATTAATTTTTTGTTTATTGAAAATTCTGGTATTCCTGCTGCATATGGAGTTATATCATATAAATCAAAATACATAACTAAATTCTCATCCTGCAAATAAAAATTTTGATTCTCTTTTATACCTTTAAAATTGTATATTCCGATATTTTCTTTGTCCTTTTTTTCCAGCTCAGTTATTTGTCTTTTAATTTCTTCATCTATAACTTCCTTGTATTTAGTGTTATCTTTAAATAAGTCCATTAGTTCTAAAAATTTTCCCGTTCTCATATCCACGTTGTATGCTATATCTTGATAAAATCCATGTGCACCGCCACTATAAGTATAATATCTTACTTTTATACTAAGAGCAGAGTCAGTATTCTTTTTAAGTTCAAAATCTACATTTGCAACAAACTTATTTTCTTCATCAGGATTATCCTTAAGATATTGCTTTGCTTCTGTGTATGATTTATTATAAAATTCAAAGATATCATTTTTTATTTTATCATTTGTAGACCTTTCAACAATCTTATTTGAATTTGTTATTATAGGCATATTTATAGTACTTTCTAGATATTCATCATTTTTCACTATTGTTTTACTTCCTATTGTACTTACTGATAAAGTTTGTTTGCTACTTGTAGTATCCTTTGGTAATGATTGATTATTCATAACACTTACTGCTTCTTTATTTCTATCTAAATTAATCGAAGCATCTTTCCCTAAATTATTATATATATGGTCATGTTTAATTGCTAAAACAGCTATTATAGTCAAGGTTAAAACAAATACATATCTTAAAACTTTAGCTTTCATATCGCCTTTAAAAAATTTCATATTATCATTTTCCTCCTAAATATAAATCTCTCTTATTATATTTGGAGTTTCTAGGGTTTTTTATCCATATAATTTAATAAAAGATTAATTTTTTATTTACAAAAAATTAATCTTTTCGTTTTTAAATATTAAGATGTCTAATCAAACAGTTTGAAATTTCAGCAAGTGGCAATTGTAATACAACAGAACCCCTATCAAAAGCCACCATTGGCATTCCATATACTATGCAAGATTTTTCATCTTGTCCAATAGTAAATGAACCCTTTTCTCTCATTTTTAAAAGTCCATTTGCACCATCAGAACCCATCCCTGTAAGTATTATGCCTATTGAATTTTTACCTGCTACTTCTGCAACTGAATCAAATAAAACGTCTACTGATGGACAATGACCACTTACTTTTTCACCTTTTTTACAAGTTACATAATACCCATCTTTATTCACATGTAATTTCATCTGATAGCCCCCAGGTGCGATTAACACATTTCCTCGTTCTACTCTATCATTATTTTTAGCTTCTCTTACATTCATAACACACTGCTTGTCAAGCCGTTGTGCATACATATCAGTAAATATAGCCGGCATATGTTGAACTACAACAACTCCTGGTGTCGATTTTGGCAAGTCTTTTATAATTTCAAGTATCGCCTCTGTGCCACCTACAGATGCACCTATAGCAATTACCATATTATTAAAATGTTCCACATTACCGCCTCCACAAAGTCATATATCAGAAATACTCTTTTATTTTTTATAGACAGCAGGTCTTACGTATTTATATTTGGTATTGCTTCTGTTAATTATCTCTGCATGACCTACAAATAAAAAGCTATCTTTTTTAGTTACACTATAAAATTTATTTATGAGTTCTTCTCTAGTTTTTAAATCGAAATAAATCATAACATTTCTACAAAAAATCAAATCAAAATGTTGATATGAGAAATCGTTCATTAGATTGAAGGGCTTAAAAGTTACGCTTTTTCTAATCTTATCACAAATTTTAAATGTACCATCTTTATTATCTATAAAATACTTCTTCTTCCACAAATCAGGAACATTATTAACATTTAATTCTGTATATGTAGCTCTCTTAGCTTTTTCAAGTGAATTCATTGAAATATCAGTAGCTATAATCTTAATATTCCACAATTTTTTATTATGTCCAAAATAATCATCTAAAGTCATAGCTATTGAATACGCTTCTTCTCCACTAGAACAACCTGCACTCCATATATTTAAGTTTCTTAATTTATTGTTTTCTTCCCAAAAAGGAAGGATATTATCATGTATAAATTCAAAATGTTGAGGTTCTCTCATAAAAAATGTATGATTGGTACTCAATCTATTTATTAAGTTTATAGCCTCATTTCCTGTCTTATCTTTAAATAATATATTCATATACTGACTAAAAGAACTAAATTTTTTCTCTATCATTGTATTATATAACCGACCTTCAATTAGTGCTCTTTTTTTGCTTAAATCAATACCATATTCTTTTTTTATATGGTTTACAAGAATTATAAATTCTTCATCTGTGAGCTTTATCATGCAAAAAATTCCTCCTGCTAATTTCTGAACCTCCCATGACTAAAGTCACAGGGTTCCTGTTTCATAGAATTTTGCATACTGAAATATGTCTTACCAATTCTCCACAGGCTATCCCCGTAGTTCCTACGGTTCTTACATACGTTATCTATTTTAAACTGTTATTAGTCTTAGTCCTTCTTTTAATATATTTATACTTGCATTTATATCTCTATCATGAGTTACATTACAACAAGGACAAATCCATTCTCTTATACTTAAATTCTTCATTTCCTCGTTTTTGTACCCACATTTATTACATATTTGTGAACTTGCAAAGAATTTACCTACCCTTACAATTTGTCTACCATACCAATTAGCCTTATATTCTAATTGACGAATAAATTCTGACCATGACACATCAGAAATTAAGCGAGATAGTTTACTATTTCTAGTCATATTCTTTACTTGTAAATCCTCTATGCAAATAATATCATTCTCTT